>JANOBY010000703.1:0-4565 GCA_031411935.1 Planctomycetales bacterium | reverse complement strand
GGCGGAGATCCACCCCTCCTTCACGCAGTAGTTCAGGCAGGCGTTGACCGTCTGCCACGCGGCCCGGACGGTGTTCGGCTTCCAATCCTTCGCCTTCGTGAAGTCGGTGAGATGGTGCGGCCTGAGCTTCGAGACCATGGGGTCGCCCATGTCCTTGAGGAACTGGTCGAAGAAGTTCTTTGCCCGTGTTCGAGTGGTCTGGGTGCAGGTGTCGAGCGATTCGGTATACGCGTCGATGCAGAACGAGAGCTTGCGGTCCTCCGGCTCCTCCTCCCGCTGCATGACCTTGAGATACTTGCGGTGGATGGCGGGCGGCGGGTCCTTCGGCACCTCCTTGGGTGGGGCCGAATAGCGAGGGTCTTTCCCCAGGAGGATCTGCTTGCCCACCTCATTCTCGACGTACCACGCCCAGCGGGACTTGCGGAAGAACGGCAGCCTCATCGGAGCCTCCTGACAAAACCCTGACAACCGACGATCGGGAATACGTAAACTCCTTTGGAAATATCAACTTACAACAATTGCCCTGAATTCACAAGATGGAGGAACACTTGCTCTCGCGACGGCCGCAAAACCCTTAAACAGAACGATTTGCGTAATTCTACGGTTCACGCAGATCGTGTCAACGCTCTCCATTATGGTGGGCGTTTGGTGCGTCCGGGAAAGCTCGGATGAGCTTTCCTGCCGGCGATCCGGGGTCATCCCTCCTCCTTGAGTGGCTCGACGAACCGCTCAATCTGGGCCCCCTCTACCCTTCGCTGCCGAGGGGACCGATGGCCTATGGGGCGAGTCGCATCCGCCCGCTGAGTCGGAGCGCGGCGGTGATCCGCATCAAGTTGTCCGATGACGAGGTTGCCCGCCTCGAACACGTCCTCCGCTCCGATGACGGCAAGCCTCATCATCGGGACCAGGCTGTCTTGAGGGCCACGTGGATCCCTCGTCGTTTGCCTCATCGGGCGGAAGAGATCGTGTGGCGAACGCAAGGGGCGCTCGGACATCGCCGATTTCGCTCCCCTGGCCGACCGGCTAGAATGCAGGGACCGGCCCCATCCGCTCCGCAGGAATCGTCCTCATGCCCCGAAAAGCCCTCTGGCGATCGATCGCCGCGATGCTCTGCCTCGCCGGATGCGGCGACCGCCCTTCCGACCCCCGCCCCACCGGAGGAAACGAGATGCCGGCCACGACTCGCAACGACGATCCGGCCAGGTTCAACCCTCTCTCGTCGGAGGAGGCGCGTGTGATCCTCGGGAAGGGGACGGAGCGGGCCTTCATCGGCGAGTATACCGACCTCAAGGACTCCGGGACCTACGTGTGCCGCCGGTGCAACGCCCCGCTCTATCGCTCCGACGACAAGTTCGCGAGCGAGTGCGGATGGCCCAGCTTCGACGACGAGCTCCCGGGCGCGGTCAAGAAGGTGCCCGACGGCGACGGCGAGCGCACCGAGATCCTCTGCCAGAACTGCGGCGGCCATCTGGGGCATGTGTTCGTGGGCGAGGGCCTCACGGCAAAGAACACGCGCCACTGCGTGAACTCGGTCTCGATGAAGTTCTATCCCAAGGGCCAGGATCTGCCCGCCGTGATCAAGTAGCGAGTCCGCTCAGAGGGGCAGACGGAGCTGCCGACCGGCGCGGGGTTCGGCCTCGACGTCGAGCGAGGACAGGGTCACGCCGAGGAGTCGGATCCCCTTGTGGACCGGGAAGAGGGGCTCGAGGAGCGCGGAGACGAGCTCTTCGAGCACCTCGCGCGACGCGACCGGGACGTCGACCGTCCGGCTGCGGGTGATCTGCTGGAAGTCGACGTACTTCGCCTTGAGCGTGGCCGTCCGGCCCCGGATCGTCGAGCCCTCGCAGTACGACCAGACCTTGGCGATCAGCGGCTCCAGGGCTTCGCGGGCCTCCTCGGCCGTGAAGAGGTCGGCACCGAACGTGGTCTCGGCGCCGATGGATTTCCGCACGCGATCGGCACACACCGGCCGTTCGTCGATGCCACGCGCCAGCGAGAAGTAGTAAGGCCCCGACTTGCCGAAGTGTTGCGCGAGGAACTCCAGCGACCGGCCCCTCAAATCCGCGCCGGTCTGGATCCCGAGCCCCTCCATCTTCGCCGCGGTCACGGGGCCGATCCCGTGGAACTTCCCCACCGGAAGGCCTTCCACGAACGCGGGCCCTTTCCTCGGCGTGATCACGAACAGGCCGTCGGGCTTGCGCTCTTCGGACGCCATCTTCGCCAGGAACTTGTTGTAGGAGACGCCGGCCGACGCGGTCAGGCCCGTCTCGACGCGGATCTTCGCCCGGATCTGCTCGGCGATCTCGGTGGCCGAGGTCATGGCCTTCAGGTTCTCGGTCACGTCGAGATAGGCCTCGTCGAGCGAGAGCGGCTCGATCAAGGGCGTGTACTCGGCGAAGATCGCCCGGATCTGATGCGACACCGCCCGGTAGACCTCGAACCGGGGCTTCACGAAGATCAGCTCGGGGCACTTCCGCCTGGCGGAGACCGAGGGCATGGCCGAGCGGACGCCGAACCGGCGAGCCTCGTAGCTGGCGGCCGCCACCACGCCCCTCTCGCGCGTGCCGCCCACGGCCACGGGCTTGCCGCGGAGGTCGGGATCGTCGCGCTGCTCGACGGACGCGTAGAAGGCGTCCATGTCGATGTGGATGATCTTTCTCTGCCGCTCGGGCCCGTCCACGATCACGCCCTCGGTCTGGTCGGTCCCCCGCGCGGGCCGATCTCCCTCGGCTCCATCCGGGAGTGCTGTTCCCGACTCTACCACACGGATGTCCACGTGTGTACGTCCGTGATCAAACCTCGGTGGCCGGAGGGATTGAGGAGGAGGTCCGGAGCGTCCCGGATGGCCGACCGCGACGAGGACCGCGACTCGACTTCTCAAGAGAAACGCTCAGGCCGTTCCCTGTTGCCCTTCGAGATCCTCCCTCGTGTTCCGGTAGACCTCCTCGAACTCCTGGTCGAGCTCGTCCGACCACGGGCCGGGAAAAACTCTCTCCCCGGTCGCGGTCTCGAAGGCTTCGGGGCGGCTTCGCCAGGTCTCGGCAAGCGTCGGATCGTCCGAGGCGATCCTGTAGGCCCGGACCAGTTCGAGAAGGCGATGCTCGACCGAGGCCGACCTGCACGCGACGGCCAGTCCCTCGCGGATCGCCCCGTAGACAAGCTCCCGGAGGGCATTGGTGGGCACGTCCACCCCGGTCCCCGGATGCTCGAAGTCCTCCCGGCAATCCTCCACGCTGTACGAGGAGTACCCCCGACATGCGACCGGCCTGACCTCGTAGACCGAGCATCGGCCCGCCTCGAGGAAGGGACAATCCAGCCTCACGCGATCCCTCCGGCTCATGGCCATGCCCTCGGTCGCCGAGATGTTGGCCCCCACGCGACGATCGAGCGCCGCTTGCCGATCCTTGTCGAACCGCTCGCGAACATGGGCGGCGATGGCCAGGACCTCCGGGGCCGAGGCCGCGACCGGGAACATGCAGCAGTAGGTGCAGCCGCTCCGGCACGCGATTTCGTGCCCGTCCTGGCAGGCCTCGTGGACCTGCGCGATCGACCGGTCGGTGAGCTCGTTGACCCTTCTCGCCAGCTCGACGGCACCGGGATCCGGCCCCGACAGGATCTTCAGCGATTCCCCGGCCGCCGCGATCCGGGCTCGAAGGACCTCGGGCTCCTCGATGAACCGCGCCGGCCGAACACGCTTCGCCTTTCTTCCGGGAGGTCGGGAGCGTCCGGGCTTGCGCGGCATGGGCAGGATTTCTCGGGCCGGTCTCGGGGGGTCATCGCGGGCCTCCAGTTTATCCGAATCCGCGCCGATTCGAGACGGAGGTCAGGTCGCCCGATGGCCCCCGGATCTCCGGCGGCCCACCATAGAGGCGTGATGGAAGCGCGGGCGAGCCGGATCCGGGAGCGTCCGGATTGCGACGACCGCGATGATGGGAAGCCGCCCATTCCTTCCGAAGAGGTTGCCCGGTGCCAGGCGGGCCCCGTCTCCGCAAGAGATTGCGGCCGGCGGGATCTCGGGTGCGGAGGGCGGGTGGTCGCCGTTCGAGGAGAGAGCCTGGGTGGGCTCAAGGGGGCCCACCCAGGCTCGCGGGCGACTCGGGGCGAACGGATCGGCGCCGGCCCCGAGTCCGATTGGGATCAGGGCTTCGCCGTGGCCTTGAGGGCCTTGGCAGCGTCGGCGGCCTTCTTGGCCTCGTCGGTCTTGCCGGCCTTGGTCAGCACCGCGGCCAGGTTTTCGTAGGCGGAGATCAGTTCCGCGGATTCGCCGGTCTTCTCGCCGATCTCCACGGCCTGCTTGCAGCACTTCTCGGCCTCGTCCAGGTGCCCCTGCGAGAGGCAAACGGCTCCGAGCTTGTTGGCGCAGCGGGCGAGCTGAGGGCTCTCGTTGCCGAGGCCGACTTCGTACAGGTTCAGGGCCTTCTTGAGCATATTCTCGGCGTCCACGGCCTTGCCCTGGGCTGCGTTCAGCGAGCCGAGGACCTCGAGATTGGAGGCGACTTCGGGGTGGTCGGCGCCCAGTTCCTTCTCGCAGATGGCGAGGGCCTTCTTCAGCAGCGGCTCGGCCT
>JANOBY010000702.1:0-8602 GCA_031411935.1 Planctomycetales bacterium | reverse complement strand
GCGGCCCTCCACCCTCGGGGATCTCCCACGAGTAGGTGTCGAGCGGGTAGCGATGCTGTCCCACGAGCCAGACCCGTCCGTCGTCCTCGACGGCAAGCACCCCGATGGCGCGATTCTTGAAGTGGACCACCCCGTAGATGCCCGGGGCCCCGTCGGGGCGCGTGACCTGATCCTCGCGGACCGAGATCCACGGGTTTTCATAAACCTGGCGGGAGGTGTTGGTCGTCCAGGGATTCGACTCGTCCGGAGGAGAATCGTCGGAGTTCATCGAGATCTCGCTCACGGACCAGTGATCCTAAGGGCCCTTTGGTGCCGGCCATACCCCCACATGACCCAAGCACCGGTCTTGAAGCTGCAATACAGAGGTGACCTTGGGGGAGAGACCGTCCGCATGCGGGCCCGCCCCCCGTGAGTCCTCTGCGTTCAGGAGGCCTTGAGGGCGGCCTGGAGGGCGATGCCCATGTCGGCCGGACTCTTGGCCACGCGGATCCCGGCGCCTTCGAGCGCGGCGATCTTGTCGGACGCCTTGCCCGACCCGCCCGAGATGATCGCGCCGGCGTGCCCCATGCGCTTGCCGGGAGGGGCGGTCTGGCCGGCGATGAACGCGGCCATGGGCTTCGTGAAGAGCCCCTCGGCCTTGAGTGCGGCGGCCTTTTCCTCGGCGTCGCCGCCGATCTCGCCCATCATGAGCACGGCGTCGGTGTCGGGGTCGTCCTGGAACATCTTCAGTACGTCCACGAAGCTCGTGCCGTTGACCGGGTCGCCGCCGATCCCCACGCAGGTGCTCTGGCCGATGCCCAGGTTCGTGAGCTGCCACACGGCCTCATAGGTGAGGGTGCCCGATCGGCTCACGACCCCTACGCGGCCGGGCTTGTGGATGTAGCCGGGCATGATGCCGATCTTGCAGGCGCCGGGCGTGATCACGCCGGGGCAGTTGGGGCCGATGAGTCGCGCCTTGGGGTGGTGGATCCGCAGGTACTCGACCGCGCGGGCCATGTCCATCACGGGGATCCCCTCGGTGATCGCCACGATCAGCGAGATGCCCGCGTCGGCGGCCTCGAGGATCGCGTCGGCCGCTCCCGGAGGGGGCACGAAGATCATGGTGGCGTTCGCGCCCGTCTGCTTCACGGCCTCGGAGCACGTGTCGAAGACCGGCAGACCCAGCGCAGTCTGGCCTCCACGGCCGGGCGTGACCCCGCCGACCAGGTTCGTCCCGTAGTCCCTGCATTGCTCGGAGTGGAAGGCCCCAGCCTTGCCGGTGATGCCCTGACAGATCAGACGCGTGTTCTTGTCGACCAGAATGCTCATGGAGAAATCCCGTGAAAGGCGTGGAAGGCCCGCCGTTTGGTTCGGGTCGAGGATGAGGTCCGACCCATCAAAAAGATATTGGCTTTGACGATTCGATCAGTGTTCCGCTTTCGGCAGGATCGCGTCGAGTAGGGGCTGTCTCCACTCCGACGTCTTCGGGTCGTAGACGCCGAAGCCCGAGCCGAACTCCCAGTAGGCCATGCTGTAGCCGTGCTTCGCGGCCTCGTCGGCCACGCCCCTGGTCCATGCCAGTCGAGACGCCCTGTCGGACTTCGAATAGCAGCCGAATTCGCCCAGGTAAACGGGACGATCGTGCGACCTGGCCCATGCGGCTACGGTCGCGAAATCGTCGGTCAGCTTCTTGCGCTGCTCGTCCGTCGGGGTCCAGGTCATGCCCAGCCACTTCTCGCTTCCCTTGGCCCATTCGGCCCCCTGGTGGGTGAACTCGAAGGGCTCGTAGTAGTGGAACGTGGCGATCAGGTTGCGGTCATCCGAGGGCAGGTTCAGCTTCGCCAGGTTGCGGAAGTTGTTCCAGTTTCCCCCGCCGATGATCACCGGACGCGTGGGATTTGAGGTGCGAACGATCCGGAGCAACGAGGGGATCGTGGCGTTCCAGCGATCGTCGGTGAGCTTGTCGTGGGGCTCGTTCAGGAGCTCGAAATAGAGCCCCTTCGGCCGTTCGCTGTAGTGCTCGCCGAGCTGCTTCCAGATCGCGAGGAGTTTGGCCTCGCTGGCCTGGGGATTGGCGTCCATCCCGTCGAAGTGGTGGATGTTGAGGACCAGTTTCAGTTCACGCTTGAGGGCCTGATCCACGGCCCAATCCACGCGAGCGAGGAACGTTGGGTCGATCGTGTAGGGGGCCTCGTCCGACGCGTGCGCCGACCACTTGACGGGCAGTCGGACGTGACGAAACCCGGCCTTCGCGATCGCCTCAAAATACTCTTCCTTGAGCGTGAGGCCCCAGGCGCCTTCGCTCGGGGCTTCGAGGGAGTTGCCCAGGTTCACGCCGCGACCGAGGCGTTTGGCGGCCTCATGAATCTCGTCGGCCGCGAGGGCCGACGAGCTCGCGACGAGGAATGCGGCCGCGAGTCCCAGGAGGAATCGGGCCTTCATCACGCGGCCCCCTTGGCGGCCGCCACAATCTTCTGCGCGGCGTCGGTCAGGCCGTCGGCCGTTATGATCTTGCGTCCGGAGTCGGCAAGAAGCTTCTTGCCGGCCTCCACGTTCGTGCCTTCCAGCCGGACCACCAGGGGAACGTGGAAGTCGATCTCGTCGTAAGCGGCCAGGAGCGCGGCGGCGATGGTGTCGCACTTCATGATCCCACCGAAGATGTTCACGAGAACACCTTTCACGTTCGGCGTGGAGAGCAGGATGCGGAAGGCCTCGAGGACCTGATCCTTGTTGGCACCGCCGCCTACGTCGAGGAAGTTGGCGGGCTCCCCTCCGTGGTACTTGATCAGGTCCATGGTGCTCATGGCCAGGCCCGCTCCGTTGACCAGGCAGGCGATATCGCCGTCGAGCTGGACGTAGCTCAGGCCGCTCTTGGCGGCGCGAAGCTCGTTGGGGTCTTCCTCGGTCGGGTCGAGCAGCGCAGCGATGTTCTTGTGCTTGAACAGGGCGTTGTCGTCGAAATTCAGCTTGCAGTCGAGCGCCAGGACGTCACCGGCCTCGGTCACCATCAGCGGGTTGATCTCGGCGAGCGAGGCGTCGGTGTCGAGGAACATCTTGACGAAGGCTTTGAGGAACACCTCGCCCTTTTTGGCGGTCTCGCCCGAGAGGCCCAGGGCCTTGGTGATTTTCCGGGCCTGGAAATCGCCGAGGCCGAAGAGGGGGTCGATCGGCTCGCGGTGGATCTTCTCGGGGGTCTCCTCGGCGACCTTCTCGATCTCCACGCCCCCCTCGGTGGTGGCCATGAGGACGGGGCGCTGGAGCACGCGGTCCATCGCCAGGCCCAGGTAGAGTTCCTTGGCGATGTCGTGGCCGACCGTCACGAGGACCTTACCGATGCCCTGCCCCACGGCGCCCGTCTGGTAGGTCACCATGGTCTTGCCCAACAGCCCCGCGGCGGCCTTCTGGGCCTCCTCGCGGGTGCGGACGAGCTGGACGCCCTTGGCCATGCCGTCGGGGCGGGGCTTCTGTCCGCTGGCGATGGCCAGGGCTTCCTCGCGGTCGAACTCGGGCCCCACGGCAACGCCCTTGCCGCGGCCTCCGGCGTGCACCTGGGCTTTCACGACCACCAGAGGGGCGGCCAGCGCGTCGAAGGCTGCGGCGGCTTCCTCGGGAGTGCTCGCGACGATCCCGGCGGGGACCGCCACGCCGTAAGACTTCAAGAGATCCTTCGCCTGATACTCGTGAACTTTCATCGCCGCGCAGCCCCTTGCCTCGTGATTCAAGACGATCAGACGTAAGGTTGTACCAGACGAGACGATGGGCTCGCCAGGCAAAGCCCCCCAAGATGTCCTACCGGGCGCGGTTTTTGCCCGCCGTTTCGCGAGATGCCGCCGACTTCACCGAAGATCGGTGGTGTCTCGTGCAATCCGCACTACACTGGTCGTTCCGTCGATCGAGTCAGCAAACCGGGAGCGATGATCGTGAGTTCCATCCAGCCTCTGAACCCTCGGACCACATTGGCTCGCGATCTGTCGGCCGGGCTGGTCGTGTTCTTTGTCGCATTGCCGCTGAGCCTGGGGGTGGCCCTGGCGTCCAATGCACCCCTCTTCTCGGGCCTGCTCACCGGGATCGTGGGGGGAGTCCTGGTGGGGCTCCTGAGCGGCAGCCAGACCGCGATCAGCGGGCCAGCCGCGGGATTGACCGCGGTGGTGGCTGCGCAGCTTCTTGTTCTCGGGTCGTTCCCCGCGTTCTTGCTGGCTCTGGCCATCGCAGGGATCATCCAGATTGCACTGGGATTGGCGAGGGTGGGCTTCTTCTCGGCGTTCTTCCCGTCGAGCGTGATCAAAGGGCTCCTCACGGCGATCGGCCTGATCTTAATCCTGAAGCAGATCCCGCACCTCGTCGGGCATGACCCGGATCCCGAGGGCGAGATGGCGTTCCTTCAGCCCGACAGTTCCAACACCCTCCTGGAGTTGCTCCAGACCGTGCGGGACATTCATCCAGGTGCCGCGCTCATCGGCCTGCTCTCGGTGGCCCTTTTGTTGGTCTGGGATCGGTGGAAATTTCTGCGCAACGCGGTCATCCCCGGCCCCCTGCTCGTGGTTCTGCTCGGGGTGGGGGTGAGTCTTCTGCTTAGTCGTCTCGGGGCACCCTGGGCGATCGAGGCCTCGCACCGGGTCCAGGTGCCGCTCGCGGAAAGCGTGGCGGGTTACCTGCAGGCGCTCCAGCATCCCGACTTCTCGCAATGGAGGAATCCGGCCATTTATGTGGCCGCGGTGACGATCGCCGCTGTGGCCTCGCTCGAGACCCTCCTGAACCTGGAGGCGATCGAAAACCTGGACCCCGAGCGTCGCGACGCCCCCGCGAATCGCGAATTGCTCGCGCAGGGGGTGGGCAACCTCACACTAGGCCTCATCGGAGGTCTCCCCGTATGCCTTGTGATCGCCCGCAGTTCGGTGAACATCCAGGTCGGAGCGAGGACGAAGCTGGCGACCATCACCCAGGGCACTCTGATCCTGGTCAGCGTTGTGCTCTTGCCCACCTTGCTGAATCAGATCCCCCTGTCTTGCCTGGCGGCGATCCTGTTCATCACCGGATTCAAGCTCGCCCGCGTGTCAACGTTCCGCGCGATGTGGGGTGCCGGCCCGAACCAGTTCGTGCCGTTCATCACGACCGTCCTGGCGATCGTGTTCACCGACCTTCTGACCGGCATCTTGATCGGCCTGAGCGTGAGCCTGAGTTTCATCATTCGAAGCAGTATCCGGCGGCCTATCCGGCGGATCGTCGAGAAACACCTCGGGGGCGAGGTCGTCCGCATCGAGCTGGGCAACCAGGTGAGCTTTCTCAATCGGGCGGCCCTGGCGAGGAATCTCGACGCGATCCCTCGCGGAGGTCAGCTCCTGCTCGATGCCCAGAGCACCGACTACATCGACCCCGACGTGCTCGACCTGATTCGCGACTTCAAGGAGCAGACCGGCCCGATCCGAGGGGTCGAGGTCAGCCTGATCGGATTCCGCCGCAAGTATCATCTCGAGGATCAGACGCAGTACGTGGACTACTCCACCCGCGAGTTGCAGACCTCGCTCCGGCCGGAGCAGGTGCTTTCGATCCTGAAAGAGGGGCACGAGCGGTTCCGGACGGGGCACCGCCTCACCCGAGACCTCGGGCGGCAGGTTCTTGCCACGGCCTCGGGGCAGCACCCCCTGGCCGTGATCCTCAGTTGCATCGATTCGCGGACCCCGGCCGAGCTGATCTTCGACCTGGGCGTGGGGGACATCTTCAGCGTGAGGATGGCCGGCAACGTGATCAGCCGCAAGGCGCTCGGGAGCATGGAATACGCTTGCAACGTCGCCGGAGCGAAGTTGATCGTGGTGCTAGGACACACGCGGTGTGGCGCCGTCACGGCCGCCGTCGATCTCCACGGGTCTGCCCAGAGCGTGGCCGAGGCCACCGGGTGCCAGCATCTGGGGCACGTCCTGGAGGACATCCAGGAGTCGGTCGATCCCGCGGCCGCCCTGGGCTTTCAGAATCTGGACAAGGTGGCGAAAGAGGCCGTGGTCAACGACGTTTCGCGTCGCAATGTGGTCAGGACCGTCGAACGTATCCTCGAGCAAAGCCAGACCCTGGAAAGCCTGGTCTCCGAGGGGCGGATCGGCGTGGTCGGCGCGATCTACGACGTGGGGTCCGGGGACATCGAATTCCTCACCGAGGTGGGGATCGATCGGCGACCACTGGCGGCCAACAGCTAGAAGAAGATGTCACTTGCGGCGAGGGCGTCGACCCTCGCCCTCGCGACGAATCTCCTCCTCGATGCGTGCGATCTCGTCGTCGGTCGGGACGAAGTCGCCGGCGCGGAGAGAATCCTTCACGCCGGGTTCGTCCGCCACGTGGGCGAACTCGGCCAGCCAGAAATCGGCCTCGGCGGCTGGGAGCCCGCGCATCCGGGCTTTCTCCTCGGCCGAAACCGAGGGCGGTTCGGGGCTGTCCCGAACCTTCCGGCGATCGGCAAGCTTCGCGAGGTAATCGTCGGACGTGATCGCCGTGGCCTTTCGTCGCGAGGCCGCCTGACGCACCCGGAGGTCGGTCGAAACGACCGTGAGGGTCCGGGGGGCCGAGTGGGCCGAGATCAGCTTCTCGATCCGGGCGTCGGCGTTCTCGTCCCCCACGGCGAAGATCACCTCGATCCCTTTGAGCCTCGCCCTCTCAGGTCGATCCGCGGGAGGATGCGAGGCGTCGAAGACCACCGTCGTCTGGTGGGCTTCGATCGGCGGGAGCGCCGCGGCGAGGTCCACGAGAAAGCGGTGGCGGACCTTGTGGAAGTCGTTCGGGCCGAATTTCCGGGACATGAGGCCCCGGGCATGCATCACGTTGTATCCGTCGATCAAGGTCCTCATGCTTCCATCGTAGAGCGAACCCGCACGCTCGCCAAGCGGCGGTTCTCGCGAATTTCGCTTGATCTCACGCCCGATTCCGGGGAAACTATGGATCCCTGCGGCCCTAGCTCAACGGTTAGAGCAGGGGACTCATCTTTTCTCCAAGAAAGGTGGCACCGAGAGGTAACTCTCGGAGGCGATCCGGGTGAATTGCGGGAAACCTAAATCGTCCGCAAGCGGGCGACACGGCAATCCGCAGCCAAGCCTGGCCGGGCATCGGTGGCCAGGAAGGTTCAGAGACTAGCGGGGTGAGTCCCAACAATACTCCCCGCCGACGAGCGCCCGGCCTCCCTCGCGATCGCGACGAGTGATCCGGTGGAGGGTGAGATAGTCCAAGCCTCGCGGAAACGCGGGGGCGTCTTGAATCCCTTGGTTGCAGGTTCGAATCCTGCGGGCCGCATTCGCTGAAAAAGGCACTCCCCTCCCCAGGCCTTGTGACCTGGGTGAGGACTCCTGCGTCCTCCTCCGTCCCTCGGTCACACAGGACGAAGTTCGAACTTTCGGAACGCCCGTCCATCAAGAGGTCATTCCGGATCGCTCGCGCCCGACCTTGACCATCTTGGGGTCCTGCGGTATCACTCGTTGCCCCACCGGCGGATCCGCCTATTCACGCAAGTCGTATCGGTTTTTCTGGCGGGAAAGGGGCACCGGGGGATCGAAATCGATGTGAGGGCAGACATTCGGAAACGGAATTCAATCTGGCCGTCCCTGCGGGACGATAGCAAATTTGTCTTCAGTTTCATCAACTTGCCATCGGACCGCGCAACGGCCCGACACCGTCTCCAGGGAAGGAGCGCGTCGTGACGAACCCCGCTTCGGGGCCTACCCCCGATCCTGATCGCCACGGCCGACGCGCCGTCTGGATCACGTTCTTCATCGCCATGACCGTCGCCGCCGTCGTGTACAAGGCCAAGGCCGAGGACGACCGAAGCGCGTTCATCCGGTGGCACCATCAGGTCTCGGAACTCCGCCTCGGGACTGATATCTGGGCCAAGTACTATTTCCCGACGCCGCCCATCATGGCGATCAGCCTCTATCCGCTGACCACCCTGCCCGCCGTGCAGGCGTCGCTGGTCTGGTATGCCATGAAAGTCGTCCTGGCGGCGTTGAGCATGATCGCGTGCATGCGCATGGCCGTCCCTCGGGGCTCCCGCTTCCCGTGGTGGGCCCAGGCGGCGGTCATCCTGCTCAGCCTGAGACCGATCCTCGGCGATCTCCACCACGCCAACACGAACATCATCATCCTGGCCCTGGTCGTGGCGGCCCTCGTGGCATGGCGGCGCGGACACGACGTGCTGACGGGCCTGTTCCTGGGCCTGGCGATCGCCTACAAGGTCACGCCCGCGCTCTTCTTGCCCTATTTTCTCTACAAGAAATCCTTCAAGACGGTGGGCTCGACCCTCGTGGCCGTCCTCCTCTTTCTCTTCGTGGTGCCGGGCTTCATTCTGGGCAACGAGCTGAACGCCACGTGCCTCAACTCGTGGTATCAGCAGATCGTGAGCCCCTATGTCGAGGACGGGGTCGCGAGCAACCAGGAAGTCAACCAGTCGATGGTCGGCGTGCTCTCTCGATTGATGACCACGGCCAAGCCCGCCGCGGCTCATGCGAACGGAGGGCTCCCCGCCTATCTCATGGGCAGGAACTTCATCAACATGTCGCCCGATAAGGTCAGCTACGTGGTCAAGGGACTTTCCCTGGCCTTCGTCGCACTCCTGCCGATCTTCTGCCGGACGAGGACCTCGCGCCGGGAC
>JANOBY010000701.1:0-15449 GCA_031411935.1 Planctomycetales bacterium | reverse complement strand
TCGAACGCATCGTCCGGGTGCTCTCCGCCGATCAGGCGCGGCGATGGGAGGAGATGACCGGCCCGCCGATCCGCGGCACCCTGAACGGGTTGCCCACCCTGTTCCGGTCGTAACTCGGGCCGGAACCGGTCGGACCCCTCGCGCTGAACGGATTCGTCGAGAAAATTTCGCGAGGCGCGCGACATGCGCCGCCGGATCGCGTCTGCTCTCTCAGGGGCACGTCTCCACATCGCCCTGACTCGTCTCCTCTGCCGACAGGTCGTCTCCCCCGCGTGAGGCCCTTTCATGCTTCGACGAACCCTCCGCGTCGCCCCCAAACTGGCTCTCTGCGGCCTCCTCCTGCTGGCCCGGCCCCTGGCGCACCCGGCTGCGGGGGAGGATCCACGCAGGGTCGAGGCTCCCCCCTTCGGCCTGAGCAAGCTCTGGCGAGTCCACGTCGAGGTCTCCGCGGAGGAGTACAAGGCCATGCAGCCCCCGCCGCCGGCGGGCCTGCCGGGCGGCCCTCCGCAGGCTCCCCGCGTGGGGAGGCCGGGGCCGAAGGACGCCGAGAGGAACCTCTTCGGGGTGGAATTCCCGTGGGCGCGCGGGGCCGTCACGCTGGAGGGGCAGACCCTCAAGGGGGCGGACCTTCGGTACTCGGGGAACGCCTCGTACATGGCCTCGGCCGGGGGGTTGAAGCGTTCCTTCCTGGTCGATCTGGGCCGCTCCGAGCCTCCGGGGGCTTTCGGCCTGCGCGGCCTGCTCCTCCAGGCCGGTTCGCTCGACCCCTCGGGATCGCGGGAGGCCCTGGCGTTCCGGCTCTTTCGCGATGCGGGCGTGCCGGCGCCCCGCACCGCGCTGGCCGAGGTCACGCTGAGCGTCGAGGACACGCACGAGAAGGCCGAGCTTGGCCTCTACACCGTGGTCGAGCCCGTGGACCGGGTCTTCCTCAAGGACAGGTTCCAGGCCGAGAAGGGCCTGCTCCTGAGGCCTCAGGGGATGCAAGGCCTCGACTTCCTGGGCGACGACTGGGAGAAGTATCGCGGCCCCTACCGGCCGCTGGCCGAGCCCTCGGCCGACGAGGCGCGGCGTCTGATCGACTTCCTGCGACTGATCCACCGGGCCGACGATGAGCGGTTCGGCAAGGAGATCGCCTCCTATCTCGATATCGACAAGTTCCTCAGATTCATGGCGGTCCAGTCGCTGATCGCGAACGCCGACGGCTTCTTCACGCTGGCCTACAACTATGCCCTGTTCCTCGACCCGGGCACGAATCGCTTCGTGTTCCTTCCCGGCGATCAGGAACTCTCGTTCGCGAATTTCGCCATGATGGGTTCGGCCGAGCAGCTCATGGCCATGAGCCTCGTCCACCCCTACGCCGCGCCGAACCGGCTGGCGGATCGCCTGCTCGCCCTTCCCGAGGTCCGCGAGGCGCAGCGGAAGATCCTGGTGGAGCTCGCCTCGACCGTGTTCCGGAAGGACCGTCTTCTGGCCGACGTGGCGGAGATCGAGGCCGTGGCGAGGCCCGTCCTTGAGCGAGAGGCCGCCGCGCGGGTCGCAAGGGCTGAGCCTCCTGTCGGGTTCGGGCCCCCGGGCGGGCCGACGGCCCCCGACCTGCGGACCTTCGCGGAGAAGCGGTCGGCCTCGATCGCCGATCAACTCGCGGGCAAGGCCGAGGGATACCGACCCACGTTCAACTTCGGGCCGCCGGGCGGGAATGCCCCCCTCAAGCCGATGGACGACGCGACGATCGGCGCGGAGATCAAGGGGCCGCCGGGCTTCAAGGTCACGCTCTTCGCCGCCCCTCCGAAGGTCAATTATCCCGTCACGCTGTCGGTCGCCCCCGACGGCGCGGTCTTCGTGGCCGTGGACGAGCAGGGGTCGCTGGGCCGCACGCCCGGAGGCGGCCGGATCATGCGGTGCCTGGACGTCGATGGCGACGGCAAGGCCGACCAGATCACCACCTTCGCCAGGGCGGACCACGCCCGCGGGGTGATCGCCCTTGAGGGCAAGGTCTGGGTCCTGCACCCGCCCCTGCTCAGCGTGTTTCGCGACGAGGACGGGGACGGCGTGTCCGACCGTCAGGAGACCCTGGTCTCGGGCCTGACCACCAGCCAGATCGACGAACGGGGCGGCGACCATACGACCAACGGCATCCGCATGGGCGTTGACGGCTGGATCTACATCGCCGTGGGCGACTACGGGTTTCATGGGGCCCGGGGAAAGGACGGGACCACGCTCTCGCAGAGAGGCGGCGGGATCCTCCGCGTGAGGCCGGACGGCAACGAGCTTGAGGTTTTCGCCACCGGCCTTCGCAACCCGTTCGCCATCGCGATCGACCCCTTCCTGAACCTGTTCACCCGCGACAACACGAACGACGGGGCCGGCTGGGACGTGCGCGTGAGCCAGCTTTTCGCCACCGCCGAATACGGCTACACGCGGACCTTCACGAACTTCCCCGGGGAGACCATGCCGGCCCTCGGCTCGTACGGGCAGGGGGGCGGGACCGGGGCGATCGCGATCGATCACGCCCGATGGCCCGAGGGCCTTCGCGGAGGCCTGCTCACCGCCGACTGGGGCCGGAGCGAGATGTATCGCCACGATCTGGTGCCCTCGGGCGCGAGCTTTCTCGCCTCGCAGGAGCCCTTCGCGAGCCTCCCCAGGCCGACCGGGATGGATCTCGGCCCCGACGGTCGCCTGTACGTGGCCAGCTGGCGGGGCGGCGAGGCCAGCACGTATGTCGGGCCGGATGTCGGCTTCGTGGCCTGCCTCTCGCCGCCGGGGCTCGAGGTCGCGAAGGTCCGGGATCCTCGCGACAGGACCTTGCCGCAGCTCATCCCGGCCCTGTCGGCGGGCGACACGGCCACGCGCCTCGGGGCGCAGCGAGAGATCCTCCGTCGCGGCCCGTCGCCCGAGACGAGCGGATCGCTCATCGCGGTCGCTTCCGACCCGCAGGCGTCCCTCGCCGGACGGGTCGCCGCCCTCTTCGCATTGAAGCAACTCGACGGGGCCAACGCCCACGCGACCCTGCGGAAGCTCGCCCGCGATGCCTCGCTCCGCGAATTCGCCGTCCGCGCCCTGGCCGACCGGAAGGGGCAGATCGACGGTGCCGATGCGTCCCTGTTCGTGGAGGCTCTGTCGGACGTGACGCCGCGAGTCCGGGCGCAGGCCCTGATCGCTCTCGGCCGATCGGGGGACGTCGCGAACGCCGCGAGGATCGTGCCGCTCACGTCCCGCCCCGCGGGCTCGCCCATGCCCACGGCCCGCCCCGTGCACTTCCAGCCCGACCCCGACCGCGTGGTGCCCCACCTGGCGGTGCGGGCCCTGGTCGGACTCCAGGCCGTCGAGGCCTGCCTCGAGGCGCTCGATGGCCCCCACCAGGAGGGCGCCCTCCAGGCCCTCCGCCTCATGCACGAGCCCGCGGCGGTCGAGGGCCTGATCAGGAAGCTCGCCTCGGCGCACTCCGCCGAAACTCGCCTCGAAATCCTGGCCGCCCTGGCACGTCTCCAGCAACGCGAGGCCGAGTACGACGGGAGCTGGTGGGGCATCCGGCCCGACACGACCGGCCCCTACTTCGACCCTCGGGACTGGGAATGCAGCGCACGCATCGCGGCGGTCCTCGAGGCCGCCCTGGGCGAGAGCGACGCCCGGACCGCCGCCCTCCTGACGGGGGTGTTTCAGAAGAATGGCGCACGCATCGCGGGCCTCGCGGCCGGGCCCCGGCCGGGCCTGGGGGCAGACGAGGAGATCCGCGTGGTGATCGCCGCGCCCGACCCGAAGAATCCCGACCAGATCGGCAACATGACCTTCGAGTCCGCGTCAAGGCGGGCCCTCGCCGCGAAGGGGGACGCGGAGCGAGGCCGGGGGCTTTTCGCGAAGCAGTCGTGTACCGCCTGCCACACGCACGCCGACGGCCAGAGACCCCGGGGGCCACACCTCGTGGCGATCGGCCAGCGCTATCGCCCCGAGGAACTGGTCGAGTCGATCCTGAAGCCATCGGCCAAGATCGCGCAGGGGTATGAATCTTGCATCTTCGGCCTGACGGATGGACGGGTCGTCTCGGGGTTCGTGGTCAGCGAGGGGGCCTCCGTCGTCCAGATCCGCGACCTCTCGGGCGCCTTGCACGAGCTGAAACGTGCCGACATCGGGGAACGCAAACGGCAGGAAGCCTCGGTCATGCCCGAGGCGATCGCGGGGAACCTCACCCCGGAGCAACTGGCCGACCTGATCGCCTACCTGCGGTCGCTCTGAGGGGCGATCTGGATCACTCCCGTACGGAATTTTCGGCCTCCCCACCCTCTCCGGAAGCTTTCGAGTGGTTCTAACTGGTGATCCGCACGCCCCAGGTGAATGGGCCTCCGGCCCTCGTCTCGACCACGCCGGTGCGGGTCGCGCGGACGGATCGCCTCGCGACGTGCGCCGGAGCCGGCTCCGGTCCGCGTCCGCCTCGGTCGCGATGGGAATCCTGCTGCTCGGCTCCCTGTCGGGCTCGAAACCGGAGGAGGCCCCCGGCAGCAGAATCGGGATTCGCGGGATGGCCCCCGGCTGGACGCTGAGGCAGGTCAATCAGATGCCGGAGCGGATCAATTCGCTGGCGACCGGCACGCCGGAGAGCGGCCCGTCGTCCGGCCTGGTCTTCGCCGGGACCTCGCCGATGGGCGGGGTCTACTGCGTCAATCCGCTCACGCCCTCGATCGTTTCGACGGTGGCGAACGGGATGGGGGACCGCCTGGGATTCGGCGTATGCCACGTGACCCGGATTGCCGTGGCGGACCTGGACCGCGACGGTCGCCATGAGCTGCTCGCCACGACCAGCCAGGTCCATCCTCGGGGTAGGCCGAGGCTGTACTCCTGGTCCCTGGAGTTTACGAAGTCCAAGATCCTGGGGATTGCGCGGCCGCAGATCCAGAGCCACTGGAGCCACGGCCTCTCGTTCGCCACGGGCCCCGATGGGCTCGGACGCGCGTTCGCGACGTTCTGCGGCCACGGCGAGATCGTCGAGTATCGCATGGCGGGCCACACCTCGGAGTCGGGATTTGTGACCGAAGGGCTCTCCTGGAAGCAGGTGGGGCAGCTCCCGGCCAGCGGCGAGTGGACGCAGTCGGCCGACGTGGACAACGACGGTGTCGCGGAGCTCTGCTTCGCCACGGGGTTCCGCCCCGGCGCCGCGGCCATCGTGATCTATCGGCCGGGGCCGGACGGTCAGGAGCTGATCCCGGAGCGGGTGATCGACGAGGGCAAGCGGTTCGGCAACGTGAGGTTCCTCGTCGGCCCCCTGGGCGAGGCGGGGGAGCAGGAGATGATCGCCTGGTGGTGCACCGATCACGTTTACGGGGGCGACTGCGAGGTCATCCGCTATCGCGTGGGGCCGGAGGGGATCGTGTCGCGGCGGGAACTGGCGAAGGGGGCCGCGCGGTCGCTCTGGCCCGACGACGGCCAGTTCGCGTTGGCGGACCTTGATGTGGACGGCCGCACCGAGGTCTGGTTCGCGTCCAGGGCGGGAGACCTCTGGCGCTGCGACGGGTCCGGGTCCGGCGTCCCGTTCCGGGTGCTCAAGATCGACGGCGGGATCGGGGCGCTCGCGGCCGGGAACGCCACCCACGCCCCCCGGCCGACCCTCTACCTGAGCTCGGGCCGCACCCTCCTGCGGCTCGACCGGGACGGCCCCGACGTGCGCCGGGCCCCGCCCTCGCGATGGGCCCGTTTGGGGCCGTAACCGGGCACCCGAGGATCAGCCCTGCGGCGAAAGGACGCCCGCTCGGCCGACGCTCCTGAAGGCGTTCGCGAAGGTCGGGCCCTCTCGCGGGGCGACCGAGGCCGAGCGGGCCGGCCGGCCTCTCGCCATCCCGGACCCTCCCACGGATCGCACCGCGCGACGTTGCAAAGTTTCGGACGGCAGGACATCGTCCGGGCGTTCCCTTCACGTCCCCATCGTGAGCGAATGTTGGCGGATTCCGAGGATCGGTCCGGCCTCCGGGCGATCGGGGGGCGGGGGTCTCATCGATACTATCGGGAGGCGAGGAGCGATTGAGCACCACGCCGGCTCATTGACAATCGGGACCATAGGGGAAGGGCACGGCCCGACCGTCAGGGATCCCGGTCGGCGCGAAAAACGTGAATTTGCAGAACGAACCCAATTCGGCCTCCCGCTCCCGGGGCGCGATCCTGCCTATGTGAATGGGAGACAAGAACTTGGGGACGATCGTCGAGGGGCGGTTGTCTCGCGGGCACGGGAAAACGAAGCCAAAACGAACCCAAAACGAACCCAAAACGAAGCCAATTTCGGGGCCCCTCCGCGGAGAACGAACCCATTGCCTGGGGCTCTTCGCGGCGAGAACCCTTCCCTCGCCGCACGCGGGATCGGGCTTGCGGGCGGCGACTTCGGGCTCGTCGGGTGGAGGGCCGGGCGTCACGCCCGAGGTGCGGGGCGCAACGAGTCGGCCGCTCGTTCGATCAGGACGCCCAGGAGCACGCCCACGGCGTAGCAGGCCAGGTCGCTCCACACAAAGTCGAAGCCCAGGACCAGCCCGCCCAGGGTCGTCCCGCGGATCGTCACGAGCCACGGGGGCTTCCAGAGCTGGCTCAGCTCGACCGCGACCGAGAACGCCAGGGCGAGCAGGGCCACCCGCCACGTCGAGGCCCAGGGCAGGATCAGCCCGAACCCGAGGAACGCGGCGAGCGCCCACAACGTGTCCCCGGCATAGAGCGCCACGAACGGCGGCAGGGCCTGGGCCGATCTTCGCGACACGAGCCCCAGGAAGATCACCAGGGCCAGCCCCACGATCGAGGCGGCCCGAGGGCGTTGACTCCTCATGATCTCCTCCCATCGGCGAGGAGGCCGCCCGGCAGGAGGACATCACCCGGCCCGGGGCGGCTCGTCAACGTTCCGCCGTATTCGGGACCAGAAGCGCGAGGATGGCCTGGGCGTAGACCCTGTGGCCGTAGTCGTTGGGGTGGTTCACTCCGTTGCCGGTCACGTCGATGTGACGCTTGCGCTCCATCATCTTCCGCCAGATCGAGGTCACGTCGGCGAGGGCCACGCCGGGGCCTTCGAGCGAGGCCAGCGCCTCGCGATACGCGGGGAACATCTCGGCCGGGGTCGCCATCCAGTCGGGGTTCCCGGTCATGGTCGACACGAGGATCACGTCGGTGGACGAGTCGGCCTCGCGGATACGCTTGAGCATGGTTTCGATGTTCGATCGGAAGGTCTTCGGGTCGCGTCCGCCCACGTCGTTCATCCCGTAGGCGATGATCACGAGATCAGGCTTGCACTTCAAGAGCGTGTCGAGATGATCGACCCCCTGTCGCGACGACCAGCCCGCGACGGCGAAGTTGTGGAGCGTGACCTTCGATCCGGTGGAGGCTTCGAGCTGAGCCGCGACGAGCCTCGGGTAGGCCGGCTGGCGAGGCGGGGCCTTGGTGAAGGAGGAGGCGTTGTAGCCCTCGGAGATGCTGTCGCCGCTCAGGGCGATGGTCACGGGCTGCTTCTTCGCGAGCTTCTCGATCGTGCGGGCGAGGCGTTCGGTCGCGAGGGAAGGCCGGGGGGCGTCCCACTTCGGGTCGCGAGGCACGTAGGTCACCTCGACCTGGAGGTCGTGGAAGAAGTGCTCGTTGTCGAACAGGACGCTCGTCTCGGGGTCGCCGGCCTTGTGGCCGAGGCTGCGGGGCGACCCCTTGGGTCGGAACAGATCGGCCGCGTTCAGCAAGGGGATGCCCGAGTCCGGGGGGAGGATCAGGCTTGTGCGATCGCGGGAGACCTCGTAGTCGCGGCCTTCCTCGAACGTCCGCGCGCCGTCGGCGGTGCCCACGGCCAGCACGCGGTCGGCGTCATACAGGAGCCGGACCGACGCCACGCCGTCGGCCCCCTTGAGGAAGAGCACGCTCTCGCGATGGATCGTGCCGCTGTCCCACGGACCGCGCAGGAGCCGCATGCCGGCGAGGTTCTCGACGACGGCCGAGGGCTCATCGTCGATCGACGCGGGCGCGACCAGAAGGCCGAGCAGGGTCGAGAGGAGCAGGGCGCGGCCCGGTCGGTAAGGCATGGCAAATCTCCGGAACGCGAAAGCATCGGGGCGGGGGACGCGTCGATCAGGACGGCCCGCACGATTGTCCGCGATCCCCGCGCGATCGCAAGGGCTTCGTGAAGTCGGTGCTGATGGGGAAGGTCGGGCTTTCCGCGGAGCGATTCCGGCCCCGGGATCAGTGGGAGGTCTCGTCGATGAATCGATCCACATCCTCCCAGAACTGAGTCCATTCGGCCCGTTCCCGATCGGGGAGCTTCCCAAGGTGGACAGGATCACGCGCGACGGAAAGGCCCGGCTCAGCTTTCCGTTCGAGCATCTGATCGTGCAGGAACCGTCTCGTTTCGGCGTGGTCGATCCAGTCCGTGTAGGCGAGGAGGTCGTTTCTCAGCCAGAGGAGCGCCTTGCCTCGAAACCGTGCGGATTCCTCGGCAGGGAGAGCGGGGCCAAGACTCGCCTCCAGGGCGGTGATCGCCGGATCGCCGTCCCAGGGCTGGGGGTTGGTCACCTGCGGGTCCTCGGTTCTCAGCTGCTGATCCCAGAAGTTGACCGCGTGGGCAAGTCGCCCCGTGTACCGGCAGAGCCTCGCCAGGTCGACTCGCTGATCCTCGGTCGCCTGCTTGTTCCCAAGGATGTAGCCGTCGAGGTGGGGGAGCAGTTCGAGATAGCGACGGACGTCCGAGGGCGTGGGGATCGTGTCGCTTTCGTCCCCGGTGGATTGATCGAATTCGCTCATGGCCTCCGGAAACTTCCCCAGCCGCGCCAGGGCATTGCCCAGCCCGATATGGGCTACGGGCAACAGCCCTGCATGCTGGCTGATGGCCTCGCGAAACATCTGGCAGGCTTCTTCGAGTTGCCCGTTACGCGCCAGCGACCGGCCCAGGGCGAGCCGATTGAGGGGCGACTTGCCGTCGAGCCTCACCGCCTCGCGCTGGTGCTCGATTGCCCGTTGCACATCGAGGACGCCTCGCTCCAGGTAGACCAGCCCCAGATTATTGTGTGCCGGGGACAAGTTGGGGTCGAGCTTGAGCGACTCCTTGAGCACGGCAATCGCCTCGATGAACTGGCGATCCGCCCTCAGAGCCCCGCCGAGGCCACTGAGCTTCGCCGCTCGATCGACAGAGGAGCCTCGGGCGATCTGGGCCCGGAAGAAGTCGATCGACTTCTTCCGCGCACCCATCAAGTCACTCGACCTCATCAGGCCGTTCTGGCTGATTGTATCCGTCGGCAAGAGGTCCAGCGCGAGCGAGAACTGCTCAAAAGCCTCGGCGGGTCGCTTCCGGTCGTTCAGGATGTATCCGAGGGCATATCTCGCCGGCTGAAGCTTGTCGTCGAAGGCGAGCGCCTTCCTGAACCGCTCTTCCGCTTTGAGGGGCTGACCGATGTTGAGGAGTCCGTAACCGTAGTTGAGCTGGACCCCCGGGCTGTTGGGCATCTTCGATTCGGCGCGGTCGAAGTGAGTCCGCATTTGCTCCTGCACTTCGCCCGCGATGCCCTGGGAGATCACGCTTTTGGAGAGGGCCACGCCGGTCGTCAGGTTGAGCCAGAAGTCGCCGGGATAGAGCGCCGCGCAGTCCTGCAAAAAGGCTCTGGCGTCCTGCAGCTTTCCGCGCCGGAGCAGGGCGTTGCCGATCGTATGCAGGCGTTCGGGGAGGGCGGTTTTCTTGTCGATCTTGCTGGCCAGATCGTTGAGAGCCTCGATCTCGCCGCCAAAGATCGCGTTGCGGATCATTCGCCCTTGAGTGTCCGAATCCGCCTCATTCGCGATCGCGATCAGATTGGACTTGAGGGTGAGGTGCTCGGGGGCCATGCGTTCGAGCGCCCAGTCGTCGAGGATCGCCACGAGGAACGGTGCGAGTGGCCCCTTGATCTTGTTGAGCGTGGCCACATCCTCCCGCTTCTGGATATCGAGTCCATGGGCGGCGAACGCCTCGGCGTAGCCCTTGAGCTTGGCCTCGATATCGAAGCCGCCGTCGGGCTTCACGCCGGCCGCCAGAAGGCGGGCCTCGCTCAGCTTCTTCTTGAGGTCTTGATCCTTCTTGCGCGTGTCGATCAGCTCTCGAAGCCTCTTTCCCCGCTCGATCACGTCGCCCGAGGCACCCGCGAGTTCCAGCTCGCGAATGGTCTTTTCCAACGTGGTGTCGATGCTTTCCCACTTCGAATCGTCCTCGCCCGCGGTCCCGTAATCGGCGTAAGCCTGCTCGATCTTCGGCCTGGCTTTGGCCTCCACCTCGGCGATCCGCCTCGCCTCGACGACCCTGTACGATCCCCCCAACGCGATGACCAGCCCGGCCAGGGCGATCGTGATTGCCAGGGCCTTTCGATGCTTCCTCGCCCTTCGCCGGGTGCGGTCCTTCCAGGGCTCGCGATACGCGGTCACCGGCTCATCGGCCTGCCATCGTTCGATGTCCTGGGCGAGGTCCTGGGCGTCGGCATAGCGAGCCCGCGGGTTCAGGCTCATCGCCTTGAGCGTGATCGCCTCCAGAGCCGCCGGGACGACGGGCCGAAGCTCGCGAGGCCTGGGGAACTCGCCGGCCTGCACCGCGCGCAGGGTCGCCGCCAGGTCGTTTCCCACGAACGGGGGCCGACCGGTGAGCAGCATGAACAGGATCGCCCCCAGGCCGTAGAGGTCGCTGGCCGGGCCGACGGCCGACTGATGCATCCCGGCCTGCTCGGGCGACATGAAGGCCGGCGTCCCGAAGAGCTTGCCCGACTTCAGGATCGAGGCATCCAGCGGCGAGGCCGCCGGGCTGCTGGAGACGTCGATCACGTGATCCGGGTCGCCCGAGGCGGTCGCGAACCCCCAGTCCAGCACGATCGTCTCGCCGTGGTCGCCCAGCATCACGTTGGCGGGGGTGAGGTCGCGGTGGACCACGCCCAGGCGGTGCGCATACGACATGGTCTCGCACACCGCAGCGAACCGCGTGAGCAGGTTGCGGAACTCGATCGATCGGGCGGCCTCGTCCAGCGAGGGCCTGGCCTTGTGCCAGCGCTCGATCGCGGACCTCAGCGTGTGGCCCTTCAGGAACCTCATGACGTACCAGGGCTGTCCCGAGCGATCGACGATCAGCTCATGGATCGGGGCGATGCCCGGGTGCTCCAGCCTGGCGGTGATCTCGGCCTCTCTCTGGAACCGGCGACGCACCGAGGCGTCGTCGGCGAACTGCGGCCGGATCCGCTTCAGGGCCACGCGCCGCGAGAGCACCGTGTCCTCGGCGGTGAACACCTCGCCCAGGCCTCCCCGGGCGTAGGCCCGGATGTGGCGATATCGCGGAGTGCCCACGTCGGGCAAGGCGTCGGGGACGGTCGGGTCGGGCGCCGTGGAAAGGAACACCCCGGGCGCGGGGCCGGGCGACTTGCCCCCGAAGTCCACGGTCTCGTCGGTCGGGGCCTCGGCCGGCTCGTCGGCCTCCTCCAGGCGGAAGACCAGCCTGGCGGCGAGGTCGGGGAACCTCGCCACGTACTCCTTGATCGTGGGCGTGGCCCCCAGCCCGCGACGCAGCCGGTACTCGCGATCGGCCAGGCTCAGCACCAGGTCGCGGTCGGCCGAGAGCTCGGGGAACTCGGCGAAGTAGGCTTCGAGCCGCGCCGCGGGGCTCTTCGCCAGGGCGTATTCCAGGTCGATCAGGACCAGCTCGATCAACGCCGCGCGGCGATCCTCGCGCGGGTTCGCCGGCAGGTAGTCCACGATCCTCGGACGCGGCCCCGTCTTCCAGCTCGCGTCGAACGAGGCGAAGAGGCGCTCGAGCTTGCGTTCGGAATCGCCGGAGAGGCCATCGAGGTGGTCGGACGTCCTGGCCATGGTTTGGGGTCTCGGATGCGGAGGGCGGGGCTTACTCGTCGCCTTCGAGCTGTTCGTGCAGGCGCTTCTGGAGGCGGTCGCGGAACCGCTCAACCGTCCTCTTCGAGCAGCCGACCTCCTCGGCGATCTGGCCCGGAGTGTGGCCGTCGAGCAGGAGCCCGAACATCTGCACCTGGTGGGGTTCGAACTGCTGGGCGAGCTGCTCGATCGTCTCGATCAGCACGACGGCCGCCTCGACCGAGGGGCCCTGCGCGAGCGCCTCCCACGCCGAGGACGGTGCCTCCTCGCGTCCCACGCTCCGTCGGTCTGCCAGGTAGTGAATGGCCTGACGGCCGCACTTGCGCCTGGTGATCGTGGCCAGGACTCGCCAGCAGCTCTCGGGATCGCTCAGGTTGGGGAACTCCCCGCGCGTGACCCGGTGGAAGAAGGTCCGGAGCACCGACTGGACCACGTCGGCGGCGTCGACCTTGGCCGAGATCTTCCTCGGGAGTCGTTTCCTGGCCAGGCCCATCAGGCGACGAGCATAAAGCTCGTCGATCAGGCGAAAGGCCTCGGGATCGCCGGAGCGGAGGCGCGCGATCAGGGCGGCACTCTCGTGGTCGTGATCCCCGGTGCCGGACGCGGAGTGCGTGATCGATTCCGAGGTCATCGGGCCCTCTTCGCCGGTTGGAGTTCGCCCCGTGATCGTCGGGTCGAAACGAATCGCAGGCCGCTGTCGCAAAACCCCGCTCGATTGTCATCACCTTGCGGGACGAGGAGGAAACCCGGGCGGCTTCGCCCCTCAACCTCGTCGATCCGTTGACATGACCTGAGTAAGCATAATGAGCAATCCGAGAATCGGTCAAGCGTCGGTCGCGGCCCGCCTGGGCGGCCCCTCCTGTCGGAAATCGATGGCCCTGCACGGGGTCATGGCTGCCGTCTACGCGCTCATCGTGGTGTCGCACCGGGCCGGGTGGTCCGGATGGCGGAATGTGGGCTTCGTGCTCGGCGCCCTGGTCCTGGCGGTCGCCGCGATCCGGGCGGGGCGGGCCTCGGCCGTGTGGAGTCGCCGGCCGCGAGCCCTCCGACTCCGGGCGATGGCGGCCCTCATTCTGGGGCTTTCCTTACCTCAGGGCGGTGCCTTCGCGGGGGTCGGTGACATCAAATCGGCGAAGGCGGAATCGGCCCTGAACCGGGCGATCGCCTCGCTCGACCGGTCGCGGGCCCGCTTCGAGGAGGACGTCCTCGCCGCGGGCGAGCGCATGGGGGCGGCCTTCGATCGCCTGTCGATGGCGGTCGAGAAGGACCGCTCGATCCCCGTCTCCGACCGCGTGCTCATCCAGAAGGACCTGCGGGCGGCGAGGGACGAATTTGAATCCGAGGGCCGACTCAGGCCGATCCTCCCCCTCCAGCCCGCCCTCGTCGCCTACACGATCTCGACCCGAAAATCCTTCCAGCAGCTCGCCAACGCTTACGGGAAGGTACTCGCCCAGCTCCCCCGATCCGACCCTCGGACGACGGCGTACGAGGACGAGCTAGAGGCCCTGACCCTCCGGGTCAATCGGTCCGACATGATGCAGCCGGGCAAGACCTGGGTCGGCTACCGGTCCGACCTCCAGGCCCCCCCGACGGTCCGGGTCGATCCGAAGAACCCACGCCGCCATCAACTCGTTGAAGACAAACCGGTGAACGTCGAGTTCACCTTCACCATCACGCGCCGCGAAGGATCGAACTTCCTGGGGGAGATCGCCATGAACGACGGGGCGTTCAAGGCCGAGGTCGCCGGCACGTTCGACGGCGTGAACCTGAGGATGGAGATGATCCGCATGCTGCGAGGGGCCCCCCGCCAGTTCCAGTTCGCGGGTCAGGCCGTCGGCTGCCTCGGCTCGCTGAACATGCGAGGGTATCGGACCGATCAACGCTACACCGAGGGCCAGGTTTTGCTGCAATTCCGCAACTGAACGAAACTTTGCGGAACATGACGATTTCGCGGCGAATCTTTTCGCACATGATCGGCGCATGTGATAACGTTTCACGCCTACGGACGGAGATGCGTCCCCTCAGTAACGGCTGCACATTGTTGATGTGTGGCAAATTATTTGAGCCACTCGTCCCGAGCGAATAGGCCTCCACCTCCGCCCCGGGACGCCTTGCTCGCTTCGTTCGTCGCAGAATGAGAGCCCGCCCCACCTGGACTTAATAAGCCAAGGAATCTCCCCCCATGAGCCGCCCGCTTTCTTTCGGCACGAAGGTGAAGGATCCCCGCAGGACCGCCCGGCTGAAGGAGTGGCGCAGGAACGTGGGCCTCAGGCCCATCCTGGAAGGGCTGGAAGACCGCTGCGTCCCGGCGACCATCACCTGGAACACGACCATCGCCCCCAGTGGTGGTGACTGGGACACGGCGAATAACTGGGTGGGCGGGGCGGTTCCCACAATCAATGACGTGGCGATCATCGGCCTCACCAGCGCAGGCACGGTCACTCACAATAACAGCGGTACCAGCTCGGTCCTGGGCCTGACGACCAACGGCAATACGACCTTAAGGCTCAATGCGGGTGCCATTGCGGTGGGATTTGGGAGTACCACGCTGGGTGGGCCGGTCAATATCGGTGGAGGAACCACGGTTAGCTTCGCGAGCAATTCCTCCGTCTTGATCAAGCAGGACCAGAACATCACGGTCAACGGTGCCCTGACGATTGCCGGGCCGGGTGCCTCATTCGTGATCGAGGAATCGAGCGGAACCAACACGGCGGGAATCGTTGTCAATGGAACACTGACGGCGAGTGGAGCATCGTTCACCCGTACCGCGAACGGGACCGACGTGAGCCGCTTGCTGGTCAATCCCGGCGGCCGTTTGATCGCCACGGACTGCAAGTTTAGCTGGGAATACCTCTCGCTGGCCGACGGAACCGCCCAGGTTGCCGGCGATCTTCAGGCCAACGGCTTCGACTTGCCAATCTATACGCCAGTCTCGCTGATCCCCATGCTGGGCGAGAATCGCCGCTTCATGGACATCAATCTTATTGAGGGCTTCGTGACAGCCGGCCAGACGATGAATCTCAGCCGGATCGGCACGGACACCACGGCCAATCTGCGCTATGTGATCGACGGCTTCCTCGGGATCCAGGCCGGGGCCACGCTGAATGTCGACGCCAAGGTCCTGATCCGGCAGGACCAGTTCATCCAGGTCAACAGGAACGCGACAATGAATGTGCGGGCCTGGATTGAGGCCGAGGAAAGCAGCGGAACGAACCCATCAGGGATCGATGTTTACGGGGTTCTGACGGCGACCGGAGCGGCCTTCACACGCACGGCCAACGGCACGGACGTGAGCCGCCTCAGCGTCCAACCTGAAGGACGGCTGATTGCCACGAACTGCACCTTCGCGTGGGAGTACGTGTCCTTCGCCAACGGCTCGGCCCAGGCGGCCGGAGATCTCCAGGCCAACGGCTTCGACGCGCCGATCTACGCCCCGGCCTCGCTCGTGCCCATGCTCGCCGCCAACCGCCGCTTCACCGACGGGAACCTCATCGCGGGCTCGCTCGCCTCGGGCGAGGCCCTCAGCCTGGCCCCCATCGGCACCGACACCACGGCCAACCAGCGTTTCGTCTTCGACGGCGACTTCGGCCTGCTGACCGGGTCCTCGCTCGCGATCGCGCCGAACACGA
>JANOBY010000700.1:0-5825 GCA_031411935.1 Planctomycetales bacterium | reverse complement strand
TGGTCGAGTGCCTCCTGACGACGATCGAGACCTGCCGCCGTCAGGGTCGCGACCTGCTCGATTTCCTCGTCCAGGCCCTCGAAGCCCAACGCTCAGGTGCAAAGGCGCCGTCGCTCCTCCCAGAGGGGGCGTGAACGCTTAAAAAAACATTAATGCTTTGGTCGTACGAACGATCAAGGAATTACCACGCGACGGGCCTGAAAGATGGGGCCGTCCACGCAGACTCGCCTCAGGTCACTACTGCCGTCGTCCTGAAGAATTGGTGTGACGCAGGAGAAACACGCCCCGAACCCGCAGGCCATGTGATTTTCGAGCGAAAGGTCGCAGTCAAGCCCCTCCGCTATTGCGAGTTTCGCCAGGGACGAAAGCATGGGCTGTGGCCCGCACCCGATCGTCCGGGATGGCCGCCTGCCCCGTCTGAGGTCTGCCATAAAGAGAGGCGTTACATATCCATGATGTCCGACCGAGCCGTCGTCGGTCGCAATCTGAATTTCGATCCCTGTTTCACAGAAGTCGTCCATGCCCGCAAGGAGCTCCGACGAACGGACTCCGTAATAAAGCCGAATCCTTTGACTTTTGGTCTCCGGGAAACGAATTCCTGCGTACTCGGCCTGCCCGGACCACCACCGGGCCAGGGCCAGGAACGGAGTCTGTCCGATCCCCCCCGCAACGAACGCGAGCGGCCCTTCAACCGGTTCCTGGAAGCCGTTGCCCAGCGGCCCCCAGATCGAGATTTTCTCCCCCGGCGTGCGTTGCGAAAGCGCTTGCGTTCCACGACCGACCACCAGATAAACGACGTCGATCGCGAATGCCTCGTCAGAGGAGTTCCGCACGACGTCATAAAGCGCGAAGGGACGCCCCAGAAGCGGATCCATCGCCAGCCCTGGACGGACCATCACGAACTGGCCGGGCCGGATCTTCCGGGCCATCTCGGGTGCCTCCAGACGAAGCCGGAACGTGTCGCGTGCGATCCTCGAATTCTCGAGGATCGTCACGGACCTCTGGACGGCCTCATTCGCGAACGTCGATGGCATCATGTCGCTCAACGTCTCTCGATCTGCGGCTAAGGGTTATTCTTCTGATTCACCACCCGGACGAAACTTGCGAAGGGGAAATGGCCGCTTGAGACCTGCCGAAGGCCTGTTCCGCGGGGCTGGGCGACTCGGTGAGGGCGGCTTATCATTCTCCATTCCGATAATCCGACGCGGCGGGGACTCGTCGCGAATTGGACGGCGCGGGGCTGGAGCGGTTTTCTGAGGGCTGGAAGACGAAGGACGATCCGGACGCGGAGGACTATCCCGGCGAGGGCCATCGCCCGAGGGCCCGAATCGGCGAGCGCCGCCGGGACCTTCCGAACGAGGACGCGATGTCCCATGTTCGTCGCGATAGCGGACGCCAGGACCTCCTCTCGCGGGGCCACCCGGCCTGGTAGGCCCTCGATCTAATCCAGCAAAAGGGCCGGGACGTCCCTCGCGGCTTTCTGTCGCCTCGCGGCGTGCCGAGATTCCTGCAGGGCGGTTCGGCGCGAGCGGACCGCGCGTTGGACGCGAGACAGGTCGGTCATGCCCATATCGCCCGGTTGGAACAGGAAGCCCGGCGGCAACGCGCTTCAAGAGATTGACCTCCTCGGCCGTGAGGAACCGCCACCCACCCGGCTTGAGGCCCTTGAGGGTGATTGGCCCTACGGCCACGCGCGTGAGAGTCATGACCTTGTGACCGAACTTGGCGAACATGCGGCGGACTTCGCGATTCTTGCCTTCTGCGAGGATCAACTCCATGACCGTCGCATCCCCCTTTTGGGCGATCGGACGGGCACGCTTGGCGCGAACCTTCCCCTCGGCGAGCCACACGCCGTCGACCAGTTTCTGGAGGATTTCGGGCGAAGGTACGCCGGCCACTACGGCTCTGTAGACCTTCTCTACGCCGAACTTCGGGTGAGCCAGCCGATTGGCCATCTCACCATCGTTGGTCAGGAGCATGAGGCCAGTGCTCATCTCGTCGAGACGTCCCACCGTGTAGACTCGCTGGGGGATGTCCGGGATCAGGTCGACCACTCGGGGACGTCCTGACGGGTCGTTGTTTGTCGATACATAGCCCTTGGGCTTATTCACCGCGATGTAGGCGGGCCGTTCATCGTGGATCGGCTGTCCATCGACGGCGACCTTGTCGCGTCCCGCGACGACCTTTGTGCCCAGTTCCTTCACGGTCTGACCGTTGATCGTGACCCGGCCCTGCAGGATGTAATCCTCGCAAGACCTGCGAGAGCCTACACCCGCGTGGGCGAGAACCTTCTGGAGCCGCTCAGGGGGGGCGTCGCTCTTGAAAGTCCTATCCGGAGCCTCCATCGGGCGACGTTCGACTCGATCCTCAGGCGGACGGCTGACGAATCTGGGCCGTTGCGGTGCAGGACCCTCGGACGCTCGACGAGCAGGACGGTCCCGGTCGCGATCCTGGGGGCGGAACTTGGGTCGTTCGCCACCGGATCCTGATCCCCCTGAGAATTCCCGCCTCACAGGACGAGAGTCACCATATTCTCTTCGGGGGGCACTAGGACCAACGCCATCTCGACGAGGGGGCCGCGGGCCCGCGTCATCTCGACGCGGGGGCCGAGAACTGCCCATTTCGCGACGGGGAGGACGCGGGCCGGCGAAATCAGGCCGGGGGGCCCTGGGGCCATCGAAGTCACGCCGAGGGGGGCGAGGTCCTGCGTCATCCCGTCGAGGCGGGCGAGGTCCTGCCATCTCACGGCGAGGGGAACGTGGACCGTCCGAATCCCTTCGCGGAGGACGAGGGCCGTCGAATTCGCGACGGGGTGGGCGGGGGCCGTTGCTGGGGCCGTTGCCAGGTCGGGGACGGGGGCGGAAGCCTTGGGGAGATCCTTCGGCTGAAGACCCTTCCGCCTCACGGCGGTAGGGTCGAGGACTCTTTCCTGGATGGGGCTTCCCGGGATACTTCCCCGAAGCGCCGGAGGATGAGGGTCGGCCCTCACGTTGAGGAGGGCGTCGATCGGCCATGTTCAGAAAACCTCGGAAGAGACACGAAAAGCGTGTCGCCGTCTCAACGGAGAAAGCAACACATGAGGAAAATTTTAGACGGGCGAGTCAATCAAGTCTAGAATCCTCCTCGCTCATCCGCCAGCCGGAACCGGACGGTGATCCCCAAAAACCTCGGATTGCCTCATTCCACGACAGCGGGCTGCTCCCGGCTCAGGCAGTGCAACGTGCCAAGACCCCAAACCAAGTCGCGGGCGTGAATGCCGACAACGCTACGGCCAGGGAAGCAGTCTGCCAGAATGTCAATCGCTTTCCGGTCGTCCGGATCGTTGAAGGTCGGAACGAGCACCACAGAATTTGCAATGTAGAAGTTGGCATAACTGGCTGGGAGCCGCTGGCCGTCGAACACGACTGAGCGCGGCATCGGAAGCCTCGTGACCTGAAGCGGCCGTCCATCCTGATCCCGCGCCGATTCCAAGCGATCGAGGTTCTCCTTTAAAAGATCATGATTGTCGTCCTGAGGATCGTCCTCGACCACGGCAACCACGCGGTTCGGGGCGACAAAGCGGGCAATATCGTCAACGTGGCCATGAGTATCGTCGCCAATGATCCCTTGGTTCAGCCATATTGTGTGACTGGCGTTGAGATAGGTCGAAAACGCCTGCTCGAGGGCTTCGCGAGTGATCGCCGGGTTTCGGGCCTGGACCGGAGAGAGGAGGCATTCCTCGGTTGTTAGGATCGTGCCCTGCCCATTCACATCGATCGCACCTCCTTCAAGCACCAAGCGGTGGATCTGCTGTTCGACAACGGCCTTGGGCTTGAATCGCGGGCAAGCGAGCTTGCGCGCGACTCGCCGTGGTAACCGATCGTCGTGCTGATGGTTGTCGTACTTCGCCCAAGCATTGAACTTCCAGTCGATTGCGGCAAGCCGAGGCTCGTTCTCCGTGGACTCACGCACGACGAAGCTCGGCATGGTGTCGCGGAACCAGACCCGGTCGGTCTTCCATCGATGGAAAGTAACTGCATCAAGGCAGACTCCCGCGCGTTTCAGGAGGCGGCGAACTTCGCGCTGGGACTCGTGATCCTGCACGACAAGGTGGACCGGCTCGGATTCGACGAGCAGGCGTACGATCTCGCAATAGACCCAGGGAATAGGACCGAACTTGCCCGGCCAATCCTCGCGATTGTGGGGCCAGGCGAGCCAGGTGGCTGCGTGCGGTTCCCACTCGGCTGGCATGCGAAAACCGTTCTCGGCGGGGTGGCCAGTCATGGCTTGGAGAACCTCTGGGTTATCGGCCCATAAGCGTCGATACGTCGGTCGCGAAGGAAGGGCCAGTGTCGTCGCGTTTGCTCGGAGAGCTTCGGGTCGAGGTCCACCACGAGCACCGTCTCGTCGTCGTGTCCCGCCTGCGCGACGACTCTCCCGAACGGGTCGGCCACGAATGATCCGCCCCAGAACTCGATCCCACCCTCGGCGGGGCCCTCGTGCCCGATGCGGTTCACCGCGGCCACGTACAGGCCATTGGAGATGGCGTGGGCCCTTTGCATGATCCGCCAGGCATCATGCTGTGCTTCGCCGTACTCGACCTTCTCGCTGGGGTGCCAGCCGATCGCCGTCGGATAGAAGAGGATCTCCGCCCCCTGAAGCGCCGTGAGCCGAGCCGCCTCGGGATACCACTGATCCCAGCAAACGAGGGTGCCGATCGATCCGGCTGATGTGGAAAACGCCTGAAATCCCAGGTCGCCGGGCGTGAAATAGTACTTTTCATAGTACAGTGGGTCATCAGGAATATGCATTTTTCGATACATACCCCGGGGCTCGCCATCCTTCTCGAAGACCACCGCCGTGTTGTGGTAGATGCCGGCAGCCCTCCGTTCGAAGAGGGAGCCCACGACGACCATGCCGGTCTCTTTGGCGACCTTGGACAACGCCTGGCTCGACGGGCCTGGGATCGGCTCGGCGAGGTCGAACGTGTCGGGATTCTCGGTCTGGCAAAAGTACTGCGTGCGAAAGAGTTCCGGCAGACAAGCCAGCGTGGCGCCCCGGCGTGCCGCCTCTCGCAGGTGTTCGCAAGCACGACCCAGGTTCTCCTCGGGATCGGTCGTGCAACGCATCTGAATCAGACCGAGACGGACTGCCGGACTGCGAGTGTTCATCTTCGATGCATTTCTCCGGGCCGGGGAACTTGAGGGCAAGTCATCCTAGCGGATCAGAATGAAAAATTCAGCGTGGTCCAGATTCACACTATGCAAGACGATTGATTCTGGGAGCAATTCCCGCTAGCTTCAGGCTCAACCCGGGAGTTTATCCGACGCGCCCGGCCTTCTTGAGGTCCCCCATGCCCGCGATGCCCGCGGTCACCGTCGCGAAGACGATGGGCCCGATGAGCATCTTGATGAGCTTGACGAACCCGTCGCCAGCGGCCGCATCGCCACGCCCCACTCCGGCGAGAGCCAGCCGAGCAGGGCGCCCAGCGCGATCGCCACGAGCACCTGCGCGTACAGGCCCGGGCCCTTCTTCCTGCCGCCGCCGATGAGCTTCTTTTCGTCGAGCGCGAGATTCTCGACGGGCGCGGTCTCGGCGGTCTGGCTCATGCATCGTCGAGACTACCTGCGAGATGGGCGATGATAAATGGCGCGTCACCGACGCTGTCAAAGCACAGATCATGCAGGATCTGGAAGCCGAAAACATCTGCACCCGCGACCAGATCCGGGAGTGGCATGTCCTTCAGGCCGTGCATGGCTATCCCATTTTCCGGCTGGGATTTGAACCGCATTTCCAGACCCTGAAATCGGCGGTGGATGCGGTGCCGAATCTCAGCACCGCCGGCC
>JANOBY010000699.1:0-5287 GCA_031411935.1 Planctomycetales bacterium | reverse complement strand
CATTGCCAGAGCCTGTGAGGTTCACCCTCAGCGATTCGTCGGAGATCCGATTGTCCCGCGAAGTCAACTAATCCCCCTTCAGAACATTGATGCGTTTTTGTCCCGGTCGAGGGACCGCATCGCCCAGGACCGAGATCTCCGCCGAGCGAAGGCTTACGTGCGGCGAGGCGTTCAAAAGCCGCCTGGACTCCAGAGAGCTCAAAGAAGGTTGAAAAGACTTCGACTTTCGGCTCATGATCTTATAGGGCTCCCTGAACCGTTGGGGGCGAAGTCCGTTCCGCCGTGCAACTTCCTGCCGAGGCCGCCTCGCGGCGCCCTGCGGGAGAATCAGAGAACCCCGTCGCGGGCCGACAGGGGGCCCCAGTCGCCGTCTCGTCGTATCATGCCCTTACTCAGCCTTGCCGACGAGGTCGCCCTGGGAGGTCGGCCCAAAACCGACATTGGATTGCGACGACAGGGTCACCTGGTCGCCCGAGAATCGAAACCGGAGTGTGAGCAGGAACGGTGTCTCGACGAATGAAATCTTCGCGATGAAGGTGTCTCCTTGCCAACCGCCCGACGTCGCGGCGGGCTGTTCGGGGAACCCGCCCCAGGCGAGCGTTCTCTTCCTCCAGGATCCTCGTGAGAACTCCACGCGGGTCTCGGAGCCGTCCACCCGGGCGATCATCACATCCTGTTCGCCGTCCGTCCGAATCGAGACCGATTCGATGTCGCGATCATTTTTCGGAAAAGTGAAGACTTTCCCGGCGGTCGGTGCTGGTGCCCCGGAGTGTGAGGGCAGGGGTAACGTGAGCTTCTTGAGAAGCTCGAGAAGGGCAGTCTGCCCAGCGTTGTCGGGAGAAAGCGGCTCCGCCTTCATCGCGGGCAGGAGCTTGTCCCACACGAGGTTGAGGACGCCCTGCATATCTTTTGTGCCGCTGGTGATTGCGATCACGGCGTCCTGCTCGGGCAAAACGATGCAGTACTGGCCGAACGCCCCGTCGCCACGATAAGCGTTGTTCCGGCTCCGCCAGAACTGGTACCCATAGCCCTGATCCCAGTCACTCTTAGGGTTACTGCCGTTGGATGTCTGCCGCGATGTGGCCTGTTCCACCCAGGCCGGGGGAACGACCTGCTTACCTTGCCATTGCCCCTTCCGGAGCAGGAGTTGACCGAATCGCGCGATGTCCTCGGTACGGATGCTCAGCCCATATCCGCCTGTCGAGATCCCTTGAGGACTCTTTTCCCACGTCGCCCCTTCGATGCCCAGTGGGTCGAATAGTCGCGGTTTGAGATAATCCAGCAACGTCTGGCCGGTCGCCTTCTGGAGCATGGCCGACAGCATATAGGTGGCGGGCGTATTGTAAAGGAAGTGAGTACCCGGCTTAAAGGGCACAGGTTGCGCGAGGAAAGACTGGGTCCACGACCGCTCGCCCCGAAGCGAGGCTTCCGACTGATGCCCCGTGGACATGCGCATTAGGTCCCTCACACGCATAGACTTGAGGTTGTCGCTGGGCTCGGCGGGCGCATCGTCGGGGAACGCCTTCAGGACCTCATCGTCCAGACTCAACTTGCCCTCGGCGATCGCAAGCCCAACGGCTGTCGAGGTAAAGCTCTTGCTCAGCGAGTAGAGGGAATGCCGCGTAACGGAGTCATATGGGCTCCACCACCCTTCGGCCACAACACAACCATGACGTAGGATCATGACGCTGTGCATGGTGTCCGTGGAACGGTCGGCTTCCTTGACGAACGCAATGATCGCAGAGGACGAAAGACCCTGAGCCTCAGGCGTGCTCCGGGGCAGGTCGTTCTCGCCGGCCTGGCTCGCGGACCCGACGAGGAGAAGAGTGCTGAAAAGAAAAACGCGTGGCATCGAAGGAGGCTCCCTGGTGCGATTCGATCGGATCGGCAACTCATCTTGCCTCATTGGAGGCCGAGCGGCAACGATCCGGCCGGCTGCGGTGAACCTCGTCGCGACGAATCACCGGCCGTGTGCTATCGCCCCGGTGCGAAGCATTTTGTGCCGGCTAACGGCCTCGAGCAACGTTGGGTAGAACTGCACGAACGTATGGTCGACTGCCCCATTCTCATAATGGCACTTGTAACACTGGCGTTTCGCGGAAATGCCTTTACGGGATCCTTCAGACCGATTTCAGCGTCGAAGAAGTAGATGCCCCGACCGCTCTCCGGAAACCCTGCCATGTCCTTCACGGTGGCCTCAATCGCGACGACCTGCCCCTGAATCCGTCCTGCTAGGTTGATCGGGGCATTGGACTTGGATCGGCGGACTTCCAGCATGGGTATGGTCTCATCAGGCCAACGCCAAGTGCCAAGGAAGTCGCGATAAGCCGCGCGTGTGACGAACACGTTCTCGAATCACGGGCCCTCGCCGGCGGCGGCCATCGCGGGTCCAGAAGTCATTCCCAGCCCGCTCGTCTGAAGGATCCACTCCCGATAATTTGCAGGGCGAACCAGTTCGCCACCTTGAGTAAACCTGGGGCCATCGTCCACGCGGTTCTCCGGGAATGGCATGATAGCTGTGCACAGTAGCGACCAAGCCATGCCGGTGGTTGAGTTCTTCTCCATCCTTCGTGTGGATCGTCCGGGGCGGTCCGAGGAACGATGATGCCTGGAGACGCGATGAATCGGAACATGAGAACACGATGAGTGATAGTGCACAATGAACTTCAAATTTAAGACCGACAAATTATTGTCACGCATACTCTTGATGTTTATGCTAATTCTATGGAGTCACATTTCCTCAACGAAAGAACATCATGGCAAAATCCCGATCCACAAAGCCTTCCGACACGGAGTCCTCGGACCCTGTTCAGGTCGAGTCCAAGATCAGCAAGTCCGAGGCGGCCCGTCGTGCGATCGCGGCGGGGGTCGAGCAGCCCACCGAAGCCTCGGCCTATATCAAATCTCAATTCCACCTGGACATGACGCCACAGCACTTCTCGGCCGTGAAGAGTCAAATGAAGGCCAAGCTCGGAAAGGTCCTGATCAAGCCCCGTTCCGAAACCCGAGGCGGGGTTTCCACCTCCCGCGGCACGCGTGGGTCGGGCTCGTTCGACGATACGGACTTGCTCGCTGCGATCGAGGTCATGAAGCCGCTTGTGGCCGCGTTTGGGGTTGATAAGGTCAAGCGGCTCGCCGATCTGCTCGGCTGACGCCCTGCTCGCGGGTGATCAGTGGACCGCTTCACGTGCCCGTTCGGCGGCCAGGTTCGTTCCCCATCGTAGGCGGCTCCATTCATACCTTGGGGATCACAAAGCTAAGATGATGCGCACAGTGGATGCGCTGCAAGTGATCCCATCGAGCTTTGGACAGCGGGCCGAGGTATCGATGCGGACCGACCGGCCCGGCAGACTTGGCGTACTCCGTGATCGCTTCGCCCAGAATCATGGCTGCACGTCCCTCGTCCATGGGTTCCGGAATTTTCAGGACCGAAGGTAGGGCCAGCCCCTCCCCCAACTCACCGGTTTGGAACACGCGTTCGATCGTCTCTTGGCTCAAACGGAGCGAGGGGTCGTGCTCAATCGTGGCCGGCATGGACAGGGCCAGCCTCATGGTCTCAGCAAGGTGCTGACAGATCTGGGAGAGAGTCCACCGGCCCAAGGTGGTGTGGCCCAGACGCAGGCGATCCACCTCGGTGAGGATCTCTTCCAGATGTTCAAAGCGAAGCGATCTTCGTCCAGGTGTTGCCATTGGGGCGATCTCCAGGGAGGTGAGCCGACCGGGGCTCGGGAGTTTACCAGAGAGAAGCCGAGCGATGATATCCACCCAGCTTGAGAATCCCTGCAGGTTGTTCGGCACGCAAGGATTCTCGTATATCCATTCCGACGATGGGGACTTCCCTGGTCCTCGTTTATCATTTTCAAAGGGGCAGGTCGCAGATCCTCTCACGCTTGGGGGCGGGCAGGGAGGTCTCGATCGAGCCCCAATCCGCAACAGGATAAATGGAAAGGCGATTCCTGTCCGCACTCCACGAGCGATGTCGGGCGGTTCATTCAGGAAGCTGGTCCGAACGGCCTCAGCCCCCGGCGATGGCTCCGACCACGAGGAGGGCCTCGGTGCCGTCGGTCACGGCCTGGGGCAGAGGGGCGTCCGGCGGCTCGTGGGTGAGATCCAACTCGCAAGCGAAGAATCTCAGGAAAGGTCGACGCTGCAGGGTCGCTTGGTCGCGGATCGTCCCCCGGAGGACGGGATAGTGCCGCTCCAATGCGTCGAGGACCGCCCTTTGCGTGGGCTGGCCCTCGACGTGGAGTGTTACTTCTCCGGACACCCTGGCGATCGTACGGAGGTGGAAGGGGAGGACCACGCGAATCATGGGAGGGTCTGGACCTCCACAGAGAGCACTGCTGGCAGGTCACGCACGATCGGCTTCCAGGTGTCCCCCGAGTTCCTCGACGCGTAGACCTGGCCTCCCGTGGTGCCGAAGTAAATCCCGCAGGAGTCTACCCTGTCCACTGCCATGGCGTCGCGCAGGACGTTCACGTAGCAATCCCCTTGGGGCAGCCCCTCGGTCAGTGGCTCCCAGTCATTTCCGCCTGTGCGACTGCGATACACGCGGAGCTTGCCCTCGGGCGGGTAGTGCTCGGAGTCGCTCTTGATGGGCACGACATAGACCGTCTCGGGTTCGTGGGCGTGGACCGCGATGGGGAATCCGAAGTCGCTGGGCAGGTTGCCGCTGACCTCGTGCCATGAGTCGCCCGCATCGTCGCTGCGCATGATGTCCCAGTGCTTCTGCATGAACAGCACGTTGGGCCGGGTCGGGTGCATGGCCAAGTTGTGGACGCAGTGGCCGACCTCGGCTTTCGGGTCGGGAAGCTCGTACAGGGACTTTAGCCCGCGATTGATCGGACGCCAGGTGGCCCCATGATCGTCGCTGCGGAAGGCTCCCGCGGCCGAGATCGCGACGAAGATGCGGCCTGGGTTCGCCGGGTCCAGGAGGATCGTATGCAGGCACATGCCGCCTGCGCCGGGCTGCCAAAGGTGCCCGGACGCATCGCGAAGGCCGGCCAGTTCCTGCCACGTCTTGCCGCCATCGTTCGAGCGAAACAGGGCGGCGTCCTCAGCCCCGGCGTAGACCGTATCAGGGTCGGTAAGCGACGGCTCGAGATGCCAGACTCGCTTGAACTCCCAGGGGTGCTGCGTGCCGTCGTACCACTGGTGAGTCCCGGGCACCCCCTCGTAGGCGAACTGGTTTCCCACAGGCTCCCAGGACTGCCCGCCATCGTCGGAGCGCTGCATCATCTGGCCGAACCACCCGCTGGATTGAGAGGCATAGATGCGGTTCGGATCG
>JANOBY010000698.1:0-2053 GCA_031411935.1 Planctomycetales bacterium | reverse complement strand
AGCGATTCACCTTTGGCCGTAGCAAGGTCCCCATCGATCTGGGCGAACAGGCTTGACCCGCGCCTGGCCCAGGCGGAAACCTGCGATCGCGTCGGATCATGATCGTGGAGGGGTGAACCGGGCCTCCGCCCTGCCCTCCTCGGGACGCCTCACAAGAAACCACTCAGGATCCGCTCGAACGAGCCCGGCTGCTGTCAACGCTCAGCGTCGAACAGGTCGGCCTGAAAAACCTCGAAATTCCGGCCGGTCGGGAGCGACCTGGACCTGCCGTCCCCGCCCGGATGACGGCGGACAACCGACATGTTTCTGACCCTGGCCGTCGTCCTGATGACGATTCGGCCGAGACTCGATTGGAGAGGAATCGTGATGGCCCTCGCAACGTTGATCCTGGGTATGGCCCTGTTTCTTCTGTTTTTTGGCCTGGTTGCCTACTGCGACCGGCTTTGAAGCTGGGGATGGATCCCGCAGATTCCCATTCTCTTCCGGAGACTTTCCCGTGATGCGTGCTTTCCTCCCTTCCTCAGCGAGCCGGTCGTCCGGTCGTGAGGATATCCGTTCGGGCTTGTTTCAGTTGCCTTCCGGGCGGAAGACGACCGGAGGCCGTGTCCCCGTCCCTCGGACGCTTCCGGGCGATCTGTATCCCGTCACGGAGGAGGAGTGTCGGGAGCACTTCCGCCTGAGCCTTGGCCGCACTCTGATGGCCTTGGGGATGGTCGTCCTGGCCCTGGGCGGTGCCCTCGCGGCGATCGCAACCTTGAACTCGCTTTAGAAGCCCCTTGCCGGAGGATTGACCGTGCTCGTCCTGACCGCCGTGCTGACCGTCCTGGCCCTGATCTACCTGGCTTACGCCATGCTTTACCCCGAACGATTCTGAGCGGGGATCGAGGGTCGGCCCCTTTCGGACGGGCCGGCTCGGCTCCAGTCTCGAACATCTCTAGGATTCGGAGATCCTTCCGTGGCCCCTTCACTGTCCTGGCTGCACCCGGTCTGGGCCTTCGCCCTGCCGATTGCGTTCTCGTTCCCGATGGGCTGGCTCATGTGGCGGTCGCTCGACGTGCCCCACGAACGCGCGGGCCGAGGCCTGGACGCCCTGCCGAGCTTCCTGTGCCGATTGATCGGCCGACGATCGCCCGTGGCGATGGACTGGAAACGCTACTCCGTCGCCCTGCTCGCCTTCAACGCGGCGTTGTTCGTCCTGTCGTTCGCGATCCTCTTCTTCCAGGACAGGATCCCGCTGCTGAACCCGGACGCCAGGGGTTCGCTCGCGGCCCTGGGTTACAAGGACACGGCCGGCACCCAGCACGACGGCGCGGACACCGCCGTGATCTTCAACACCGTCTGCTCGTTCGTCACGAATACGAACCTCCAGCACTACTCGGGCGAGCAGAACCTCTCGTACTTCAGCCAGCTCGGCGCGATCGTGTGGCTCATGTTCGTCACGCCGGCCGCGGGCCTGTGCGTGATGCTCGCCACGCTCAGGGGCCTGCGGGGCGACAAGGACCTGGGCGACTTCTACATCGATCTCATGCGGGGCCTGCTCTTCGTCCTGATCCCCTATTCCGTCGTCGTGGCCGCGGCCCTCGTCGGGATGGGTGTGCCCATGACGTTCGAGGCGGCGGCGACGGCGACCACGATCGACGGCGCGGCCACCGCGATGGACACGCAGACCATCGCCAGGGGGCCCGTGGCGGCCCTGGTGGCGATCAAGCAGGCCGGGACCAACGGCGGAGGCTACTTCGGCCCGAACTCCACGCACCCATTCGAGAATCCCTCGCCCTGGAGCAACCTCCTGTCGGTCGTCTCGATCGTGCTCCTGCCCATGGCCTCGATCGTCATGGCGGGCCTCATGCTCAAGAACATGAAGCACGCGATGGTGATCTTCGGCGTGATGCTCACGTTCCTGGTCATCGGGGCCGTGGTCGCCATCCTGGCCGAGGTCCAGCCGAGCGTGGCCACGCGGGGCCTCCCCGTCGTCCGGGGGGCGAACATGGAGGGCAAGGAGGTGCGGTTCGGCCCCGTGGCCGCCGCCACGTGGGCCTCGCTCACGACGGCC
>JANOBY010000697.1:0-2253 GCA_031411935.1 Planctomycetales bacterium | reverse complement strand
CCGAACAGCAGCAGAGAGCCGTGCTGGGCCACGTCGGCGTCGATCCGGGGGTCGAGGTCGTAGAAGCCGAGGCTCCGGCGGAGACGCTCGACGTCGGCCGGCGCCCCGGTGAGGAAGTGCCAGTCGCAGAGCGTTTCCGACCTCGTGTGGGCGCCGTAAAGTGCCGCGTAGGCCCGCAGCCGGGCCGGGGTGTCCACCTCGGGTTCCAGGGAGAACGAGGCGAAGCTCAGCCGCTTCCCGAAGACCGGGCTGAGGACCTTCCGGAGCTCTCGCACCTTCTCTCCGGTGACCGGGCAGCTGCCGCGGCAGGTGGTGAACATGGAGTTGATGACGACGGCACGGCCGAGGACGAGGTCGGACCGGAATCTCACCGGCCGGCCGAACTGATTCGTGAGCCGGACGTCGGCGTAGCGGTCGGAGACGCGGAGCCGAGGCGGATCCGCCGGCGCGTCCTCCGCGTTCGATGCGAGCCATCTCAAGATGGGGGCGATCATGACCCGGCCCTCCTGGGCAGCGGAGCGAGTAAGTGAGGTGGTGGCGAGATTGCGGCCTCGACGCGGGCGGCCGATCACCTCGGCCGGGGCGGGATGAGGGCGTCGCCCGCCTCGTCGATGGGAGTCCCGGGCACGGGCGGAGAGTCCCATTCGAGCTCGCCGACGCGACCCCCCGGGTTGGCCGGGCTCCTGCCGTTCAGGGTGACCGCATTGCCGTGGGTCCGGGCGGCCGGGACCACGTTCGGGTCGTGGGCCTCGCCGGGAACGAGCTCGAAGTTGGACATCATCCGCATGTCCTCGTGTTCCACGTTGTGGCAGTGGAACACGAACGGGCCGCGCCAGGTCCGGAATCGCATGCGGATGCGGACCACGGTGTTCGGCCCGAGGACCTGGGTGTCGTGGTTCCCGGCGGACCCGACCTCCGGGACGGACCCGGTCACGTCCACGAGCCGAGGCTGCCGGGCGCGGCGGGGGGCGTCCGGCGCCTCGATGACCTCGTCCGCCTCGAAGTCCTTCTCGTAGCTCACCAGTTGGTGCGATTCGAGATGGATGTGGATGGGGTGCCACCACCCGCCCCCGCCGTTGCGCAGGACCCATTCCTCGGCCGCCCGGTCGGTCATCACCAGGGTCGGGGCGGCGATCGCGATCGTCGGGTCGTAGAACCGCCCGTTGACCTGCCAGGCCCCCTTGCCTCGCTCGAAGATGAACTCCCGGACCACCTTCACGTCGGCGGCGGGGATCGGCTTGCGGAACGGCGCCAGGGAGGTGCCGATCATCACCGTCGCCTCGGGAACCAATCGCTGCTCGGCGGTCTGGGGCCCGACGACGAACTTCACCAGGGCGATCGGTCGGTCCAGCTCGACCAGCGGCCGGCCGGGCACGTCGAAGGGGAGCGGGAGCACTCGCGGGTCGCCGCCGTCCTCCAGCTTCGCCTTCGGCCCGCGGCCGTCGAACTGCGGCATCGTGTTGACCAGGTAGAACACCTGGGGGAGCGGCCCGGCGTCCTTGGTGAGCTCGGCGAAGTCGACGATCAGGTCGACGCGGTTGGCCATCGCCACCACCACGCTCTTGCGAGTGCGGGGCTGGCTCCACAGGCAACTATCCTTGCCGATCTGGTAGAAGGGCTTCGCCGCCGCCTCCAGCTCCTCGTGGTCCAGGCCCTCCCGCTGCGTGCGGAGGAAGTCGGCCTCAGACAGGATCCGGAAGCGGTACACGCGGGCGTTCGACCCGTTGAGGAGGCGGAGTCGATACTTCCGGTCCACGACCTGCTTCTGGGGCCACGGCTCCCCGTTGACGAAGAACGTGTCGCCCAGGTACCCGTTGTGCCCGTCGGTGTCGTAGACGACCTGCCCGGTGGCCGGGTCGATCACCTTGTCCTGGAAGACCATCGGCAGGTCGTACGGGTTGTGGAATGGCTCCCGGCCGGGGGCGTAGTAGCCCGGGTGATCCGGGTGTTCCAGCCCCGGGTCGTCGGCCAGCGCGTCCTGGTCGGGGTCGAGGCACGACTGTGGCCCGAGTCCCGGCAGCACGCCCTCCCGGATCAGCTTCAGCTCCCAGTCGGTGTAGAAAAGCGCGAACCCGGCCAACCCCTTCGAGACGCTGAAGCCCGTGATGTCCATCGCGTGGTCGTGATACCACAAGGTGGAGAGGCTCTCCTCGATCTCCGGCTCCACATCCCTCTCATCCACCCCTCCCTCCCGATGCTTCAGGGGGAGGATGTTCGGGTAGAAGTAATCACGCGCCTTGCCCTGGAGGACGT
>JANOBY010000696.1:0-2876 GCA_031411935.1 Planctomycetales bacterium | reverse complement strand
GATACGCCACCGGACCTCAAGCCGGCTCGTGGCCCCGCCTTTCTCATCGGACATCCGGGCCGGGACGAAGTCGCTCCGCCCTGCGGCCGAGGATCCGCCAGCCACGAGGTCACGCGCCGCCGAGGGCGTTTCGGGCGCGAGGGTCCAAGGCCCTCGCTGGGGTCGGGGCCGGGCGGGCGCAAAAGGAGACCCCCGACAATCATCGGCGGGGGCCTCCCGATCCCAGGTGCTTAGTAAGCGCATGGATGACTGCTGAATACCCGTCACGCCGTCGTGCCGGGTCACTCTCTTCTAGACGCCTTGCGTGAAAACGTTGGGCGAACTTCTAAAAAAACTTAGATTTGGCCCGATCGGCCGATCTCCAGGGCCCGGATCGAGACGGTTATGCCTACTTAAACTCAGTCTTTCCCTTTTTGTACGCGTATGAACCATTCCCTGTTGTTCGAAGCCCTCTTCACAAGTCGGGCGGGCGTTGCTGCCCACCTCTCAGGGAACTTGGCGGGCAACGCGGCTCGCGGGACCTGCACGGGAGAACGTCACGTTCGAATGTGGACGGCTTCGGGTCCGGCTTTCGGGTTCTGACTCCCCGGCGATCGGCGGCCGGGTTCAAACCGATACTATGGAGGCGAGGGGCCCCGCGGCGCTCCATGTCCTGCCCGATCAGGACCGACTGGGCGGGCAGGGCTCGACGCGCGAGGCCCAGGATTTCGCGGAAACGTGATTTTGCATAACGAACCCATTTCGGCCGCCCTGGCCTGGCAGAAAGATTCCTCGAATGTGATGATCTGGCAACACCTTAAGGCTCGATCAGGGTCCAGGCTCAGGTCGGGCGAAGACGGGAAACGAACCCAAAACGAAGCCAAAACGAACCCAAAACGAAGCCAATTTTCCCGCCTTTGCCGACGGGAAGTCCCCGTGGGGCCCGCCTCCGTGCTTGCTCGATGTGACCTCAGGCAGGCAGGGTCGCCCGCCCCACGGGGATCGGGAACTCAGCGGTTGGCCGCCCATGCCTGTTGCGAGAGGGTCGATCCATGCAGGACTGGTCCGGAGACGCGAACGCCGAGCCCGACCCGGATGCCGGGGATCGGCCCGTGCCGGGGGACCTGGGGAGGGCCTCGCGGGGCGTGGTCCCGGGCCTCGCCGCATGCTGCCCGCTCCTCGCGGGGCTCGTGGCCTGCCGCTACGCCGCATCGGAGGGGGGAGCTTCGATGAACGCTTCCCGCCCCTCGGCATACGAGCGACCGGCTTTCGGCTATACTAGGGCACGAGTCGACCAATCCTCCCGTCCGAGATTGAGGGACCAGCCATGTGCCTAGCCGTGCCGGGTCAGGTCCTGGAGATCTACGAGGCGCACGGCCTTCGGACCGGAAGGATGGACTTCGGGGGGGTGATCAAGGAGATCTGCCTGGCCTACGTGCCCGAGGTCGAGGTCGGCGACTTCGCGATCGTGCACGTGGGGGTCGCCATCAGCAAGATCGACGAGGACTCGGCCCGCGAGACCCTCAGGCTGCTGGCCGAGACCGGCATGCTGCTGGAGGAGATGGGCGGAGCCTCGGGCCCGGACCACGAGATCCCGGGCGAGGAGGCGTCCCCATGAAGTATCTGACCGAGTTCCGCGACGGCGAGGTCGCCCGGAAGCTCCTCCGCGACATCGCGCGCATGGTCACGGGCCGGTGGAGGATCATGGAGGTCTGCGGCGGTCAGACGCATTCGATCATCCGCAACGGGATCGACCAGCTCTTGCCCGAGGGCGTGGAGCTGATCCACGGGCCGGGCTGCCCGGTCTGCGTGACCCCCCTGGAGACGATCGACCGGGCCCTGGCGATCGCGGGGCTCCCCGGCGTGACCTTCTGCTCGTTCGGCGACATGCTCCGCGTGCCCGGGAGCCGGGGCGACCTGTTCGCGGTCCGGGGGCAGGGGGGTGACGTGCGGGTCGTCTATTCGCCGCTCGACGCGGTGCAGATCGCGCGGGAGAACCCCGACCGGCAGGTGGTCTTCTTCGGGATCGGGTTCGAGACCACGGCCCCCGCGAACGCGATGGCCCTGAGCCTCGCCAGGCGCGAGGGGCTGGCCAACTTCGCGATGCTCGCCTCGCACGTGCTGGTGCCCCCGGCGATCGAGGCCATCCTGGGCGCCCCGGGGAATCGCGTGCAGGCGTTCCTCGCCGCGGGCCACGTGTGCAGCGTGATGGGCTACCGGCAATATCCGCCCCTGTCCGAGCGGTTCGGGGTCCCGATCGTCATCACCGGGTTCGAGCCGCTGGACATCCTGGAAGGGATCCGCCGCGCGGTCAGGCAGCTCGAGGAGGGCCGGGCCGAGGTCGAGAACGCCTACCCGCGCGTGGTCACGTTCGAGGGGAACCGCCACGCCCAGGCCCTGCTGGAGGAGGTGTTCGAGCCGACCGATCGCGCCTGGAGGGGCATCGGCGTGATCCCCCGAAGCGGCTGGCGGATCCGCGAGCCCTACGCCGACTTCGACGCCGAGAGGCGGTTCGACCTGGGCGCGATCGTCACCCAGGAGTCGAGCCTCTGCCGCGCCGGCGAGGTGCTCACGGGGGCCCTCAAGCCCAACCAGTGCGAGGCGTTCGGCAACCGCTGCACGCCCCGGACCCCCCTGGGCGCCACCATGGTGTCGAACGAAGGCGCGTGCGCCGCCTACTACCATTACGGCCGGATCGTCGAACTCACCGGATCGCGATAAACGCATGGCGTCCGAACTCTCCTTCGACGGGTTGGTATGCCCCCTGCCGCTGCGGGATTACCCCCACGTGGTCATGGGCCACGGCGCGGGCGGGGGGCTGTCGTCCGACCTGGTCGAGCACCTGTTCCTGCCCGCGTTCCGCAACCCGTCGCTCGCCTCGCTCGCCGACGCGGCCC
>JANOBY010000695.1:0-15303 GCA_031411935.1 Planctomycetales bacterium | reverse complement strand
GTGAAGCATCCGAATCGTGAGATCACCATCGCGGTGGTCGGCAAGTACATGAAGCACCGGGATGCGTACAAGTCGGTGTACGAGGCCCTCGACCACGCGGGTATCTCCCACAATTCTCGCGTGGTTGTGCGTCGCGTCGAGGCGGAAGATGTTTCTCGAGACGGGGCGGCGAACACTCTGGGAGACATTGATGGGCTCCTCGTTCCCGGCGGATTCGGTATGCGTGGGATCGAGGGGAAGATCGAGGCGATTCGCTACGCGAGAACGAAGCGCATCCCATTTTTCGGGATCTGCCTGGGAATGCAGTGCGCTTCGGTCGAGTTCGCACGGGGCGTTCTTGGACTTGAGGATGCCAACTCGACCGAGTTTGACACCGCCACCCAGAACCCGGTCATCTCGCTCATGGAAGAGCAACTCCGCGTGAGGGAACGCGGCGGGACGATGCGTCTTGGTGCGTGGCCTTGCCACCTGACTCCAGGATCGAGGGCGCACGCCGCCTACGGTCAGGAGATCATTAGCGAACGTCATCGCCACCGATACGAATTCAATAACGCTTACCGGGCTGCGTTCGAACAAAATGGATACGCGGTCACGGGCGTGAGTCCTGACGGCGAACTCGTGGAGATCATCGAGCTGCCGACGCACCCCTGGTTCGTGGCCGTCCAGTATCATCCGGAGTTCAAGAGCAAGCCGATCCGCTCCCATCCCCTTTTCCGCGACTTCGTCGGGGCCGCTCTGCAAAAGCGTGAGTCCGGACGGACCGAGCCTGAGAATCGCTCCTAACCCCTTCCGGTCGACTTTTCCTGGCGAGGCTCAGGCTGGAGTTTTGACTTGGAACAGCGGCGCGTCCTGACCGCCAGGCATTTCGCGACGGGCGAGTGGACCCGGATCGAGCTCGATGGCTCAAGACTAAGAGAGGTTTGCCGCGCCCCGAGCGACGCACCACCTTCGGATCTCGATCCCTGGGTCGCCCCGGCCTTCTGGGATCTTCAGGTCAACGGACGGTGGGGCGTGTCGTTCTCCGATTCCACGATCACCCCCGAGCAGGTCGTCCGGATCGCCGAGGCCCAGGCCCGGATGGGTACCTCTCGGTTCTGCCCGACGCTCATCACGGCAAGCCGGGAGTCGACCCTGGCGGGTGTTCGCTCAATCGCCGAAGCGTGTGACCGCTCTCCGATCACGAATCACCAGGTCCTTGGAATCCACCTCGAAGGGCCGTGGATCTCTCCGATCGACGGATACCGGGGAGCCCACCCTCGGGACAACGTCCGCGACCCCGACTGGAACGAGTTCCGCGAGCTTCAGGACGCTTCAGGCGATCGGATCCGGCTGGTCACGCTGGCTCCGGAACGGCCAGGGGCGATGGATTTCCTGCGCCGCCTGGTGCAGTCCGACGTGAAGGTGGCGATCGGTCATTCGGCGGCGGAACCGGACTTGATCGATGAGGCGATCGCACTCGGGCTGAGCCTGATAACCCATCTGGGCAACGGGGTCCCGGCAATCTTGCCGCGACATCCAAACATCCTCTGGAGCCTCGCATCGAAGTCGTCCTTGTGGACGTCGTTCATCGCCGACGGGCAACATGTCGATCGCCGCACGCTCGCGTTCATGATGAAATGGCGACGACGCAGGTCCTTCATTGTGAGCGATGCGAGTCCGCTCGCTGGCTCGGAACCCGGGCTCTACGGACCGTGGGAGGTTCGCGACGATGGGCGGATCGTCGTGGCGGGCACCCCTTACCTCGCCGGTTCCAACGGCACCATGCTCGGTTCGGTCGAGAACCTGATTCGCTGGGTCCCGTTTTCCGCTCGACGCGCGATCGATGCCGCAACTGTCGGGCCGGCCAGAGCCCTGGGGATGGTGCCTCCAAGGATTGCGACGGGGGAACCTGCGGACCTCGTGCTCCTGCGTTGGAACACACCCGAAGTAGGGCGAGAGGACGATCGGGCTCTTCAACTGCTAGGCACGATCGTTCAGGGAGAGTGCATCCTGCCCCATTCGGTCGAAAAGAGAACCGCCCCGGAGGATTGAGCACCCTCCGGGGCGGCTGCTGTCTTCCGGTCGAGACGGACTCAGACCTTGCCGGCGGGGTCCTTGCCGTCCACCCAGTCGCCTTCCAGCTTCTGGTACGGCGGGGGCGTGACGGTCGAGCCTTCCAGGGGATCGGCTTTCCAGCCGAGGACCTGGACGGGCTTGCCGCGCTCCTTGCTGACCTTCTCCCACTTCTTCGCCCACGAGGTGTCGGCCTCGGTCGCCTTGCCGGTCTCACCGTCGAAGAAGTAAGCCTTGCCGTTGCGGTAGGAATCCACGCCCAGGTTCACCGTGGCGATCGCGGCGTAGCCGAGGTCGGCCGGGCAGAGGGTCTCCGGGTTGCGCGAGCGGATGCACTCGAGGAAGTGCTCCCAGAGGGCGCGGGTGTCGTCGCGGGGCTGGGGGGTCTTGATGACCTCGCCGCCCTCGCCGGTGTTCGACCCGGGAGGGGCCGGGCGGCCTTCGATCTTCTGCTGGGTCACGGTGAACCCGTCGTTGGGCGACCCGCCGAACTTGATCGTCGCGGTGTGGCCGCGGATGACCTCGCCGAGCTGGACATCGTTGGCCATCGTGGCGGAGATGATGACCTGGCAGCCCTGATCGTAGTCGGCCACGACCGTCGCCACGTCCGGCACATCGCGACCGTCATATTCCAGGTACAGGCCGCCGGCGCCGACAACGCGGCGAGGGTGACGGACGCCCATCGCCTGGATCAGGTGCGTGAGCTGGTGGACGAACAGGTCGGTGTACATGCCGCCGCCGAAGTCCCAGTAACAACGCCACTGGGCGTACTTGGCGCGATCGAAGGGCTGATCCGGGGCGAGCCCGAAATCCGTCCCGAGGAACATCTTCCAGTCCACGGTCTTCGGGTTCATGTCCTCGGTCAGCGGATAGTAGCGCCACTGACCCATCGCGCTGTTGCGATAGTAGGAGGTCTGGCCTTGCATGACCTTGCCGATCTTGCCCGACGTGATCAGCTCGTTCGCGGCCTTCCAGCGGGGGTCGGCGGTGGACTGGACGCCCACGGTCATGATCTGCTTCGTCCGCTTCACCGTGTCGGCGACCTTCTTGGCCTCGTCGATGGTGTGCGTCATCGGCTTCTCGCAATAGACGTCCTTTCCGGCGTCCATCGCGTCGATAGTCTGCTTGGCATGCCAGTGGTCGGGCGTGGCGATCACGACCGCGTCGACGTCCTTGCTCTCAAGGATCTTGCGGTAATCCTTCGTCACGAGCTTGTTGTCGTGCTTCAGCCCGCACTTGTCGGCCGAGGGGTAAAGGCCGCGACCGACCGACTTGTTGCCGTCCCACACATCGGCCACGCCGATGATGTCGACAAGCTTGCCTTCCTTCTTGAAATTCAGGAGATTGTCGATGTGGGCCTGGGCGCGGCCGCCGGGACCGATGATCGCGAAGTTGAGCTTCTCGTTCGCTCCCTTCACGTTACCGATCGCAGGGTGTGCGAACGCCGAAGGGGCGATCGCTGCGGATCCGGCCGCGACGCCCGCGGTCTCCAGGAAGCCGCGACGCGTCACCGGACGCTTCTCGGTCATGGTCGTTCTCCTCGTTCGAGCACAGTAACAAGTCAACGCAGGGGTGAGACGCCGGGGGACCGGCGCAGTGGCTTCATCGTGCCCCGATTCGGGGCGATCTGCAACCTCTTTCTCTCCGCAAAAGGCGAGGTTTTTCCATTCGCAACGCGCCTTGCGTCGAGTAAGACTACAAAGGACACAGACGCACGGCGACTTCCTTCTACCCCACGATGGCCCATGTTGTACGTCAAAGAGACGCGAATTGCGGCCAGTCCCGCAACCGTTTTCGCCTTTCATGAATCGCCCGGGGCGCTCGAAAGTCTCACGCCGCCCTGGGAACGAGTCAGGATCGCCGAGGGAGGCGGGTCCTTGACGGTGGGGTCACGAGTGGTCCTCCGATCTCAGCTCGGCCCCATACCGCTGACCTGGGTGGCAGAGCATACCGAGTACGATCCCCCGCACCTATTCGCAGACCGGCAGGTCTCGGGGCCGTTCGCTCGATGGTATCACCGTCATCGCTTCCTGGACGACGGGCAGGGGGGAACCCTCCTCCGCGATGAGGTGGAATATGAGATCCCCGGGGGCTGGATCGGTCGGACCCTCGGCGGGGGGTTCATCGCCCGAAAACTTGAGAGAATGTTCGAATATCGCCACCTTGTGACCAAGCAACGCATCGAATCGAGTTCTTCAACCGAAAAAAATTGAGAAAAAAGACGAACACAGAAGCAGATGTATCGTCTAATAGGGAATGATCTCGGGGAGTTCGTTCCAAACTTGCTGGAGCCTTCAGGATCGGCTCCGGTATTATTCGGAGTTGTCACGACTCCAGCGATGCTCCTCGGATGGATCTCTCCAACCCCGTCCACCCAGGCCGGTCTAACCTATGGCACGTGTCGTCCAATGCCCGGAATGCTCGGTGGAATTGACGATCCCCGAAGAGGCAGGGGCCAAGCGACTCCGTTGTCCAAAATGCTCCACCAGGTTTCATCCCGAGCCGCCAGGCGGGACGAAGCCACCCACGGCGCAACGGGGGAGCGCGGCCGAGAAGAGGCCCGAGCCGCGGCCCGTGAGCCGGGTAAAGGTTCCCCCATCCTCAGGGGCCCACGACATCCCTCTCCTGGGCGGTCGCTCGGGCGAGCATCCTCGCCTGCCGTCGGGCGACCTCCCTGTCTTTGCCGAACTGTCTTCCCTTGATGATCTGCCTGTATCCCGGGTCGCACCACCGGTCGTCACGGATGCCGAAGCCCTGTTCCGGGACGACCCCGCACCCGTCAAGAAGAGGCCGCCCGCCGAAGCCCGACGCGAGGCGAGGCGGTGCCCTTCCTGCGGCGGATTTGTCCTCGGGGGCATGTCCCTCTGCAATCGTTGCGGGCTCGACCTCGATACGGGAATCCGCCACAAGGCGGATGATTATCTCGACGATATCGCAGAACCCGAGATCACGGACCAGCCTGGAACGCCCATTTCCGTGCTCCTGATCGGCCTGACCACGCTTGCGGGGAGCGTAGCCCTCGGGTTGCTCTCCGTGTTCTCCTTCGAAGGGATTGGGCGCATCTGCCTCACGCTTACCTGCCTCTTCGGAGTGATCGCGGCGGTTCAGTTCCTCCAGGGGCGTACGTACAAGGCTCTGGTCGTGGCGCTTCTCCTCGGAGGCGCGGTGAATGTGGTCACCATGATCGTCTTGCCCGTCGTCTGGGCCGAGTATCAGGCCACGCCAGACCCGAACGCGGAGCTGGATGCGGGCATCACGGCTACCTCGCCGGAGAGCACGAACCCGGAGGTTGACCTTTCGGCGGACCCGACCGAAGTGACCGCTCCGATCGCCAGAATGATTGACATGAGCAGGGTTGCGACCGGCGTGGCCCTACTTTTTGCCGACGCCTTGTTGCTGGTCTGGATCTCTCTGCCGAACGTCCAGGAACATTTTCGCGATCATCGGCAGCGCGACGAAGCGGGAGAAATCTCCGTCTGAGCCCACCTCGCGGGGAACAGGTGAGGAGGCATGTCGCCCTATGCCTCCTCCGCTCTTGTGATCCGTCTCAGGCGGTGGCGCTGTCCAGTGGGCTTCGCCAGATCGGCTGGATCGGAAACAAAATGCGGGCCGCATCGATGGCCGTGGCCGTGGACGTTTCGCCCCCGTCCTCGGAGATGGCACGGTCGATCCCGGAATGTCCCATGACCAGCCGGACGAACGCCGAAGCGGGCAGGGTCAGGTGGCGACGAGAGAGCTTGTCCGCCTCCACGCTCGAACCCTTTGGGTCGATGTGGAGCAGCCATCGCTGCTCGTCGACCGTGAAACCCAATTCCATCGGAAGAGCCATTCCCGAGGCAATGGCCCGTCTCGTCAACTCGGGCAGGATGCTTTGCAGGAACCGTCCCACATCAGGGATGTGGTACATGGACGTGGAACCTTCCCACTCCTCGGCCCAGACCACGCGCCCGGAGCCTTGTCGGACCTCATCGAGGACCGGATGCTCAGGCGGAGCGTGGATGATCACCTCGGGATACGCACGCTCCAGGGCCTCCGCCCGGATCCGACCCAGCAGGACCCTCATCGCATGGGGATAGGTCGGGTCGGTCGCGATCTCGAGAACCTTGTGGTCCTTCACGAACGCATAGCCCCGAACCGTCTCGCCCTGACAGGCGACCCAGATCACGTGTGCGTAGCGGCGTCCGATGATCCATCGCCAGTAATCCTCGGTCCGCACGATGGATCCGGTCGTCGTGGCGAACTGGGCATCATAAAGAGCCATGAGGTCGTTGAGTTCGACCTGCCTCCAGGGGCGGACGTGCCAGGCCCCCCCTTTGACCTCCACGAGCCCGTCCCCCGTGGCGGGCAGGTTCCGGCTCAGGACGATCCCGATGCTATGCCGCCCACATGGGCCCCAGCCGAGCGAGCGGTAGAATTTTGGCATCCCGGTCGTCAGGGCCTGAAGAACGACACCGCTCTCCTTCGCTCGAGCATCCGCCAATCGCATGAGATTTTGCGCGAAGCCCAATCCACGATACTCCGGGAGGGTTCCGACCCACATGACTCCATTCAAGGGCACGCGCACGGATCCGTAGCGGGCCATCCGTTCGGTCAGGTGGACGTGACTGACCACCCGGTGGTCGACCTTGACGAGCAGGCGTTGGTCCGGTCGGTAGGCGGGGTCGCCCAGGGTGCCAAGGAAGGCTTCCCGATCGGGGCCATGGAAGACGTGGAGCAGGTTCTGGTAGACCGCCTCGTGATCCGCCTCGCTCCCGACGGAAAACTCGACGGAACCCCGGCGATAAGGCAGACGAGGGATCGGCGGGGGAGCTTTCATCTCAACAAGCACCTGCTCGAGCAGCCATACTCGCGATCAATCAAGAAAGGGCTGGCCAGGCCTTTCAGGACGGAAGCACCGTCATCGTTCTCTGCATTCTAGAGAGTCGGTCGAGCCGATGCTCCATAATTGAGCCCGACGTCACCAAAATTCCCTTACACCGCGGAGGACCGTGGATCGACCTTCGCAATCGCGTTGCGAATTCGCTCTTCGGAGTGCATCACGAAGGACCAGTCTCGGCCCTTCGCCACCGCATTCTCGCGGGACTTACGTTCCAGGATGACCCTCTCGTCGGCCGTGGCTTCAAGGTCTTTTCCCAGGAACGAGGAGAGCGCGGAGGTGCTAGCACGAAGGTCACGATACTGCTTCACTCGCTCGCGACGCGTTCCGGGTACGGCCCTCAGAAGCTCCGCCTTCCGGGCTCTCAGGGCCACAATCTCCTGATCCGTCGAATCCGCCAGGAATCGCTCAGGCTGGTAGGTCAGATCCCGGCGACGTCGATGATTCCGGGCGAGCCGTGAATCGAGCGTGGGATCCACGTCGTGCCCGATCCAGAGGGTCATCGACAGGGTCACAAAACGGGGAGGCTCGATCCGGAAGAAGCGACGAATCACCTCGTCGCCGAGCTCATCGTACTTGGCCCCACCAATCCCGTGGATGAACAGGTCTCCGAGAAATAGCCTCGCGAACATGGTCGTGGTCAACGCCCGGGTCCTGATCCGGATCCCCTCAGCCGCGACCTTCGCAAGCTCCTCCACGGCGCAACAGGCTTCTCGATCCGGGGCGAGCGACAACCGCGCGAACGCTTCCGGCTCGCCGGCAATTTTAAGGTCCATCGTACGAGCATTCTGACGGACCAGCAGAGGACGGCGTCTCGGGGCCTCGGCTCGCCAGACCCAGAACGGCGCCTCGGCCCAATCCCCTTCATGATCCAGACCCGCCACGGGATGATTCTTGCTCCGGATCCGATAAAGAGTGCGATACTCGGCCAACGCCTCATTATGATTTTTCACAAACCGCGGAAGCTGGGCCAGGACGTGGCAGAGAAACCAGCGAAACGCCTCGGTCTGGCAAACCATGCTTAGCGGGATCTCGAGGTTTTGGATCCCAAACTCTTCCTCGATCCGCCGCCTTGCAGACGAGAATCGCAAACCGACCCGATCCGTGTCCCTTGAGGCCTCCATGACCAGGGGCCACGTCTTCCCGATCAACGGATCCGTGATCATAGGGTCGAGAAGATCTTGGACATTCTGGCCAAAATTGGCGAATTGATCCGTATCCTGGACGACCCAGTCCTCGAACGGCACCTCGCCCGCCCACAGATCGTAGTCCAGCGACTTGCCGTGAAGAGCCCCGTGCTCGACCGAAGGCACGGTGAGGCTTGACGACTTGGGAATATCGTTATCGACGATCAGATTCAAAGCAACACCGCTCGACTCGCGAGCGATGGAGGCGGCGGCGAAGTTCTTGACCCAGACCCCCGGATGGAAGAGCTCGGGCTGATGACCGGTGACGACCAGAGGGGCCTGGCTTTCGGGATCGACGGTTGGCTCGTAGCCAAGACGCTCCAGATAGCTGTTTGCCCCACGGAGTACCTCTCGACGGGCGAGCTCGCGGAGGAATGTGACCTGGCGGCCCTGGATATCGGCGGTCCAATCCGAGAGTTTTCGGAGATTGCGTTCGAGATGGGCCTGCGCCTCGGACAGGGGTGGTTCGCAAAGGAGTGCCCCGTCCCCTTTGGGGGCCTTGACGTGATGGGGACGGAGCATCAAGCGGACCCCTGTTCCGAACGTTGGCGGAAGCCTGCGGCAGAAAGGGCGGAATCGAAGACCGAGCGATAATGCTGAAGGCGATAGTCCGCATTATCCAGGGCACCGCCGAAAGCTCGGCTCTCATCCAGATAGATCAGGGGCACTGCGACCTCGACGATCGAGAGTTCCATCGCAGCAGCCTGAACCCAGAGCTGGAGGGGCATCGCATAGCCCTCGTCGGTAATCTTCAGACGCTCCAGTGCTGAAGCCCGGTACGCCTTGAATCCGCAAAAGGCGTCGGTCAAATTCAGGCCCAGTTGCTTGTTAACCCACCGAGTGACCTCGACGTTGATGCGACGGCGAGCCTCGGGCGGGGCCTGCAATGGGTCGAACGTCCTGAGGTACCGGCTCCCGGAAACGATGTCGTACTGAGATAGCGGTTCGGCAACTTCGGGGATACGCATGGGCTCATGCTGGCCGTCGCAATCCAGCGTCACAAGGCCACCATAGCCACCATCGAGCGTTCGCTGGAAAGCTGACTGAAGGGCGGCGCCATACCCACGATTTTTTGGGTGGCGGATGATTTGGATCTGCGGGAACGCCTTCAGTTCGTCCTCGGTGCCGTCTGTCGAGCCATCGTCCACGACGAGGACGTCCTGGGCGTGGCGAAGGACCTCGTGGAGGATCGGGGCGATATGACTCTGCTCGTTGAAGACAGGAATCGCCGTCAGCACTCTCATGGAGCGTCCATCCCAGCCCGTTAGCAACATCAACATTGAGTCATCAAGACCCGTTTTTTTTGTTACCACTTATTCTAGGCGGGGCCAAAATGAAGTCAACGACCGTCGAACTGCGCCTCACGGAGGGGGTGAGAACGTCCGAAATCTCGCCCTGGGGGGAGGCCGTCATCCCCTTGACCCAAGAATGCTTGCGGCTTTAGCATGCATTCTCGTTCTCATCCGCGGTGCTCTCTGCATCGATCCGACCTATCCCTTCGCGAACCCCCTGCGATGGCAATTTCTGACTCTTCCGAATCGACCCCCAAATCGGCGTCGAACGACGCGAGTCCCGAGTTAGCCTCGGAATCTCGTGCCAAGGTCGTCGAGCCGCTGACCGAGCAGAGCGCCCTCGAGTGGAACCGCTATTACGATCGATACGTGGCCGGCGGAGTCCTGCTGCTCGTGTTCCTGGTCTCGGCCCACAGGATCACCGGCGGAGCCTCGCGCATCTGGCCGATGATCAAGGCCGGCGAGATCATGGCCAGCACCGGCATTCCCATGACGTTCGACCGATTCTCGTTCAGCGAGAACGGCAATCGATGGGTCAACATACCCTGGGTCTTCGAGGTTGCGAGTCATTATCTCTACAACAGCGGTCGTTCGCTGATCTCATCCGACGAGGCGATGAGCCCCCAGATCGGCGCGGCGTTCCTGGTTGTTTTCGCGGCCCTGGCCAGGTTCCTCACCGCGTGGATCCTGCTGAGGCTTCGGCGCCCCGGGCCCGGTCTCTGGTGGCAAGCTATCGTGGTTGCGGTCGCACTAGGCGTGGTCTTCTCACCTCGGAGCGACAGCTTTGAGGTCGGTGTCGGCGGGATTGCCCGGCAGGCCAATGTGGGTCCCGAGGTCTGGGGCACCTGCTTCCTCGCACTGCTGGTTTTGCTCGTGGATCGCGGCCTGGAACTGAACAAGAAGCGATTCCTCTACGCCATCCCGGCGCTCTTTCTGGTGTGGGCCAATGTCGATGAATCGTTCGCCATCGGCCTGGTGTTCCTCGCGGCATCGATGGTGGGATCGCTCCTGGATCGGCGAAAGGCCGAGTCTCGCGAACGTCCCAAACTTGCGCTCCTTGCCGCGGTCTTCCTGGGCAGCGTCGCGATCTGCCTGGTTAACCCTTCGACGTATCACGTCTTCCCTCATGCGATGGAACCCATCCTGACGATCCCGAGGCTCTGGTTCGGCTACGATCCTCTGATCCCCATGCCCGATCATCTGTCGTACTTCGGCAAACTGAGCGAGGACTTCCTGAAAGGGCGGGCAAACGGGTCTCTGGCCCCGGTCCAGACCCGTCAGATCTATTTCGCGGGTGTTGTGATCACCGGCCTGGCCAGCTTTGTCCTGAATCGCGAAGGGCTTCGCTTCCGTCGCCTCGTGTCCTTCGGAATCGTCACGCTACTCTGGGCGGGACTGGGTCGCCTGTCCGCCGAGTTCGCGATCGTCTTTGCCTGGGTCGTCGGCCTGAACGGGCAGGAATGGTATCAGCGCACTTATGGAACTCATGGCCGCGTGAGCCGGGGCTGGACCTCCTGGTCCATCGGGGGACGGTCGATCACGATCGTCGTCTTCTTCCTCGTGATGTGGAAAACCCTCACCGGGTACGAGTACGGGATCGGACGGCCCACGTTCGGGTTCGGGGTCGAGATGAGCGATTTCGACTTCGACTCGGCCGATTCTCTGAAGAAGCTGCGTCTCGAAGGGGAGGTCATGAACTTGACCGAGTCCACCGGCGACGCGATCGTCTGGCGGGGCTACCCCCTGCGAAAGACATTTATCGATCGTCGTCGAGGCCTGTTCGGCCCCGAGATCCGAGAGCAGATCTCCAGGTTCCGACAAGCCTTCAAGCCGACCGCGGATGCGAAGTCGATCGAGGAGGACGTGGCGATCTGGTCCCCGGTGATGGATAAGTACAACGCCTCGGCGGTGATCTACTCGATCGAGGAACCCGAGAACATCCCGATCTACTTCGGCATGATCAGGAGCTCGAACTGGATCCCCATCCGAGACGACGGGCGAACGGTCGTGTTCGGCCGAGCCGATGCCAAGGTGGCCGCGGCCGATCTCGAAGTCTTCAAGTCCAACAGGCTGGACGCCGCCGAGATTGTGTACAACCGCAAAGAGATCCTGCCCTTCCCGGACCGTGCCCCGTCGGCCATGACGTTCTTCGACAAGATCGTCCGGAACCGTTCCCTTCAGCGCACGCAACCTCACGTCGAGGCAGCGACCCGCTGGTTATTGAGTGGGGCCGAGAAGAGCACCGACGGCCTCCCGGATGCGGCCCACTGCCTCATGGCGATCCGCGAAGCCAGGATCGCGCTCGCGGCCAGCCCCGATGACTCCGCGGCCTACCGCACGCTCGATAATGCGTACAAGCTGCTGACCACGAACGAGAGTCGTTTGCTCGCCGGGAAGCTGTCCACGCCTCCGAATGACTACCTCAACTTCCGGGCCCGGCAGCGAATCACCGCCCTGAACTACGCCATCCAGACCACGCCACCCCCCCTGAACGCGGACCAGAAGCGGAACCTCGCGACCACGCATTTCGACCTGGCTGCCGTTCACCGCGCTGTGGGCGACCTGGACCTCGAACGCGATAATCTTGAGGCCGCCCAGGCCTTGCTCGGGGCCGACGAGTTCCCCTCCGGCGAACTTCAGCGTCTTGAGGGGCTCGACGAGGGCATCGAACGTTTCAGGGACGACCTCCAGAAGTTCGCGACCGAGGTCGGGGCCGATGGGATCCAGAAGGCCACTCGAGCGGTGCAGGCGGGATTCCCCGGCATCGCTCTGCGAGAGCTCGAGGATGCAGAAAGTCAGGGCGTGAGCACGGACCGGATCCTCATGATCCTCGTCGACCTCTATAACCGGACGGGCCAGCCGGAGAAGGCGAACGAGCGGATCATCGGTCGCACGATGAACGACCAGGCCCTGAACTCGGGGCCCGGCACGCCGGCTTATCGCATCGGCACGGTGAACTTCCTGCTCGGATTCTACGAGAATACGGCCAACCTCTGGCGAGACTACGCGATCGTCCAGGTGCGAGCGGCGCAGACGAATATCGGTCTCAGCGTGGGACGCGAGTTGCTCGGTGGCCAGGCCCTCGAGGCCACTTCGAACATCATGAGCCTGGCCACGGTGCCCGGCCAGCTCGGCCTCCTTGCCACCGAGGCGAACTGGATCGCCGAGCTGGGCTTCTGCCTGCTTGAATCGGGGGATCCCAAGGAAGCCGGTAAGCAGTTTGCCGAGGCGCTCCGGATCTATCCTCAGATTCCGATCCGTCCGATTCTTGAGGACTACCTCAAGAAGCTCGGCATCCCCATCCCGGGTTCCGAGCCTGCCGCGACTCCGGTCGCGCCCGCCGAAGGGGTTCCCGCAGTGGAGACCAAACCCGCGGAAGCCCCCGCGACCACCGAGGAAAAGCCCAAGTCACCCTGATCGGGGTCGAGGGATTCTCTTGACCGGTCATGAGACTTGAAATCGTCGTGTCACTGCGAGGATCATCAACTCGATCCGCGCGAGCGCCCCGAGGCAAACCTCCGAGTTCGATTCAATCGACCAGTTTCACGTTGTCGATCCGCGTGACCACGTCCTGGAAGTCGTCGTTCGTGGAGTACTCCCAACCGATCAGGTAGCTCGATGGGACTGGCTTTCGGGTTCCGGGATCGACGTAGGGATAAATCATGACCTTGTAAGGTTGGGCGGCGAGCCGAGAAGACTGCCGAACGACTCTCCCTGGCTCCGTGTAGACGCGATCCTTGAACTGATCGTTGCCCACCCAGAGCCCAAAAACCTCGCCTTTGGGATCAAAGGCGGTCGTGGACCCTGCCTTCAACGGGGGGACAAGCCCTACGCCCGTTTCGATGTCCCTTGCGGTGGATTTGGCCTGATACGACCAGAGCTCCGGCTCTTCGGTCTTGAGGTAAAACCCTCCGTGAATGGGGACCTCAAGCCCCAGGGCCAGGACCGGCTCGAAGTGGACGGGCCCCGGTCCTGCTTTGCGGAACAGGGCTCGCGCCTTGTCGGGGGTGGTCGTGACCGGGTTAAGCAGATCTTCGGTCATCCTCAGATGATAAACGCGATCCAGGATGACCATCCAATCCGGCTCGCTGGGGCCGGGCTGGACCTTCGGTTGCTTGTCGTTTCCGTGAGGGATGACGAGAAGTCCCGCGAGCATGGCCATGGTCACCGCTGAAGAGGCACGCGTCATGGCATTGACCTCAAGCGAGAAGAGTTTGAGGCTTCAGTTCGTCGGAAAACGGTCGCCGCACAATACCGAGCCCCAGCGCAGCGGTTGCCAGCAAGCCGATCGCCGAAAGGATCGCTCCGATCAGGACCGAGCGAGGCCGATACGTGTACACGAGGGTGTGGTCCCCGGCGGGCACTGCGGCACCTCTCATGAGCCGATTCACCCTCAGGATTGGGGAGGGCACCCCGTCAATTGTCAGTTCCCATCCGGGATAATCGATGTCTGAGAGGATGACTAACCCGTTCGACGTCAACTTCGCCTGGATTTCGACGCGTTGATCGTCGAGCAGGGTGATCTTCGCCGACTCCTCGGGCGCTGGATCTTGCCGGGAGAAGAACCCGAAAAGGGCGCGGCGATCCGCAACCTCGACGAAAGCGACCCTCCTCATGTCCAGGACCGCCTGCCCCTTTTTTGTCCAGAACGGGTCGTCGGCGTAGAGCATCTCGAGCATGAGCGGCTCGCGATTCTTGCGGTTCAGATCCGTGACCGGTTCGCGGAACTCGACGTCGTGCACAAGCCAGGCGCGAGGAAACATCTGCTTGTTCTTGAGGACTCGCCAGTCCTCCTTCGTCGCCCATTCTTTGAAGAATGCCTCGCCGGCGGGGCCTTGAAGCTGAACCTTCGTGGGATAAACCGGTTCGCTGTTGAAGGTGAAGGAGGAGAACGATCGCCGTTCGTCGTTGGCATACACCGCCGGCACGACGAAATACCGGGTGTTCCAGAGGTCAAACCCCTTGCGAGGGTGATACACGACCTGGGGATTCTTCTGCGGATCAGGCGGCTGATTGGGATAGAGCCTGTTGCCCAGGAAGGGCGAGAAGAACCACCAGTAATCGTAGAGTTCCGCCACCCCCTCCGTGAGCGTGTACTGGATTCCTAGAGGGATCGCGTACTTGGGCTGGATCGTCTTGCGTTCCCACTCGACGAGCTCTCGATATCGGTAAAGGGAAAACGATTGCGTCCAACCGGTGGGTTCCCAGTAGGGCATCCGGTGGATCCGGTACGGCCCCGGTGAGGGGTCGAGCCGCTCGGCCTCGTCGATCCGCTTCAGGATCTCCGGCCGGATCTCAAAAACGGACTGCGGGACCGTGATGACAAGGCGACGATTCGCATAAGCTAGATCCATCGTGATGATCGCAAGAATCAGCACTCCACCGGCCGTTCGAGTCCTCGGGTAGGAGAGCAGCGCCAGAAACGCCACGGCATAAAGGATCAGTCCGTGCCCCAGGGCGTTCCGCGTCTCCGACCATGCGCCATTCGCGTTGAATGGGCCGAAGGAAGAGGCGGCCTCCTCGGGCACGAAGGTCTTGAAAGCCTGGATCAACTGCGGCTTGCTCAGCACCACTCCAGCCAGCAGCACGGCACTCGTGACCGCAAGCGAGAACGCAATCTTCACCGCTCGCCTGCGGTCCGACTGAGCAAGCCGGTCGAATCCCAGACCCGCGAGCCCCGATATGCCCAGGCTCACAAACGTGAGCAGCTTGCTCGGGTAGCGGAAGGATCCAAAACCCGGCAGAAGAATGGCCATCAACGAATAGATGCCGCCATCGCCATCGCGGAGTTTCCCATCCATGCGCATCGCCGTGGACTGGAGGGGGTCGTGGGGGCCGATCCATCCGGCAGCCGAGGGAAGGTTGCGAGCCCACCAAACGGGACTTCCGAACTCTC
>JANOBY010000694.1:0-3391 GCA_031411935.1 Planctomycetales bacterium | reverse complement strand
GCATAACGCACGAGATATTCAGCCGGCTGCGCGCCCCCCTCCTCGGTCGTCATCCCCAGCATGTTGTAAGCCGAAGCGACTTTTTGACGGGTGCCGGCCTCGGGCAGGAGGTCCCCGGCAAGTTGTTCGACGGTGAACTGGTCGAAGGGAAGGTTTTCGTTGAAGGCTGCGATCACATAATCACGATACGGGGTAATCGCCCGGGGGACATCGCTATGGTAGCCCACGGTATCCGCGAAGCGCACAAGGTCCAGCCAGGGCAGGGCCATCCTCTCCCCGTAGTGAGGCGAATCGAGCAGGCGATCGACGAGTCGTTCGTAAGCGTCGGCGGATGAGTCGGCAAGAAAGCGATCGACCTCCCCGGGGCTCGGCGGCAGGCCAATCAGGTCGAGGTGGATCCGACGAATCAGCGTGACCTTGTCCGCCTCGGGTCCGGGCTGAAGACCTTCGGCCTGCATCCGTTGAACCAGCAAGGCATCGATCGGGGTCCTCGCCCAGTCGCGTGAAGCGGGCTCGGGCACCCTGGGACGTTGCGGAGGGACCAGCGACCAGTGTTCGGTCCATTGAGCCCCCTCAGCAATCCACCGGCGGATCGTCTCGACCTGCTTCGGGTCGAGGCGATGGACCGAACCCGGAGGAGGCATCCGCTCGGAATCGTCCTCGGACTCGATCCTTGCAAGGAGTTCGCTCTCCTCGGGACGCCCGGGGACGATCGCCACTCCTCCGGCTCCACCGGCCATCGCCGCGTCGCGGACGTCGAGTCGCAGCTTTGATTTTCGTCGCGAGGCGTCCGGACCATGGCAACGGAAGCAAGCATTGGAGAGCAGCGGGCGGATATCACGATTGAATTGAATCGCGACACTTGACGGCTCGCCGGCCAGGGCATCGGGGCGACCAATCGAGACATAGCCCAACAACACGACGACCGAAATCCGGCGTCCGAAGGACATGAGCATTCCGGTTGGCCCCCGATCGGATCGACATCATGATCGTCGAGTCGCGGATCTCGCGATGGATTGATCATACGAGCCGGGTAGTCCAGGTGCAACGTCGGGCCGCAAGCCGCTCTCGGGTCGTTGCTTCGCGTCCTGAGCAGGGTTAGTCTGGGCCGCCGAACAGGCCCAAGCCCATCCGTTGATGGCGATTTGCTTCGGTCAAGCAGACGAGTCTCGCAAGGAGCCCTCACTTGGCAAGAACTTTGATCCTCGGGGCCCTGATACTCCTCACGAGGCCGTTCGAACTGCCCGAGTCAGAAGGCACACCGGCCGAGTTCCAGTCTGTCCGCGACCACATGGTGACCCAAGTGAACGAGGGCCGGGTCGCCTCCGTCGCGGTAGCCGTCGTGAAAGATGACAGGGTCGTGTGGTCCGAGGGTTTCGGAATGGCGAACCGGGAGTCTGGAGTCGCCGCGACCCCCGACACCATCTATCGCCTGGCCTCCATCTCCAAACCTATGACCGCCACGGGCCTGATGGTTCTGGTGGAACGTGGCAAGATCGAACTCGATGCCCCCGCGAATCGCTACTTGAGGGATCCTCCGCTTCGGGCCCCCTTCGGATCGGCGGACGACATGACCGTCAGACGGATCGCCAACCATACCTCGGGGCTGCCCGTCCATTACAACTTTTTCTACGACGGCCAGCCTCCGACCTCGTTCGCCGAGACCCTCCGCCGCTACGGGTTCGCCTCCAAGGAACCGGGCAAGTCCGGGGAATACTCCAATCTGGGTTACGGAATCCTCGGCCAAATCACCGAGGTGGTCTCGGGTACGCGCTGGCGTGACTTCATGGAGCAAGAGGTTTACGATCCCCTGGGGATGTCCCGAACGTCGGATCGCGTTCGCCCGGAACGATTCGCGGACGCCTCGATCCCCTACACCACGGATGTCGCGGGTCGATTCGTCCCGATCGGTCCCTACGAGTTCGACCACCCTGGGGCCTCGTCCGTCTGGAGCAGCGCGGCCGACATGGCGCGGTTCGCGAGGATGCACCTTGGCGGTGGCGAGCTTGATGGCAAGCGGATCCTGAGAGAGGCCACGATCCGGGCCATGCAGGAGAAGACCGGCGATCGCGGCGAAGGGACGGGCACCGGAATTGGCTGGGCCGTGACGACCGAGAGGGGGTGTCGATGCCTATCCCACAGCGGAGGGATGCCGGGCGTCTCCACGTTACTTCGCCTGTATCCCGACGAAAAGATGGCCACGATCGTCCTCTCAAACACCGACACTCCCGGCGTGGTCCGAGGCATATCCGACCGAATCTCCGAAGTACTCCTCCCCGGCGGCGAGAACCCGCCGGTGGCGCATTCCTCCACACCGAGAGTCGTCCCCGCGAGTCTCTTCGGACTCTGGAAGGGGTCGCTATCCCACCCCGACGGCGACATTGTGCTCCTGCTCGAAGTTCGCGGGGACTCCAAGGCTCGGGTCAAGTTTGCCGGGACACCCTCCATCGATCTGGGGGACGATTCCCTTCGCCGGGGGCGTTTCTATGCATCCGTCGAGGCCCGGCTCCCTGCTCAGAGCTCCTACCACGGACCGACCCAGCTCGAGTTTCAGCTCGATGCTCGCGACGACCGGCTGACCGGAGTGATGGCCTCCATCGCGCCCGGATACTTCGATCTCTCCCACTGGGTCGATCTGGTGAAGCAATCCGGAGTCGAATCTCTGGCTGGCGGGGATCGTCCCCTCTACGACCTCATGTTCCGGGGCGGACGGATCGTCGATGGCTGTGGCACGCCCTGGTACCGAGGCGACCTGGGCATGCGAGACGGCAAGATCGCGGCGATCGGTCGACTTGACGGTGCATCCTCTGCGAAGGTGGTCGCCGCATCGAATCTGATCATTGCTCCCGGATTTATCGACATGATGGGCCAGACGGCCGCCCCGTTCCTTAAGGATCCGCGATCCGGCGACAACCTGATCACTCAAGGGATCAATACGATCAACGCGGGGGAGGGGGACTTTGATGCTCCTCTGGCAGGCGAGGCGGCAGAGAAGGCAGGCTGGTCCACGATGGCCGAGTACTTCGAGAGACTGGATCGCCACGGGATGCCCCTGAATATGGTCCAGACGGTCGGCCATACCCAGGTCGGGCGGATCGTTCTGGGCGATGCCGACGTGAAGCCGTCGCTCGCGGACCTGGAACGGATGAAGGCCCTCGTGCGGGAGGGGATGGAGGCCGGGGCGATGGGGGTGTCGACCTCGCTGATCTACCCGCCGGCGACCTATGCCTCGACCGAGGAAATCGCCGCACTCGCCGGCGTGGCCGGTCAGTACGGGGGCCGCTACTTCACCCACATGCGAAACGAAGGGGACCGTCTGCTGGAAGCGATCGACGAGGCGATCGCGATCGGGGAAACGGCCTCGACGCCGGTCCACATCTTTCACCTGAAG
>JANOBY010000693.1:0-4314 GCA_031411935.1 Planctomycetales bacterium | reverse complement strand
GGGCCACGCCCACCCGTCGATCCCTCCGCGCCCAAAGCCCCCTCACCCGGCCTACGGCCGGCCTCTCCCCCACAGGGGGCGAGGCGGAGGAGGAGGACCCTGGTCTTCGTCTTGCCCTCGCCCCTTTCGGGGGAGAGGGCGGACGCGAAGCGGCCGGGTGAGGGGGCCCAGGGCCACGCCACGCCACGCCGATCCCTCCGTGCCCAAAGCCCCCTCACCCGGCCGACGGCCGGCCTCTCCCCCACAGGGGGCGAGGCGGAGGAGGAGGACCCTGGCGTTTGTCTTGCATTGGTCTTACTTCTTGTCCCGACTCGTCGCGGGGTCCTCAAGGATCGAGGGGCGGGCCGGGGGATGCGGGGGGCGTGAGGATCGGCCCGAGAGGATCGGCCCGGCGCGGCTCTCCATGTCCTTCCAGAGACGGGCCAGGTCGCGCACGGCGGTGGGAGCCGAGGTCGTCCGGAACCGGGCCCGCAGGTCGTCGCGAAGCCCCTCCATCCCCGGGCGGTCGAGCAGGCCCGAGGCCGTGAGCGCGACGAGCATGTCGTGCGAGTCCCTCACCGCGGCTTTCCAGACCTTCGGCGGGACGTCCGGGGGCGAGACCTCGGCCAGAGGATCGACCAGCGGCGCGACCTCGCGGGCCCCGAACGCGGCGAGCTCCCGATGCCTCGATCGCCACTCGCGGAACACCAGGAACATCGTCGCCCAGATCGCCAGCAGCGCGATCACCGCCACGATCACGAATCGGCGTCCCGATCGCGAGGGGCCCAGGACGTTGGGCCCCGCGACGGTCCTGGCGGTCGAGTTGAGAGGCGTCGGGGCGTGGCCGTTGCTCATCGTCAGAGATCCCCCCAGCCCTCATGGTAGACGATCGGCGAGGTCCACCGCGACGTCAGGCCGGTTCGCGCCTCGAACTTCTCCTCCGGGTGATCGCTCCCGCGCCCCACGCCACGGCGAGTTGCACGAGGGTCGGGGGCAGCCCAGTACCGACGAAGACAGCGGCCCAGACGAAAAACCAGGCAAGACTAAAGCGCTCAGGCGCCACGTTCGCGAGCGCGGGGAAATGGCGGTTAAACCCAGCATCGAGCCATCCAAAGACGTACATTGAGAGGGGCAAGATCAGATTGGAAAACCGAGCCATCATCAGGAGATAAACGGCCAGAGCGGCCAGGCCGCCCAGCTCGAAGCCCTTCAGGAAGGGCCGAGTGCGTCCCCGACTTGTGGCCAGGACGAACCCGCCGAGGGCCAGCGTGTTGGCCATCACGATCGATCCCGTGAGGCCAAACAGCCACGAGGCGTCCCCGCGGGCCGTGACGTCGCGGATCACGACGAGATTCACGGCGACCAGGGCCACGATCACCATCACCAGGGCGATCGACACGCCGGACGTCTTCACGCGATCCCTCCGAGAATCGGGTCACTCGGCCGATGTCACGCTCTTCTTCCGCGTGAATCGAGAGGCCAGCGCGCCCAGGTCGCCCCGGCCCTCGGCCAGACTCAGATACCCCGCCAGGTACGCCATCGACCCGAGGCTCAGGTGGATGAGCAGCGGCGCGACCCTCGCGAGGATCGACCCCGCGCGGGGCTCGGCCGACCAGACCGATTGCAGGAGCGTGGAGACGGCGATCGTGCATGCCGCGCCGAGCAGGGGCGGGCCGAGGGATCGTCTGAGGAACAGGGCCGGGCTCACCTTAAGCACGCGGAATACGTGGATGCCGGGGATCAGGAGATTCGAGATCAACGTGGTGAGCACCGTGCCCCAGATCACGCCCGCCACGCCGAGCTTGAGCGTGAGGTAGTAGCTCACCGGCAGGTTCACGAGCGACCCGGCCAGCGCCGCGATGGCCACGACCTTGATCGCCCCCACGCCGATCGCCATCTGCACGAGCACCGCCAGGACCAGAGGCAACGCGGCGATCAGGAACAGCTGCATGAGCCGGTACTCGGGCGCGTATTCGGCCATCCACACCTTCAAAAAGGGGTGCGCGTAGAGCGCGGCCAGGAGCCCCACGGGCAGGATTAGCCCCGTGAGCAGGCGGGTGCCGTCGTACTTGATGCGGTCGATCTCGCGATGGTCCTGCGCGGCGACCAGGCTGGCCATCGCGGGCATGACGAAGTACGCGAGCATCCAGCCCGTCTGCCGCAACTGGAGGAACGGCTTGCTGATCGCCCCGTAGAGCGAGATCCCCTGCGCCGGGTCGCCCTGCAACGCATAGCCGAGAATGGTCGTGTCGATCCGATCCGCGAGCACCACGCTCAGCTGCATGAGGAACATGAACGTGCTGATATGCAGCAACGACCAGTAGTCCGACAGCCGCGCGCCCCGCAACGGCGGCGAGTAGCCCAGCTCCCGGCTCATGACCCACCACGCCGGGCCCAGCGACAGGCCGATCCCCACGAGCGTCTGCCCCACCACGACCGAGAACAGGCTGAACCCGGCGTTCAGCCCCACCGCCAGGATCGCGAACCTGAGGATCACGATCGCGAACTCGAACTTGGGCAGGATGTCGTACCGCCGCGCCGCCTGGAGCACGGCCGAGAGCACCGTGGACACGCCGAAGCACGGGGCCGTGATCGCCTGGAGCCATAAAAGCTTGACGATCAGCGACCGGGCCGAGGGGTTGAACTCGGCCGGGATGCCCCACGCGGCGATCGCCAGCAGGACGGCGGCCTGGATCAGCGCGGCCACGGCGTAGAAGTTCATCCCGCAGGCCACGGCGCGGTCCACGCCCTCGCGATCGTCGCGCGTCCAGCAGGCCGAGACCTCCTTCTGCACCGCCGAGCTCATCCCGAATTCCAGCAGGAATTGCAGGAAGCCGAACCCCCAGGCGAACAGGTACGCGCCGTACTGGTTCTTGCCGTCGTACGAGCCGACGATCAAAGGGATGGTCCACAGGCCGAACACCGCCTGCAACGGCGTGCGCAGGGCGAGCCAGAACGTGCCCCGCAACAGGCGGGAGATCACGTTGGGCATGGGTCGCCCATCCGGAGGGGCGGCGGTCTGGGTCACGGATCCGTCCTCAAAGTCGAAGAGTTTCACGCCGAGGACGCGGAGAGGACGCAGAGGAGACAGGAAGAGTTCGGTTCGCTGATACCAGGAACAGATCCTTCCCCTCGTTCCCACGCTCTGCGTGGGAATGCCGTCCGCGACGCTCCGCGTCGGCCTCTCCGATGAGCCTGGCCTGGAGGCCTGGCGTCAAGGGACGCAGAGCGTCCGGGACGGCATTCCCACGCAGAGCGTGGGAACGAGGGAACAGCGGGAATCTGGAATCCTCCATCTCCCTCTTCTCTGCATCCTCTACGAGCCCTCCGCGACCTAGGCGTGAAACGTATCCCTCAATCCTCGGCCGCCATCCTAGCTTGTTCGCGCGCGGCGGCCAATCTCTTCCCGGAGATGGCCGCGTTGCGTACGATGAGAGTCGTAGGTTGCGCCCCCGTCACGACAAGAGGAGCCCCCCGTGACCTCCCGCCGAATCGCCCCCCTGGGCCTGGCCCTGGCCGCCGCGATGACCTCGCTCGCCCCGGCCCCGGCCACCGCCCCCAAGGCCCCCGACGTGGGCACCGCCTACAAGATTCCCTACCGCCTCACGATGACGAACCACTACCTCGTGCGCGTGAAGATCAACGGCAAGGGGCCGTTCAACTTCCTGGTGGACACCGGCGCCCCCTACCTGTTCGTCTCGACCGAGGCCGCCAGGAAGATCGGCCTCGAAGCCCCCGCGAAGGGGGAATACTGGTCCAAGATCGATAAGTTCTCGATGGAGGGCGGCGCCAAGCTCGAGAACATCAAGGGCCGCGTCGAGGACCCGTTCCAGCTCGTGGGCATGAACGCCCTGGGCCTCCCGGGCGCGACGATCGACGGGATTTTGGGCTTCACGATCCTCGCCCGCTACAAGATGGAGTTCGACCCGACCCGGGACCGCATGACCTGGACCCGCCTGGACTACGACCCCCGCGACCCGTTCGTGCCCCGCAACGCCCAGGTCCGCCAGGACCCCGAGGTCCAGGCCATGAACGCGCTCGGCCCCGTGATGAAGATGATGTCGGTCTTCGTCGGCAAGCAGCCCGAGGATGAGCTCCACCCGCAAGGCCTGCTCGGCATCGAGTTCGACGAAGGCCTGAAGGTCACCGCCGTGCTCGCCGACTCCCCCGCCGCCAGGGCCGGCGTGAAGACCGGCGACCGCCTGGTCAAGCTCAACACCAAAACCGTGAGCACCTCCAAACTCGCCCACGAGGCCATCGCCCCGGTCCGCTCCGGAGACAAGGTCAAGCTGAGCGTGGACCGCGACGGCCAGACCGTCGACCTGACCCTGACCG
>JANOBY010000692.1:0-1675 GCA_031411935.1 Planctomycetales bacterium | reverse complement strand
CGGTTCAATCAGGGCGGCACCCTGGTCGTGACCGCCGCCGGGACGATCGACAACGCGGTCTTCCTCAACGTCCCGGGCACGATCAATACCCTCAACAGCGTGACCCTTACGGGCGTCATCGACGGGACGAGCAACCTGTCGAAGGCGGGGGTCGGCACCTTGACCCTCACAGCGACTGAGACCTACACCGGCTCGACGACGGTGTCCGCCGGGACCCTGCTCGTCGATGGGAGCATCGCCAGAAGCTCCGGCGTGCAGGTCTCCTCGGGTGCCACGCTCGGGGGCTCCGGCACGGTCTCGGTGCTCACGGCACTCAGCGGCGGAACCGTCTCCCCCGGCAACTCGCCGGGCATCCTCAACTCGGGCAACGCCAGTTTCGTCAGCGGCTCGATCTACAGCGTCGAACTCAACGGCTCGACCGTCGGCACGGATTACGACCAGATCGACGTCACGGGCAGCGTGGACCTGGCCGACGCGACGCTTACCACCTCGTTCGGCTACATCCCCCAGATCGGCGAAAGCTACACGATCGTCAACAACGACGGCTCCGACGCAGTCATCGGCACGTTTAGCGGCCTGCCCGAAGGCTCCACGATCACCTTCGGCCCCGCGACCTACACGATCAGCTACATCGGCGGCACGGGCAACGACGTGGTCCTCACGACCACCGACTTGACCTACACCTGGGACGGCGGCGACGCCGACGACAGCCTATGGTCCTCGCCCGACAACTGGGTCGGCGACGTGGCCCCTACCGCGGGCGCCCGCCTGGTCTTCCCCATCGGAGCCTCGCGGCTCACGAACACCAATGACTTCGCCGCCGGGTTCGACGTCTACGCGATCGAGATCGATTCCAGCGGCTATGACCTCGAGGGCAACGCGATCGACCTGGCGGCGGGCATCACGGCCACCTACGGGTCGTCGGTCTCGACCGTCGCCCTCGACATCGCGCTGACCGCCACGCAGTCCATCTCGGTCGAGCCCGGCGGGTCCCTTTACGCCACCGGTGCCGTCTCGGGCTCGGGATACGGGATCACGAAGACCGGGGATGGCCTCCTGCGGTACGGGGGATCGGTCGCCAACACGTACACCGGGACCACCACCGTGGCCTCCGGAACGCTGGAGCTGGGCCGCCCCACCAGCGTCATCTCGGTCCAGGGGAATCTGGCCGTGGGCGACAACGGTGGCGGCACCGCGACGGTACGCATCCTCACGTCCGACCAGATCGCGAACACCAGCTCGGTGACCGTCAACGAGGATGCAACCCTGAGCCTCGACGGCGGCGTGATCGAGGACTTCTCGTACCTGACGATGCAGGGCTCCACCGTGGACCTCGCCTCCGGGGCCGTCCTGACCGCCGGTTTCAGCTTCACCACGCTCGCCACCACGAATAACGTCACCTCCAACGTCCAGGGTTTGGGCAGCTTCGTGCTCCAGGGCACGCAGGTGATCGCGGTGGCGGACGACCCGTCCGTCGACGTGGACCTCCGCATCAGCGCATCCCTCATCGATCCTTCCTCCGGCACGGGGGCCCTGGCCAAGGATGGCCTCGGCACGCTGGCCATCTCGGGCGACAACCTTAATACCGGGCGGACCTACGCCCAGGCGGGGATCCTGCTGATCGAGAGCAGCGGGGCCTTCGGCGTGGGCGGAGACCTGCTCGTCTTCGACGGCG
>JANOBY010000691.1:0-5434 GCA_031411935.1 Planctomycetales bacterium | reverse complement strand
CCGGGTTCGAGCCCAAGGTCGCCCCCAAGACGCGCTGGCTCGACCCGCCCATCGCGAGGGAAGGGCGGGCCGTGCCCTTGTCGATGTGCGGGGCCTGAGCTGTTCGCCCGGCCGATCTCGCCTTCGCGAGAGTCGGTCGATCGGATCTCAGGCCCCGAGCTTGGCCTGAACCACCTGGACCGCCTTCGCCAGGGCGTCGGGGATCTTCGCCGGGTCCTTGCCGCCGGCCTGGGCAATGTCGGGGCGGCCTCCGCCTCCACCGCCCACGACCGGGGCGACTTCCTTGAGCCAGTTGCCCGAGTGCAGCCCTCGGGCGATGAGGTCGGGCGTGAGCCCGGCCACGAGGTTGACCTTGCCTTCGGCGGTCGAGGCCAGCAGCACCGCCAGGTTCGAGCCGACCTTGCGGCGAAGCACGTCGACGACCTGACGGAGGTCGTCGGGCGACGCGCCTTCGATCGCCTGCGCGATCACGTGGACGTCGCCCACCGCGGTGGCCGAGGCGATCAGGTCGTCGGGCGAGAGCTTGGGCCCCGAGTCGGCCTTGCGCTGGCCCGCCTGCTTCTTGAGGGTCTTGATCTCCTCCAGAAGCGCCAGCACGCGGTTCGCCGCCTGGGCGGGCGGGACCCTCAGGGCGGTCGCCACCTCGCCGAGCGCGGCCTCTTCCTGGCGGATGTAATCGAGCGCAGCCTGCCCCGTGAGGGCGGTCACGCGGCGGGTCCCGGCCGAGACCGATTCCTCGCCCACGATCTTGAATAGCCCCACGCGCCCCACGTTGTCGAGGTGCGTCCCGCCGCAGAGCTCGCGGGAGAACCCGCCCATGGTGACCACGCGGACCGTCTCGGGGTACTTCTCGCCGAACAGGGCCATGGCGCCCAGGGCGCGGGCCTCGGTGATGGGCATGGTGGTCCACGACACCGGGTCGCCCTGCATGACGAGATCGTTGACCGTCTGCTCGATCTTCGCCAGGCGTTCCGACCCCACGGCCTCGGGGTTGGCGAAGTCGAACCGCAGGCGGTCGGGCTCGACCTTCGATCCGGCCTGCTGGGCGTGCTTGCCGAGATGGATGTGCAGCGAGTGGTGCAGGACGTGCGTGGCCGAGTGGGCGCGGCGGATCGCCTGGCGGCGGCCTTCGTCGACCGTCGCCTTCACGCCCGCGCTCAGGGCGATCGATCCCTCAACAACATGCCCGATGTGGAGCGTGAAATCGTTGTCCTTCTTCGTATCGTCAACACGGAATTTGAAGCCTTCGCCGGTGATCTCCCCCACGTCGCCGACCTGGCCGCCGCTCTCGCCGTAGAACGGGGTGCGGTCGAGGATCAGGACGATGGGGGCCGCCCCGCCCGTGGTGGCCGACTCCGCGAGCTGCCCCTGGCTGAGGATGCCGATGACCTTGGACTCGCTCTGAGTCGTCTCGTATCCCAGGAACTCGTTGCCGTGGTGGTACGATTCCTTGAGGGTGTCGAGCGGGCCGGTCGAGAAGACCGCCGCGGCCTCGGTGGTGCCTCGCGACACGGCCGAGTGCTTCGTCTGCTCGGCCTCGAACCCGTCCATGTCCACGCGCAGGTTCTGCTCGGCGGCGAGGCTCTCGGTCACCTCGACGGGGATCCCGTAAGTCGAATGGAGGTCGAACGCCGCGCGTCCGGCGATCGTGTCCGAGCCTCCGCCCCGGGTCTTCTTGAACGTGTCGTTGAGCATGCGCAGGCCGTTCTCCAGGTTGCGGAGGAATTGCTCCTCCTCCTGCTTGATCACGGTCTGGATGCGGGGGACGCTGTCCTTCAGCTCGGGGTAGGGCTTGCCCATGACCTCGGCCACGGTGGGCACGATCTCGAACAGGAACGGGTCGCGACGCCCCATCTGGTAGGCGTCGAGCACCGCGCGTCGAAGGAGACGCCGGACGACGTACCCCTGCTTCTCGGCCGACGGCTTCACGTTCTCGTGGATGCAGAAGCTAAGGGTGCGGACGTGGTCGGAGATGCGCCGGATGCGGACGCCGTCGGGCGTGTCGCGCTCGTACTTGACCCCCACGTGCTCGGCGGAGGCGGCCACGAGCGGCTTGAAGATGTCGATCTCGTAGTTCGAGCGGGCCCCCTGCATGGCGGCGGCCATGCGTTCGAGCCCCATGCCGGTGTCGATGTTCTTCTTGGGCAGGGGTTCGAGCTGGCCGGGCCCCACGCGGTTGAACTGCGTGAAGACGAGGTTCCAGATCTCGACCTCCTCGATCCCGTCGCCGTGATAGAAGATCTCGGAGCAGGGGCCGCACACGCCGTTGGGACCGTGGGTGGGGGCACCCGCGGGCCAGAAGTTGTCGTCCTCGCCCATACGCGTGATGCGGTTGGCGGGGATGCCGACCTCGTTGTGCCAGATGTTGAAGGCCTCATCGTCGTCGAGGTAAACGGTGAAGGTGAGCCGGTTCGGGTCGATCTTGAGGACCTTGGTCAGAAGCTCCCAGGCCCAGTGGATCGCCTCCTTCTTGAAGTAGTCCCCGAAGGAGAAGTTGCCGAGCATCTCGAAGAACGTCATGTGGCGGGGGGTCTTCCCCACGTTCTCGATGTCGCCGGTGCGGATGCACTTCTGGCAGGTGGTGGCCCTGGTGAACGAGGGGTCGCCCAGGCCCATGAACTCCTGCTTGAACTGATTCATCCCGGCCGGAGTGAAGAGCACGGTGGGGTCGTTCGGGGCGAGCACGTCGGACGGCTTCTTGACGCAGCCCTTCGAGGCGAAGAAGTCGAGATAGGCGTCGCGGAGTTCATCGGTCTTCATGGCCGGCGGAGGTCTCATCTCGGGGAAGGGCGCGAAGGGCCACGCCTCGGGGCGCGGCGATGGACATTAAGATACCCGAAACACGGGCAAGGTTCCCAGTCCGTGGCACGACGCCGGGTCAGCAGCCCATCTGCTCCAGGAACCCGCAAACCAGGGACAACCTGCCGCATCGTGGTCGGGCCCAGATGCCCCGCGTGGTCACGTCCTCGCTGCACCCTAACCATGTTTCCGAGCGCGGTGCCCGTGGATCAGCCAGCGAACATTCTCGGTCATGGGCAAGCACTCCTGGGTGGCCACCGAAATTTCCAGATAATGGGTTCGTTTCCACTCCGAAGCGGGAAAATTGGCTTTGATTTGGGTTCGTTTTGGCTTCGTTTTCCCCTCGGAACTCGTCCTTTTGCGCCATAGAGACAAGACCTAACCTGAATTCAACAAAGCACATCCGCTTGATCCTGTCGCGCGAGTTGGGTGGCCAAATTGGGTTCGTTATGCAAATTTTCATTTTCGCGCTGGAGAAGAGGGAGTCCTGATCAACTGACCATGCCCGGCGCGATGGTCAACGACCGGCCGGGGCCTGCATCCCCCTACTCCACAACAATATCGGGACGTCCCCGGCCCTCGATCGGCCAGAGGCGGCCTCGGCGCCGGAAACCGTGAAGTCGGCCATCGGAACGAAGGAGTCGTTCTCCCTGCAGGTCGATTCCCGGACCGTCGCTCGCGTGGCGGGCGGGCTCGCTGCCGATGGCCGAAGTCTTGTGCGGGACGAAGTTCCGGAGGACAAGCCACAGGCCCGGACGGGCCTCGACGTGCTTTCCCATCTCCGGGCATTTGAACCTCGCCGGGAGCCGTTGGCCTCCCGGGGAGGCCTTCCATCTCTGTGGACGGTGGCCCCAACCCTACTTCTTGACCAGGACCTTCTGGCCCTGGAGGTCGCCGAATTGCGCGCTCAGGGTCAGGGTCACGTCCTTTCCGGTCGCGGCGTTGACGGCCCTGGTGAAGTCGGCGGGGGTGACCACGGGCTGGCCGTTGACCTCGGTGATGACCGTCCCCTTCTTCAGCCCCGCCTGGTCCACCGCGGAACCCGGCCGGACCTCGACCACGCCAATTCCCCCCATGGCCATGAGGTCCATCACATTTCGGCCGTCGGGGTTCAGGGCGCTGGTGAAATCGACCCGCAGCCCCCTCCAGTCGTCGGGGCGGTTGCTGGCGATCACGGGACCGGCGACGGGGTATTTGGAGACCAGGACCGGGGCCTCGATCACCTTGCCGCCCCTGAGGATCTTGAGCCGGACGGTCTCGCCGGCGGGCACATTGGCGAGGGCCATGGTCACGCCGTCCTCGGGATCGAGCGGGCGATCATTCACGGCGAGGATCAGGTCGTTCGTCAAGAGGTTGGCCCTGTCGGCGGGGGTGCCCGGGCTCACGCTCTTGATCGCGTTGGGCACATCTTCCTGGAGGCTCACGCCGAGGAATCCGTATTCGACCTCCTTGCCCAGCTTCATGGTCTCGACGATCCGCTGGCCGAGCGCGTCCATCGGTATCGCGTAGCCTGCCTGCACGTCGTATCCCACAGGGCTCGCGGCCGCGGTGGTCAGTCCCACAAGCTCGCCCCGCATGTTGATCACCGCACCGCCGCTCATGCCCGTGTTCAGCTTGGAATCGAGCTGCAGGAGGGTGGGCTGGTAGCGGAAGAACTGGCCCTTCACCGCCACGCCTTCCTGGACCGGCGGCGCGTGGACGCGCCGGGCGGTGTTCGCGAGGATGCCCATGCTGGCCGAGGCCCGCCCGTCACGTCCCGCGTTGTACGAGTTGCCTAGCGCAATCAAAAAGGTGCCGGGCTTCATCTTCACGGCGTCGCCGATCTTCAGCGGAGGGAGCTTCGGGGCTTCCCGGTCCATGCCGGCCCTCGGGGCGATCATGGCCAGGTCGCTGCGAGGGTCAGCGGCGAGGATCTCGGCCTCGAACTCCTGCTTGTTTGCGCGGACCCAGATCCGTTCCGCGCCCCTTAGCGTGTGATAGGTGGTGAGGATCTCGCCGCGGTCGCCGACAACCACGCCTGCGCTGAAGTCGCCGGGGGCCGCGAAGTCGCCCGGAGATCCCGGCGCGGCTCCTCCGTCGATACCCACGCGAGGGGCCGGGGGGAGGCGGTCCGGGTGCTGGCCCCGGATCGCGGTCGTGAGCTCGGGGTCGTCGCCCCGGATACGCGTGATGGCGACCACCGAGGGCTGCGCCCGGGCGATCGCCTGGGTCGTCGCCGTCTCCAGGGCCGACACGATGTCGAGGGCTGTCGGGGGACCGTCGGCCAGGAAGAGCAGGGTCACCGCAAGGGACGTCAGACAGGACATGACGACTAGCCTCGTGGCGGGGAGGGCAAGGCGGATTGACCTCTACCATCATTCCCGGATCGCGAAGGCGAGGCAACCCCCAGCCCGGATCGAGACCCGTCGGGCCCCGGGGGGGGCTCGACGGGCTGGGGCCGATCGGGCAGGGCGGGTCAATCTTCGTCGGGCAGTTCGCCGCCGGGAGTCCCGCCGTCAAGCACGGGGTGATCGCCGCGGGTGGACATGATCTTGCGGGTGAGCTCGTCCGCGACCTCGGGATTATCCTTGAGGTACTGCTTGGCGTTCTCGCGCCCCTGGCCCAGGCGGAGGTCGCCGTAGTTGAACCACGAACC
>JANOBY010000690.1:0-14985 GCA_031411935.1 Planctomycetales bacterium | reverse complement strand
CGACGACGAGCGGCGCTATCAGACGGTCGAGGAGGCGAAGGATATCTGGTCGCGGTCGCCGGGCGTGGTCGTGGTCGATGACCCGTCCAACCGGCAATACCCCCTGCCCACCGCGGCCGACGGGCGTGACGAGGTTTTCGTGGGAAGGATCCGCCAGGATCTCCATCGCCCGAACGCCCTGCTCTTCTGGTGCGTGAGCGACAACCTCCGCAAGGGCGCGGCCACGAACGCCGTGCAGATTGGCGAGATCCTGGCGACCATGCCCTCTAGACGATCGCGCGGATGACCTCTCCGCGAGAGATCGGGTGCGGCCGATCCAGCGGGTCGCGATACTCCGTGCCGGGCTCATATCCCAGGCAGTGGAAGATCGTGGCCAGCAGGTCCTCGGGCCGCACCTTCTGATCCTTCGGCTGGGCAGCGAAGCGGTCGGAGGCCCCGTGGACGATCCCGCCCTTGATCCCCCCTCCGGCCATCGCGATCGAGAAAACCGAGCCCCAGTGGCCCCGGCCGGCGTTGCCCTCGAGGCGGGGACTTCGCCCGAACTCGCTCATGCACACGACCAGGGTCTCGTCGAGCAACCCGCGCGCTTCGAGGTCCGAGATCAGGGCCGAGAAGGCCTGATCGGTCGGGGGGACGAGGACCTTCTTGAGCCGATTCGGCTCGTCCTCGTGGGTGTCCCACACGGGGTTGGCCGAGGGTTCGTCCAGCCCGCGATACCAGTTGACCTGGACGAGCCGAACCCCCGCCTCGACCATCCTGCGGGCCATGAGGGCGTTCTGGCCGATCGGCGCCCTTCCGTAGCGTTCGCGGACGTGTTCGGGCTCCTCCTCGATCTGGAACGCCTTGCGGGATTGCGGCGATCGCAAGAGTTCGAGCGCCTGGCGAGTCTGGACGTCCAGGGCGCCGGCGGTCTGGTTGCGGTCGAACATGTCGAGCCCGCGCTGGAGGTGGTCCAGGAGATCCTTCCGGCCGGAAATTCGCTCGGGATTGAGGTAAGCGGGCAGGCTGATCTCGTCCACGCGGTCGCCCTGGGCTGTGGGCTTCACGTTCAGGAGCCAGGGGTCCGCGACCCGCCCGAGGAAGCCCGCGTCTTGCCCCGGCCACACGCTCCCGTCGGTGTTGAAGATGCGATGCGGGATCGTGATCGCGGATGGAATGCCGCCTTGCGAGGGATTGAGCTTTCCGAGCATGGCGCCGATCACGGGGGCATCGTTGGGGGCGCCCGGGTTGGCATTCTCGAAATTCATGGGCTGATGGGGCCGGCCCGTGAGCATGTAGTAGCCGCTGGACGAGTGGGCGTTGTCGCCCGTCGAGACCGCGCGGAGCACGCAGATCTTGTCGGCGATCGCCGCCGTGAGCGGCATGAGCTCGCCGAAGAACAGGCCCGGGACCTTCGTGGGGATGGCCGCGAAGGGGCCGCGGACCTCGGCGGGGGCGTCGGGCTTCGGATCCCAGGTGGAATGCTGCGCGGGGCCGCCCATCAGGAACAGGACGATGCACGACTTCGCCCGGCCGAACGAGGGATCGTCCGGCTTCCTGGCCGAAGTCGGTCCCGCGAGCAGGTCCGGGAGGCCAAGCGAGGCACCGAATGCGCCGAGCCCGCCTAGCTTCAGGATCTCACGACGCGTCACGCCATCGCAAAGACGGACGCCGGGACCGCGGAAATTGAGCATCGAGGGCCTCAGAAACCGGGAGAGGACGCTGGGCCGCATCACCATTGTTTAACAAATGGAATTTAACGCGCCAGGCCCAGGGGAGCAAGGGGCGGCCTCGATCGGGGCGGCCCTTCGATCGGAATCGTTTGTCCTTTGGGCCGATTTCTGGTGAAATCTTCACCTCACATGCGCAACATCAAACTCATCATCTCTTATGACGGGACCGAGCTCTCGGGGTGGCAGCGCCAGCCCGACAGGCCGACCGTGCAGCAGGTCCTGGAAGAGGCGATCTGTCAGCTCACCGGCGTGACTCCGGCCACGAACGCATGCAGCCGGACCGATGCGGGCGTCCACGCCCTGGGCCAGGTCGTGCACTTCCACACGGCCAGCCGGCTCGCGGTCGAGGTCTTCGTCAAGGCACTCAACGCGATCATGCCGCGCACCATTCGCGTGGTCTCGGCCCACGAGGTCCCGCAGAGCTTTCATGCGACCTTCGACGCCCGGTCCAAGCGCTACCGGTACGTGATCGACAACAAGCCCATCTCCGACCCGTTCCTCCTTCGTTACGCCTGGCACGTGTATCCGCCCCTAGACGCGGGTCGGATGCACGAAGCGGGACGATTCCTGGTCGGGCGGCACGACTTTCATAGCTTCGAGACGCAATGGCCGAATCGGGCGAGCAGCGTCCGCACGATCCTCGACCTGTGCGTGACCCGGCACGACGACCGGGTTCATGTGGAGGTCGAGGCCGACGGCTTCCTCTACAACATGGTCCGGGCGATCACGGGCACGCTGGTCCTCGTCGGGACGGGGCGTAGGTCCCCGGAGTTCGTCGCCGAGGCCCTCGCCGCCGAGGACCGCGCCGAGGCCGGCCCCACGGCCCCTCCCCAGGGCCTGTTCCTGCTCCATGTGAACTATTGACCTCTCTCCGAGCCTTGATCGCTTCCCCTCCAGGTCACAAGGATTGTCATGCGGATCGTTCATGTGATCACCCGATTGATCCTCGGCGGGGCCCAGGAGAACACGCTCCTCACCGTCGAGGGGCTCCACCATCGGCATGGGGACGACGTGACGCTGATCACCGGACCGGCCGAGGGGCCCGAGGGAGACCTCTTCGAGCGAGCCAGGGCTCAGGGATTGAAGGTCCAGGTCGTCCCCGAATTGATCCGCGCCGTGAAGCCCTCGACCGACCTGGCGGCTTACCGGAGGCTGAGGGAGGTGATCCGCGAGCTCCGCCCCGAGGTGGTCCACACGCACAGCTCCAAGGCGGGAATCGTGGGGCGAGCGGCCGCCTGGAAGGAGAAGGTCCCGGCGGTCGTCCACACGATCCATGGCCTGCCGTTCGGGCCGTCGGAAACCGCCATGCGCAATCGGCTTTACATCGCTTTAGAACGCTGGGCGGCGAAACGGTGCCACGCGATCGTGAGCGTCTGCGACTCGATGACCGAGCAGGCGCTTGCCGCCGGGGTCGGACGTCCCGAGCAATACTCCACCGTGTACAGCGGGATGGATGTGGACGCCTTCCTCTCTCCCACGAAGCCCCGAGACGCGGTCCGGCGCGAGCTGGGGCTGGCCGACGAGCACGTGGCGTTCGCGAAGGTCGCCCGGCTTTTTGAGCGCAAAGGGCACGATGACCTCGTGGCCGTGGCCCCTCACATCCTCGCCAGGAATCCGAACGTGCGGTTCGTGTTCATCGGGGACGGGATCCTCAGGGACTCGCTCAGGGCCGAGGCCAGTCGGCTAGGAATCGACCATGCGATCCTCTTCACCGGGCTAGTGCCGCCCGAGGCCATCCCCAACCTCCTGCACGGCGTGGACGCGGTGGTCCACACGAGCCTGCGGGAAGGACTCGCCCGGGTGCTCCCCCAGGGCGCGATCTCGGGGCTTCCCCTGATCAGCTACGACGTGGACGGGGCCAAGGAAGTCGTGAAACCCGACAACGGCGTGTTGCTCCCGCCCCGCGACCTGGACGCGCTTCGGGACGCCATCCTCAGGCTGGCCGGCAGCCGGGAGACAAGAGAACAGATGGGCAACGTCGGACGCGACAGGCTCGCCCCGCTATTCCGGAGCGAGACCATGACCGATCAACTGCGGGACCTGTATCAGAAACTCTTGAGAGATCGAGCGGCGGGCTAAGACACGCCCGCTTCGGCCACGCCGTCGAACAGGCGGCTCACGCTCTCACGGCGGTGGATCGACAGGATCGCGCGGGCGAACAGAGGGGCCACGCTCACGACCTTGCAGTTCGCGGGCAAAGGCTCGGTGCGGTAGGCGATGGTGTCGGTCAGGACCAGCTCCTTGATCGGGCTGCTGGCGATCTTGGCCGCCGAACCCTTGGAAAACACCCCGTGAGACACGCAGGCGTAGATGTCCTTCGCACCCCGATCGATGCAGGCGTGGGCCATCTCGATCAGGGTCCCGCCCGAGATCGTGAAGTCGTCCACAATCAGGACGTTCTTCCCCTTGACCTCGCCGATCACGGTGTGGACCTCGGCCTGCTCGGTATGGTCGAACCGCATCTTGTTGCCGATCACCACCGGGCACCTGAGCACCTCGGCGAACTTGAACGCCTGCTTACTGAACCCGACGTCGGGGCTGGCCACGACCATGTTCGGGATCTCCTTGGCCAGGAAGTGATCGGTCAGGATCGGCATGGCATAGAGGTGATCGACGGGGATTTTGAAGAATCCCTGGATCTGAGGCGCATGCAAATCCATCGTCAGGACGCGGTCGGCCCCGGCGGCCTCGATCGCGTCTGCCACCACGCGGGCGCGGATGGACACGCGGGGCTCGTCCTTCTTGTCCCCCTTGGCGTACGAAAAGAACGGGATCACGGCCGTGACCTGCGCGGCGCTCGCCCGCTTGAAGGCGTCGATCCAGAACAGGAGCTCGACCAGGTTGTCATTCACCGGAAGCTCGGTGCCCTGGACGATGTACACGTCCCGGCCTCGCACGTTCTCGAGCACGCGGACGAAGATGTTGCCGTCGCTGAAGATGTGGGTTTCGGACCTGGCCACGCTGGTGCCGATCTGCTCGCAGATGGCCTTTCCGAGGCCCATGCTGGCGCGCCCCGAGAAGATCTTCAGCTCTCCATAAGGGTCGGCCTGCTTGGATGAACCGACCAGGAACTGATCCATCGAACAAGACCTCGACAAGGACGGCCTGACTTCTCGCCAGCGGATCGACCCGGGCCCGGCGGATCTCGGCGATAATTGTCCCATGGTACCGAACGGGGGCGTGTCGTAACAGGCATCGACCGTCGGGAGACCGGGGGCTGTCGAGAATAATCGTCGCAACCGCCCGATCCCATCGCCTACAATCCAGCCTGGCGGGGACGAGCGAAGTAAGCCGACCGCCGAATCACGAGGCACGCACTAAGGGATCCACGATGCAGCGTCTCCACGAACTCGCCCATGGGCCGATCAGGCTTGTGCTCACCGTCGTGCTGGCCGGGCTGGCGGCGTCGCCGACCTCCACGCTCAACGCGGCCATCGCGACCCAGGGCGGCAAGCTCGACTTGACCGGCGGGACCGCCTGGATCAACACCGCAGGGCCGATCCGCGGTGAGGACCTCAAGGGCAAGATCGTCCTGCTGGACTTCTGGACATTCTGCTGCATCAACTGCCACCACGTCCTTCCGGACCTCGCCTTCCTTGAGGAGAAGTACAAGGACGAGCTGGTGGTCATCGGCGTCCATACCCCGAAGTTCCCCGCCGAGAGGGACACCGAGAATCTGCGCAGGAAGGTGGCCGAGTACCGGATCAAGCATCCCGTGATCAACGACGCTGACCAGGCCATCTGGAGCCGATACGGGGTTGAGAGCTGGCCCACGCTCGGCCTCTTCTACGTGGACGGGTCGATCGTGGGGGGATTCCCCGGCGAGGGCCACCGCGCCCAGCTCGACGAGATCATCGGCAAGCTCGTGGCCCGAGCCAAGGCGGCCAAGACCCTCGACTCTCGCCCGTTCGTCGTCCAGCCCGAGTCCGAGAAGAAGCACGACGGGGCCCTGAAGTTCCCCGGCAAGCTCCTCGCGGATGCACCCGGCAATCGCCTCTTCCTCTCCGACACGGGGCATAACCGGATCGTCGTGACCGACCTCGAAGGCAAGGCGGTCGCGACGATCGGAAGCGGGCAGGAAGGGATGACCGACGGCGAGTACGACAAGGCCTCGTTCAACCGCCAGCAGGGCCTCTGCCTCGTGGGAGATTACCTCTACGTGGCCGACACCGAGAACCACGCCGTCCGCGTGGTGAACCTCAAGACCCGGAAGGTCTCGACCGTCGCCGGGACCGGCCAGCAATCGTACAAGAAGCCCGCGAAGGCCCCGGCGAAGACCACGGGACTGACCAGCCCGTGGGACCTCGCGCTCCTGCCCGACGGCAAGACGCTGGCCATCGCCATGGCGGGCAATCACCAGATCTGGAAGCTCGACCTGGAGGGGGACACCGTGGGGGTGATGGCCGGGACCTCTCGCGAGGACATCATCGACGGCCCGGCCGCCACGGCGGCGTTCGCCCAGTCGAGCGGCCTGGCCACGGACGGAAAGCACCTGTACGTGGCCGATAGCGAGGGCTCGTGCGTCCGCTCGATCGACCTGAAAAAGTTGAACGTGAAGACCCTGGTCGGTGGGCACGATTTCCCGGGAGTTCTCTTCAACTTCGGCGATGCCGACGGTCAGGGGGACGAGGTCAAGCTCCAGCACTGCCTGGGCGTGGCCTACGGCGACGGCAAGGTGTTCGTGGCCGACTCCTACAACAACAAGATCAAGGAAGTCGATCCCGAGACTCGCACCGCGAAGACCCTCGCCGGAGATCGTGAGCGAGGGGACGGCGACTCGCCCGCCCGCTTCAATCAGCCCGCCGGCCTGAGCTACGCCGACGGCACCCTGTACGTGGCCGACACCAACAATCATCTGATCCGAGCCATCGACACGAAGACCGGCAAGACCCGGACGATCGAGCTGACGGGCGTGGCGGCGCCCGCCGCGCCCAAGTCCCCGCCCCGCTTCCCGCGGGCGAAAGCCATCGACGTGGCCGCGGCCACCCTCAAGCCGGGCCAGGAGATCGCGGTCAACGTCTCCCTGACACTGCCCAAAGGCTACAAGTTCAACGCCGGGGCCCCGCTGGTCTACCTGGTCGAGTCGCCTGGCACTCCCGAGATCCTGGGCGCCGACGTTTCGCCCACCGGCGACAAGCTCGACCCCCCGGCCGAGACCTTCACCATCAAGGTCCCCCTCGCGAAGGCCCTGTCCGCGGGCGAAACGATGAAGCTCAAGGTCTCGCTCTCGATGTTCATCTGCAAGGAAGGCTCCGAGGGGCTCTGCACCCTGAGCAACTTCATCTGGACCGTGCCCGTGACCTTTCAGGACGCGGGCGCGGCGGCGATCGAGGTCAGAAACAAGTGAACATGGCGTCGAACCGCCTCAGGCCGGGTTCGCCCCGTCCTGAGGCGACGCCATGAGGCGCAAGCCCACGGGCAGGCTTTCGCCGAAGGCTTGCCCCTGCTGCGCCGACTCCAGCTCGTGATACTCCTGGACCTGGCGGACGAGGATCGGGTCGGCCTGAAGCGTCTCGAGCCTGGCGATCACCCGTTCTCGCACCGCCTCGTCGAGATCACGGGCCCGGTCGCCCGAGACCCGGGCGAGCTGGGCGAGGGCGAAGATTCCATCGGCCGTCTCGCGCGTTCCAACGAGTTCGCGGCCGAGCAGGGCTAATGTCCATCGGGTCGCGGTTTCGGGATGGACCACGGTATTCGCCGGCCCATACAAGGGCACCCTCGCCCCGATCCGGCCCAGGCACCAGAGCGTGTAGGGGGGCACCAGGGGTTTCACCAGTTCGCGCGAGAGGGCCTCGCCCAGGGGTTCCTTCAAGGCGGTGGCCAGGCGTTCGAGGCTCGCCGCACACCGCCACATCTCGGCAAGCTCGTGCGCCTCGGGCTTGGGCCGCGCGGGCTTCTTGCCCGCTCCCCCCTTGGGCGGGAGGATCAGGGGGCTGATCCGGCGATGGATCTCCTCGTGGTGGGCCCGGTTCAGGCCGGCCGCGACCCGTCGCCAGAGGATCCACCACTCGGCCCAGCATTGCACGTCCTTCTGATGCTTGACCCCCGCATGAAAGATCGGCCACAGGGCCTTCACCCGGGATTCATCCATCGGATAGCCCGTGCCGGGCCGCAGGCAGAATCCGGCCAGGTTCATCCAGCGGGACTCATGACGAGGCGAGCCCATGCGGCGTTCGTTTGCTTCCTTGAGGGGTTCCCACAAGGCCCGCAAGGCCGACGGCGGCCACTGGTCGCGCGGCGTGTCCAGCAGCTCCTCCAGCCGCTTGACCAGCCGGGATGGCCCGTGCTCCTCGGCGGGTGCAGGCAGACCGAACGCAACCTGAACGGCCGAGATTGCCGTATCCAGTTCCGATTGTTCGATCACCACGCCCTCGGCCTCGCCCCCGGTGATCGCAAGCTTCGGGCCTGAGGGGGCGGACGAACCTCCGCGAAGCTGGATCTGGAGCCTCCAGCGACGTTCATCCTGGCGCGAATGGCACCAGAGTTCGATCGTGCCGACCTCGGTCACCCTCGCCGCCAACCGCACGGGCACTCGCTCCGACCTGGCCTTCCGACCGACGCGCATCTGGCCGATGAGCGGCGGGAGCGCCAGGATCGAATCGGGGTGGCTGGGCACCAGGTCGCCCGGCTTATCGTCGGCCCGCACCGAGGAACTGGCCAGAGGGAACGCGACGGGCTGATCGGTGAGGAGGTCGAGCTCGTGCCCGGCGATCTCGATCTCGTCGCCTTCCTGGGCGTCGCGCGGGACCACGCACATCCAGGGCTTGTCCCGGCTCTCGGACTCGAATCCCACATAGAACGACCGGGCGGTTCCGCCTCCAATCCGGATCCCGCCTCCGCGACGCACCACCCCGTAATAGGCCGACCCGATGGCCACGGCGAGGTCGAGCGACACGTTGGTCAGGACCCGGGGCGAATAGCTCCCGCCGGACTCCTCGGGGAACCAGGACGAGACCACGTCGACCACTCGCTGGCGGACGAAGTCGGGCGTGAGCGCCCCGCCGTTGAAGAGGATCGCGTCGGGCCGCGCAGGCCGGTCGTCGGGGGCGTGTCCGCCTTCACCGATCGCCTCGGCCCGATGCCTCTTTAGGAAGGCCGAGAGGTGCCGCGGCACGGCGGGGTCGGCCACGAAGGGGAGGCCGAATTCCTGGAGGCCGGCCTTGCTCGGGCGGGCCGGGGCCTCGTCGCGGGCGGTCTTCGGGAAGAAGCCTTCGAGGACCACCTGGCGAACGTCCTCGCGCGTCAACTCCGACTGGATCGACCCGCCGATGAGCTTCGAACCCCGGCCGGCGATCGTGACCGGCCATCGTCCGGGGCTGTTCTCGCCCCAGAGCTTTTCCTTGGCGGTGCGACACGCCAGTCGGAGGGCGTTCCACTGCTCGGAGTCGAGGCGGACGCCGCCGAGTTTGGTCTCGACGTGATGCGCCAGGGCGAGGTCCATGTTGTCTCCGCCGAGCATGAGATGGTCGCCCACCGCAACCCGACGAAATCCCGGCCCCGTGGGGGTTTCGACCACGGTGATCAGGCTGAAGTCGGTGGTGCCTCCCCCAACGTCGCAGATGAGGATCAACTCCCCTCCGCGGACCTGCTTCTGCCATCCTTCCTGGTGCGTCACGATCCAGCAGTAAAAGGCGGCCTGGGGCTCCTCGAGCAGCGTCAGATTCGCGAGCCCCGCGCGTTTGGCCGCCTCGACGGTCAGCTCCCTCGCAGCCTCGTCGAACGAGGCCGGCACCGTGAGGACGACCTCCTGATGTTCGAGCCTGTGACTTTCCTCGGACTTCGCGATCGCGAAGTTCCACGCGTCGCGGATGTGGCGCAGATACTCGGCCGAGGCGTCCACGGGCGACACGCGACGCGCCTCGGCGGTGGCCCCCCAGGGGAGGATCTCGGCCTCGCGATCGACTCCGGGATGGCAGAGCCAGGATTTGGCGCTGCCGACCAGATGCGCGGGGACTCGCCCCCCCTGGATGCGGGCGAACTCGCCGACGATCCGGTCGCGATCCTCGCCCCAGGGCAGGCGGGACGCGTCGGCGGGAAGCTCATGCGGGCCGGGCAGGTAAAGGAACGACGGGAGCATCGCTCGCGGGGCGGTTTCCCCGGCCGCCACGAGCTGGGGGATCTCGAAGGGCTTGATGTCGGCCGTGGGGCGTTCCCGCCCCTTCGTGTCCACGTAGGCGACCGCGCAGTTCGTGGTCCCCAGGTCAATCCCCACGATGTAACGAGAGCGAGCCATCGGAGTCCTGATCCCTCGGTCCAGAGCGTCGGCGTCGATGCTCCAGTATAGACGCAATCCCGGCTTCGTGCGGTTTCGGGACATTTCAAGCGGAGACGCGGAGGGCTCGCGGAGAGGGCAGAGGAAGAAAAGCTCTGAGTTTTCTCCCGCGCCCTCTGCGTCCCGTCTGCGTCCCCTGCGTGAAATCTTCCACGATCTCAGGCAACGACAAAGTTGACCAGCTTGCCGGGGACGACGATTGCCTTCTTGATGGTCTTGCCTTCAAGCATGGCCGCCACCTTCTCGTCGGCCTTCGCCGCCGCCTCAAGCGTAGGACCGTCAGCGTCCGAGGGGACGACCACGCGGGCGCGGAGCTTGCCGTTGATCTGGACGGGGACCTCGACCGATTCGTCCTTCAGCAAGGCCGGGTCGTACGCGGGCCACGGCTCGTACGCCAGGGACGTCGTGTGCCCCATGATCTCCCAAAGCTCTTCGGCTGCGTGGGGAGCCATCGGCGCGAGCAGGAGCGTGAATGCCTCCATCGCGGCCCTGGGCCGGACGTCCATCGCGGTGAACTTGTTCGTGAACTCCATGAGCTTGCTGATGGCGGTGTTGAACCGCATGGCGTCCAGGTCGTCCGTCACGCCGGCGATCGTTCGGGCCACGATCGAACTCTGTTCGCGAGACATGGGGACGTCCTTGACCTTCTCGTCGGGTTGAGGCAACTCGCTCCGATCATCGACGATCATCCGCCAGGCCCGTCCGAGGAAGCGGTACACGCCCTCCACGCCCTTCATGCTCCAGGGCTTCACCGCCTCGAGCGGTCCCATGAACATCTCGTACAGGCGCAGGCTGTCGGCGCCATAGAGGGAAACGACCGCGTCGGGATTGATCACGTTGCCGCGGCTCTTGGACATTTTATGAGCCCGCGCGTCGATCTTGACGGACGGGTCGGCCGTTAGCACGAAACCGTCCCCCTTCTTCGTGACCTGGTCCTCGGTCAGCTTCGTGGACTGACCGTCGCGAGTGTCCGTGTACTCCACCTCGCCCAGGATCATCCCCTGGTTCACAAGCTTTTGGAACGGTTCCGGCGTGTGCACAAGTCCCCAGTCGAACAAGACTTTGTGCCAGAACCGGCTGTAGAGCAGGTGCAGGACCGCATGCTCGGCCCCTCCCACGTAGAGGTCCACCGGCAGCCAGTAGTTCTCCAGCTCTTTGCTGAACGGTTCCTGGCCATTGCGAGGGTCGATGTAGCGCAGGTAGTACCAGCACGAGCCCGCCCACTGGGGCATCGTGTTCGTCTCTCGACGATATTGCTCGGAGTAGTTCACCCACTCCGTCGCCTTGCCCAGCGGAGGCTCGGGCTTGCCGGAGGGGAGGTAATCGCTCAGCTCGGGCAGGAGGACGGGCAACTCGGCTTCGGAGACGGCGCGGACTTCCTCGCCTTCGCCCAGAAGCACCGGGAACGGCTCGCCCCAGTAGCGCTGGCGGCTGAAGAGCCAGTCGCGGAGCTTGTAGTTGATCGTCTTCTTGCCCACGCCACGCGACTCCAGAAAGCCCGTGATGAGCGTCTTGGCCTCGTCGGTCCCCATGCCGTCCAGCGACACGTCGGCGTTTCGCGAGTTCACGGCCACGCCGGCGTCGGTCTCGGCCTCGAGGAGCGGTTGATCTGCATCCTCGAGCGATTTGGCCACGACCCTCTTGATGGGCAGGTCGAAGGCCTTGGCAAACTCGAAGTCGCGGTCGTCGTGACCGGGCACCGCCATGATCGCGCCCGTGCCGTAGCCCATGAGGACATAATCAGCGATCCACACGGGGATTTCCCGGCCGTTGACCGGGTTGACCGCGTAGGCCCCGGTAAACACTCCGGTCTTCGTCTTGGCCAGGTCCGTGCGGTCCATGTCCGACTTGGAGGCCGCCGTTTTGCGGTACTCCTCGACCGCCGATCGATATTCGCGCGTGGTCAGGCGATTCACGAGCGGGTGCTCCGGCGCCAGGACCATGTACGTCGCGCCGAAGAGGGTGTCGGGGCGAGTGGTGAATACGCGGATCACGTCTCGCTTTGTGTCGTCTTCCCACACCGTGGTGTTGGTGACCCGGACGAGCATGTGGTGGGTGCCCGGGTCGTGGTAGGCGAAGTCCACGTAGGCGCCTTCGGAACGTCCGACCCAGTTGCGCTGCATGTCCTTGATGGCTCGCGACCAGTCGAGCCCTTCCAGGTCGTCGATCAGGCGCTCGGCGTAGGCGGTGATTCGCAGCATCCACTGCTTGAGGGGCATGCGGACGACGGGGTGTCCGCCTCGCTCGCTCTTCCCATCCACGATCTCCTCATTCGCGAGCACGGTGCCCAGCGCCGGGCACCAGTTCACGGGGACCTCGGCGCGGTAAGCGAGCCGCTTCGAGTCGCGATAAAGGTCGGGGTCGGCCCCGGAGGGAATCGGCAACTCGGCGATCGGCCGGCCCTTGCCCTTGCGATCGCGCCCCTGAGGGTCGGTCCAGAGGAAATCAGGGTCGTACCAGGTGTCGAATAGCTTGAGGAAGATCCACTGTGTCCAGCGGTAATAGGCTGGGTCGGTGGTGTCGACCTCGCGGTCCCAGTCGTAGGAGAAGCCCAGCGACTTGATCTGTCTGCGGAAGTTATCGATGTTCTTCTGCGTGGTCTCGCGAGGGTGCGTGCCGGTCTGGATGGCGTATTGCTCGGCGGGAAGGCCGAAGGCGTCCCAGCCCATCGGGTGGAGGACGTTGTAGCCTTGCATCCGTTTGTAGCGGCAGAGGATATCGGTCGCGGTGTAGCCCTCGGGATGCCCCACGTGGAGCCCCGCCCCGCTGGGGTAAGGGAACATGTCAAGGATGTAGAGCTTGGGCTTGCCGGGGACGAAGTCGAGGGTACGGAACGTCTTCTCGCGCTCCCAGAAATTCTGCCACTTCGCCTCGATCCTCGAAAAGTGATAGCCCGGCATCAGATCGCCTCGTGCACGAACAGCCAAGAGTTGCGGAACCTCGCGCCCGCGAAGGGCTCGACGTGGGGAAGCTCCCAAGGATACCGCCCCCACGGTCCCGGATGCCAGCCGAGCCCAAAGGGTTCGGGAAGGAGGGTCCGGCGAACGATCGTGAGGGTCGTGAGGATTGCAATTCCCGGGCGTCGATTCTACAAATCGCTGTCGCCGTTTCTTCGGCCCATCTTGAGAAAAAACCCCGGTCTTTTCTTCATTTTTTCGTCCTTCGGCCAATTGGCGTGTAGACTTGAGTCGAGCCCGGAGTTTTGGGTGTCACCCATGTCAGGGTGATGATCGCGTCCCGGCATAGGGCTTGCTTTGGAGTGAACTGTCACCGCCGGACGCGACCTCTTTGACCCCCAGCGCTCTCTAATTGGAGAAGAGTCATGAATCCGCTCTTTCAGCGGGCCGCGATCGCGGTACGTCCCCGTTCCCTGCTGGTGCTGGCCGTCCCGATCGTGGCCGTGGTGATGGCCTCGGGATGCAGCCACAAGCGTTCGGCTATGCGTCCGGTGTTCGTGAATCCGGCCCCGATTGTGACCAGCGGGTCGGCCCCCTGCCCGACCGGCGACCCGGGCTGTGCCGGATCCGCGCCGGCCCCGGCGTTCTCCTCACCCGGGGAGTCGCTGAGCCCGCCTTCCCTTCCCAAGAGCGACAGCATTGATCGCTCTTCGGGAACGGGCACGGACGAGCCCAACCTCCTGCCGGTGACCCCTTCCAGCAGCGAGAAGCCCCCCGAGCTGACCAGGCCCAACGCTCGCCGCCAGTCCAACCGTCGCTCGGCCGTAGGGCCGGGCAGACGGACGGGGGCCCGCGAGCGGGTCTCATTGTTTCTTGACCAGCCCAACGACCTGCTCCTCCCGCCCAAGGCGGATCGGGCCTGGCAGTACATCGTGCTTCATCACAGCGACCACGCCACGGGCTCGTACGCCCAGATTGACCGCGACCATCGCGACCAGGTCGGCACCCAGGGCTGCGGCTATCATCTGGTCATCGGCAACGGGAGCGAGAGCACCGACGGACAGATCGAGGTGGCCAACCGTTGGATCGAGCAGAAGGGCGGGGCCCACTGCCGCGATTCGTCCCTGGCCGATGCCAACGACTACGGGATCGGGATCTGCCTGATCGGCGACATGGACGAGAAGGCCCCGACGGCTCGCCAGATCGAGTCCACGCAGGCTCTCGTCGCCTACCTCCGCGAACGCTACGAGATCCCCGCCGACCATGTGGTTTCGCACTCGGCGATCGCCCAGACCGCCACGTCCTGCCCCGGCAAGCTTTTCCCGGTCGATACGATCGTCGATGCCCGCGGTTTTGCCTCTCGCTGAGTCGTCCGTTAGTGCCCTTCCCGCCCGCTCACCTCGTGACCCGCCCGCCTCAACGCCTCCTCCGCCCTTCCCGCCGCCGTCTCCCTGACCAGCAAATAATCCGTGTCGAACGTCGAGATCGCGAAGAGGGGGATGCCCGCTTCCGCGATCGGTTGCGTGATGGATGCCATCACCCCCACGACATCGAAGTCCATCGGACCGGCGACCTTCAGCACGCACCAGCCGCCTTCCGCCGGAATCCCCGACGGGACCGCGCTCCACTCGCACACGATCGAAACCTCGTCATCTGTCACGCCCACCGAGACGAACCGGCCCAGCCATGCCCACGAAGGGATTGCCGAGCCCGAGGCCAGGCGGACGATCGCGAACCGCCCGCTCAACCAGAAAAGCCGAATGGCCTGCGTTGAGTCTTTGGCTTCTCTTGTTCGTCGATCGGCCTCGTGCAGGAGCGCAACCACGGTGAGGGAGTCGGTGATCTCACCGCGGGCAAGCATGCCTCGTGCTTCTTCCCAGGGCACGCACCGAGCGTTCAACCGTTCGGTCCCTTCGGGCTCGCTTGGACCTCGTTTCAGCCCGCTGGCGCGGAAGAGAAATCCGATCTCGTCGCTGACCGAGTTCGAGAGATGGATCGGGCCGCCCAGGGGCTCGATCGTGGAGGCGATGAGCCCGGTCTCCTCGCGAAGTTCGCGGAGGGCGGTCGTTTCGGGCGACTCGTCGAGCGGCCCTCCACCCTCGGG
>JANOBY010000689.1:0-15209 GCA_031411935.1 Planctomycetales bacterium | reverse complement strand
GGCGGGCGGGTTGCCCTTGCCGGGGAAGGCCTGTTCGTCGCCCTGGGCCAGGGCCGCCTTCCAGGCCCTCAGCATACTCTCGCCGAGGTCGAGGTCGCGGGCGACCTCGGCCAGGCTCTTGCCTTGGTCGGTGACGAGCTTGACCGCTTCGGCCTTGAACTCGGGTGTGAACGTCCTTCGTGTCTTCGCCATCGGTGGACTCCTGGGTTCGAGCTTACGCTCCTGACCCGGCGCCCGCCATCCGTGGGGAAGTCCAGCAGGACGCGGGCCTGGGGGAGGACGACGAGACCGACAACCCGATTCAGCTCGTGATCTTGTGCCTCCAGGGGCGGGAGCCCCTGTCACGCGAGTCGCCAGCGATGCACCGCCGCTTCGCCGCCATCCTTCGGCAGAAGCTAAAGATTCAGAAGGACGAGGGGCATGGTCATCCTGCTATCTACGCCTTTCGACTCACATGCCGCAGGCCGGTATCCGGGGTAGAGGATTCATCGTATCCGACAGGGTGATGATGTCGAGAACCACCTGGCCGGCGTGGACGTCCCGGTTCTTGGCGGTTGCGGACGCTGAAATCGCCCGAATGGATTTGGGAATCACGGCGGCCGTGGGGCGAGCCCGACGCGTTTATCGCTCGGGCACAATGGCGATCGTAAGAACCCGACGACCGGCCCCCGGTGACCACCGAATCTTCCCGGCCCGTACTCGCAAACGGCAGACTCGCGTGAAACGACATGCTGGATTGGGCGACAGATCGTCGCATCTCGACGAAACTAGAATGGAAATTAAGTCGCTGCAGGGCAAGCCTGTTACGACGCGCAAGGCGGGGAGGTTCCCAGCGAACCTTAAGCCAGCGTTTACCTGACGATTCGGGCTCCAGATGCGACGCCGGTCGGTACGGCGACGGACGGCGAGGTCTCGATCGTGCGTGGCGGGGGCGCGACGGCGAGTTGATCGACGACCTTCTCAACCCCACGCGTGTCGCGGGCCAGCATCACCGCCCTGTCCTTGTGCGTCGCGTCGGGCACCTGCCCGGTGAGCACCGCCTTGCCGCCCCCCTCAACCTCGACGACGATCCCCACGGCGTCCAGCCGCTTGTCCTGCCAGAGGCGGGTCTCGATCTGCCGCCCGAGCCCGAGGTTGCGGACCGAATCGCCGTCGCTCCCGACGCACTCGGCGAGAGTAGCGGCCGTGTAGCGGTAGCCGCGGGCGAGCGTGCCGCAGGCACCCCGGAGGCCGCCGATGAAGCCTTCCTCCTCGCCGTAGCGGTCGGTGCCCCCGCCCGCCCAGGCCCCTGCGAACGACCCCAGGCACATCCCGATGAGTAACCAGCGTGCTTTTACCAGGACGCCGTTCGTCATTAGCGGCCTGGGTGCGACGACCTCTCCATCTCGAATGGTGGTACTCATCGGACTCCGGTGGGCTAGAAGGATGGCGATTCGTCAGGGGACCGCCGTGCCGGGAGGGCGGGCGCCCGTTGCCTTAAGATCGCCCGTCCGGTCGGCGAGTTTGAGCCATTTCGCCCCGGTGAGACCGCGTTCGCCCCCGAGGGTGCGGGCAATCCGGCGATCACATACAATCCCCCGCCTTGCGGTATCCTGCGGTTCCGGCCTCTCCCGCCGATCGGAAGCCCAATCGGTTCGATTCCTCGATCTTCGCCGCCCCCCAGCAGTTCGGGGCATGCTACGGGTGGCTGTTGCTCTTATCGACTACCCGAGCATGATGGACAATCTTCGGATTCCGCCATTCCCACGACGGGGTGAGTTCGGTTGGCTCCACAGGCCGCGTTTGGCCGTGCGGGCAGAGTCCTCCAGCCTTTCCAGCTCCGGTGTCGTGGGGCATGGGCCCGATAGCAGTGGACGATGCGAGAGCCGACCATCACCTGGCTCAGGCTTTTTCCGTCTGGCAGGATGAGCTCGGCCACAGAGCCCGGGGCGTCGCCAGTGGGAAGCGGAATTCCGCTGTCATTTGCGCCCGTACTCCATAAACACTCGCACTTGTCTCTAATTCGACATCAGTATGCCTTTGAGAACGACATCGCGTGGGGGCGGGCAAGTCCGAGCCGCTTTGTCGAGAACGCCGTCAAGGCTCATGCTCTTGTGACGGATCGGCCGATTGAATCGCCTGGACGGGATGCCCGGCCTGGGCACCTACGACGGTCGATCGGCGTAACGTCGCGACGAGCGACGGGGCGTTCCGCGAATACAGGGAATCATCTCGATGGGATCATGGATAAGCCGCCTCGCGACCTGGGCGACAGCACGACGCGGGCGGCCGCAGAAGGGCGGGCTCGGCACGCCGCATCGCCAGCGGGGCATCAGGCCCGGAATCGAGGGATTGGAACGCCGCGAGGTGCTCACCGCCGCCGTCACCCCCTTCGTCTCGGTGATTGGCAAGGTGCCGGCCGTGGGGCAGACGGCCACCGTCGACTTCCTGCTCGCCTCGGGCTCGCTCACCAGGCCCACGAGTCAGGAGACGGTCCTGATCGGTCTGAGCCCCCGCCCCGCCGCCGGGTCCGCGATCACGCCCACCGTACTCAACATCGTCGGCCCGGACGGCAAAGCGAAGGCGGCAACGTATGGAACCGGCGGGGCTCCGTTCCTCTCCCGGGTGGCGATCCCGGCGGGCGGCGGAACGACATACAAGGCGACCGTGGCGGCCCGGTCCGACGCCGCCGGCGACTTCGTCCTCGACGGCTTCCTGCCCGGGGACGTGAATGGGGACCTCCGCGTGGACTCGGACGACATGGACGTCATCCGCGAGGCCTACGCCACGCGCCAGGGCGATCCGCGATACAACGCGGCTGCCGACATCAATCAGGATGGGGTCGTGGGTTGCCGGGACCGCGCCTACGCGACGCAGAATTTGGGCGCCACGGCCACCGTCATCACTCGGCCTGTCGTGGTTGCTCCGGTTCCAGTCGCCACGCCCGTTGCCGCCCCCGTGGTGATGGCCGCCCCCGCAGTCACGCCGACGGTGGTTGCTCCGGTCGTGCAAGCCGCAGCCCCCGTGCCGGTCACCGCGGCAGTCGCGGCGCCGGCGCCCACCATCGTCTGGGTCCCCGTCGTGATGGAACCCGGGGGCGCAACCGCCCCGCCCGGCACGTTCGGCGGGCTCACGTGGTCGCCCCATTACTCGGCCTACTACCCGTCCCAGGCCGGGGGCAGTGTCCCTTCCGGGCCGATGACGTATTTCAACGTCCCGACGACGGGATCCCCGAGCGGGCCGCTTTACTACGCCGCACCGGCGGGCCAGCCGTACCAGCAGCCGATCTACATCGCCTCGCCCGCGCGATGATCCAGTGGAACGAGGAGGCCCGGGGCCGCTTGGCCGCCGGGCCTTCTTTCATCGATGGATCGGCGGGGTGCTCGGTGGGAATGGATGACGTGTGGCACGTCCTCGCCCCCCCCCGGCGTAGATCGGGCTCGAGCTCCTGCACGACGCGCAGCTCCATGGTCGCGTCGTCGGCCCTCGCGCCGGGCTCGATATCGAAGTCGTGACGGCCCGAGAATTGCTTTTATGTGAAAGCTTGCCGGAGATCCATCCCCGGCAATAGCACTTTTCCTTCAAGGAGCCGTCATGGCCGATCCGCGCAACATTGCCCACGACAAGATGGTGCAGGACGAGAAAAAGAAGCACGGCGAGGCGGCCGTGCCCGACGCGAGCGAGACTCCCCAGCCCGGGAAGAAGCCGAAGCTCGTCCCGAATGATTCGCCCGGCGATAGTTACCAGCAGCACGCCAAGCTTGATCCCACGGAGGTCTCCGAGGAAGAGGAATGAGCATTCGGCGGTCCTCCAGCCCGAGTCCTCGCTGCGGCGGGCGAGGCGCAGCGATGGCTTCCAGTGGGCTCGGAGGCTCATACGCCTGATCTCTCCCCGGCGGTCCGATCGTGGGCCTTGACGTTCGGGCCGTTCGTTCGATGGGGCCGATCTGAAAGAGTGACGATCGGTTCAGCTAATCCCGATATCCCCATCATTCGATGACGAGCAGGATGCTCCGGGGTTGAGCTTGATGCCCCCTTTAGACCGCCAGGAGGGGGGGCATTGCTTCATCCACGGGAAAACATCAGATGGCGACGCGGGCTGCTCTTCTGCCTCGCCTTCTGCTGTCTTATGTTGGTGGGGTGCCAGGGCGTGTCGATCAAGAGGATCGGCGGGGGCCCATCGCTCTCCTCGGCAGGCCGGCGGGAACGCATCGGCCGGTGGGCCGATCCCGGGCCCGTGGATCAATCAACTCCCCCTCCGATTCGGGGGCCGGTGTCGTTCGATCATGGCAATCCGAACCGCTCGGACCCCAAGTTCCTGCTTTCCCGGGCCGAAGCCAGCTACCGGGCCGGTCTAAAGGCCGGGCGAGAGTCGAAGGAGATCGACGCCCGCTATCAGGTCGATGCCGTGGCAGATGCCTCGAGAGCAGTTCAGGGCCTGCTCTCCGGGCCGACGTCGCGGCAGGCCGTCCCGAGCCTCCCCGACGCCCGCGCCTTGCTCGGCGCGGCCCAGGCGGAATTCCTCCGGGCGACCGGCGGCAGGAAAATCAAGCTCGATGAAGAGTGGCGATCCGGTCTGATGGAGAAGGGCATCCGGCTCACGATCGCCCGCGATTCGCCATTCCTCTCGCCCGAGTCGTTCGACCGGTTCTTCTTCGTCGACGACTTCGCCATCAAGAACCTCGATCGCGAGTACAAGACCGAGGGGATCGGCGTGCCCCTGATCGCCCTCAAGAAATTTGACCTCAAGCAGCTTGAAGGGCGGACCGGGGAAGAGAAATTCCTCATGCCCAGGCAGGTCTACCCGATGACGGCCGTCTTGAAACCCGACCCGCCCGCGGCGGGGGCCGATGCGGGCCTTTATGGCCTGCGATTGGAACTGCATGACCCGCTCGTCGAGGAGCAGGTCGACCTCGGCGGACGGGCGGTGCCGCTGGCGACGGACCTGACCACGCCGCTGGTCTACCATTTCGTGCAGAGCCCGCTGCCCATCCTCCAGGAGATCGGCCTGCTCGACCCGCAGTGGCTGGAGAAGATCGCCGGGCTGTACATGCTCCATCCCTACGAGCCGGGGAAAATCCCGGTGGTCCTCGTCCACGGCCTCCGCTCCAGCCCGGTCGCGTGGATGAAGGTGATCAACGACCTCCGCGGCGACCCCGAGATCCGCGCTCGCTTCCAATTCTGGATCTTCATGTACCCCACCGGGACGCCGTTCCCCGTCTCCGCCGCGAAGCTGCGCAAGGGTCTGGACGAGCTCCGCGAGACCGTCGATCCCGCCCGTCGCGATCCGGCCCTCGACCGGGTCGTGATGGTGGGGCACAGCATGGGCGGGCTCATCACCAGGATGATGATCGCGCGGAGCGGGGACGAGCTCTGGAAACTCGTCGGGCGTAGACCGTTCGAGGAGTTGAAGGCCTCGCCCGAGCACAAGGAGATGCTGCGGCGGGTCTTCTTCTTCGAGCCCCACCCGTCGATCGCCCGGGCGGTCTTCATCGCCACGCCGCACCGGGGCAGCGAGCTGGGCGACCTGTGGATCGGCCGGCTCGCTGACCGGCTGATCCGGCTGCCCCTCCCGCTCCGCATGCTCTCCAGGAAGCTGCTCGCCCAGAACGGCGCCGATTTCTTCACCTCGGAGATCCGCGAGGGTGGGCTCCCTTCGAGCATCGACGAGTTGCGCACCGACAATCGCCTGCTCCGGACGCTCGCGACGCTGGAGCGTAAGCCCATCCCGGTCCACTCGATCATCGGCCAGGCCGACCCGGGGCTGCCGGCCCGGCTCGGGAGCGACGGGGTGGTCGCGTACACCAGCTCGCACCTGGACTGGGCGTCATCCGAGCTCGTCGTCCGGGGCGACCACAGCTGTCAGGGGGAGGTGGAAACGATCCGGGAGTTGCGGCGGATCCTGTATCTGCATTCGGGGAAACCTTCTCCGGGCGGCCCCGCCGGACCCAGCGGTGCGGGATCCCCTGCCGACCATCGCGATGAGAACCGCAGTTTACCGGAGGCTATCCGGTCTCTGAATGGGGCGCCCGAATAGATTTCCCCACAAGGCACTTTTCTTCCTGCAAGGTCAACTGTTCCCGTCCCCCTGCCTGCGCCGGTCCACCTCGTCCCGACATCCACCGACCGACTTGATCGGCTTAGGCTGGGCGATCGCTTTCAGCTCCTCGCCGATCGCCGAGCGCTCTGACTTCAGCTCCTATGCCGGATTCGCTCCGTTTCCTCACACGGAGGCCAGGGTTACTCCGCGCGGCTGAATCTCGCCGCCGGGTGGCGGAGCGGACGTTCGCCTGGCCGGGGCGTTACCGCCGCAACAGCAGGGATGACGAATCGCTGGCCACATCGAGCGAATCGATGCTGCACATCAGCGCCATCCAGGGCATGCTGCGGCGACGACGCCCGAACCAGGAGAAACCGCCTGCACCCTTCAAAGACCGCAAAACAGCGGCAAATAGGACCGGATGGCCTCTTACGCGCCCCTCACGGTGAAATCGGTCTCGCCGACGATCTCTTGCGGGAAGCCGCTGATCGCTCTTGATGCCATCATGCCCGACATCACGGCGGCCTCGACGCATCCGGCGTTGATGCCGTTGTAGGTCCAGTCCCCCGCGAGCACCAGGTTTGCGAAGCCGGACGCCTCGGGCCTGAGCCGATACCGGGTGCTGCCCTTTACCGTCATCACGTAGCGCTCGGTGGGCTCGACGTTTGCCCGCCAGTACTGCGACTCGAAACGCGCTTCACCCTGCGCCAATTTCGGATCCACAAGCAAGTTCCAGTCCAGCCCGTCGGGGTTCTCGGGCGTGCCCCCCTTCGGCCACAGGGGGCGGATCTGGCTCTGGAGGAAATGAGTCGCGCGATCGCGGGTTTGCAACTCCTGCGAGGCCGCATAGCTGGGATCGGAGAACGGCGGGTCGGGCATCGGCGTCTCCTTCAAGGCCCCGCAGAAGTACGACACGCTCTTCACCTCCACGCCCTCGGGCCATTGCTCTTGTGGGAGTAAGTGGCTCATGTCGGCCCAGGTGTCCAGCGGCTCGACGTAGGCTCCCATCTGGGCCTTGCTGGAGATGGGCCAGCCGAGCTCGGCGCTCGACTTGCTCATCCAGATCTGGAACGCCTTGGTCCGCACGGACTTCACGCGATCGACCATCACACGCCAGTCCTGCCTGGCCGCGATCAGCTCGGGGCACACATACGGGAACGCGCCGCAGGAGATCCCCAGGATCACGCGGTCGAAGTCCTTGCCGCTCTCCAGGGTGAGCTCCCCCACGTCCTTCCAGGTGCCCCACGAGAGTTCCAGATTTGAGCCCGAGGCGCGGATAGCGTCGCCCTCGACCAGGCGATCGAACAGCGGTTCGCTCGGCCAGCACGGCAGCCCCTTCACGTCGATCAGGGGATCATAACCGCCCGGGTCGCGGGACGTGGCCTGCACGCCGATCTGGATCTTCGCGATCGATTGCTTGTCGTCCGAGAGCGCGAGGTTGTGGACCTTGTGGAAGAAGTGGAACCGCACCCCGCGGCGCTTCATGACCTCGTACATGGGGCCGAACACGATGTCCCCCATCCCGGCCATCATCTTCTGGAAGATGGCCCCCTTGTACGAGCAGAACATCCGCACGATGATCCGCAGCGACGCCCCGGCCGCCAGGTTCGGGCGCCGGATGTCTCCTTCTTCATAAGCGAAGACCAGGTCGTACAGGGCACGCACCGGCGCGCACCACTGGTTCTCGGCACGCATCCCATGCCGCACGAGCCAGTCGTGAAAATCCTCCTCGTCCAGCGGGTCGAACCCGTGGAACAGCGTCCCGTCTGCGATCATCCCGCGGATCGAGGTGATCCCCAAATCCATCAACACGCCCAGACGCCGAAGTGCATCATCATCGTGGATCTTTTCACCCACTCGCGTGAACCATTGCTCGCGGAACGTTTCGAGCAGCGAGATGACCGAGCGGTGTTGGGCGCTGGTATGCTGCGCGGGATCGAGTGGCAGACTGTGGATCAGCGCGTGGCCGGCATGCAGCGCCGTGGGATGGATCATCTCCTCAACGTCCCGCAAGGCCGCGCGGAACGCTCGCTCGACCCAGGCCAGCGGATGGAATGACGTGAGGCTATCGAGGAGCCCGACGCCCAGGTCCGCGCCGTCGAACAGGCCGACGAGCCAGGCGGACATCATGCGGACGTAGGACCACGGCGAGAGGACCTCGGTGCCTTCGCCAAGCTTCGCCTCGTTCGTGGGGAACTCGATCGGCCAGATCCTCCACTCGCCGTGGATGTTCTCCATCAGCTCGGACGTGCTGTGGTTCGAGAAGGCGTCCGCGACCGTGGCCATCGGCGATCCGGCGGGCCTGCCGAGCTCGGCGTAGCAGCGATTCATGAGGCGGAACGCATTATCATAGAAGCCTAGCCAGATGTGCAGGCCATGCTCCTCGATCCGCATCCCGTACTCGGCGTTCCGGCCGCTGGCGCCTTTGCCGCCGAGGCGCCAGCCCATCTGGTAGATGTCGATCTCGAGGCGGTCGGACCAGCCGGGCTGCTCGGTCAGCTCGTAGGCGGCCGACATGGCCCCCACCCCTCCGCCCAGGACCGCGATCCGCTGCTTCTTCGGCTTGGGGTCGATCATCGCGGGCGAATCTCCCTGCAAGAAGCGTGGACCGGTGCTTGCGGACGGCTCGAGATCACGATCAGTCAAGGCTGCCGATGATGTCGCGAGGGTATCCGCAGATCCCGCGCGAGGCCTGGAGCCCGCCCATCACGGCCGCCTCCACGCAACCGGCGTTGAAAGCCGTGAAGACCCAGTCGCCCGCGAGATACAGGTTGGAGAAGCCCGATTCGTCGGACTTGAGGCGGGCCTGGCTGCTGCCCGGCGACGACAGGACGTAGCGCTCGGTCGGGTTATCGTTCGCCCGCCAGTACTGCATGTCGAACCGGGCGTGGCCCGTGGCGTCGGGATGAGCCACGAGCTTGTTCCAGAAGAAACTGTCGGCATCGCACGCCCGGGGCCAGAACCAGCGGGTATAGGCGTCCAGCCATCGGATCGCCCCGTGCCGGACCTGCTCGGCGCGTTTGGCGGGGAACGCCGTGTCGGTGAACGCGGGGATCACGTCGGGGTCGGCCAGGGGGCCGCAGAAGTAGGCGATCGTCTTGGGCGAGAGGCCTTCGGCCCAGTCCTCGCGGCCGACGAGGTGGCTGAGGTCGCCGTAGCAGCTGGAGGGTTCGACAAAGGCCGACGCGATGGTGGGCCCGTAGTCCCATCCAAGCCCGGTCACGTCCTCGTCCAGCCAGAGCTGGAACGCGTGCGTGGGGGTGGTCTGCACCTTGTCGATCATCGTCCGCCAACGACGGCTCGCGGCGATCAAGTCGCCGCAGATTCCGGGCAGAGCGCCGATCGAGATCCCCAGCACCACGACGTCGAATTCGTGGCCGAGATGCAGCGTGCGGTTGCCCGGATCCTGCCACCCGGTCCAGGCGCTTTCCAGGTCGAACCCGCCGGTTTTGATGGCGGATCCCTCGACGAGCTGGTCGTACAGGGGGCGGTCGGGCCAGCACGGCAGCCCCTTCACGTCCACCAGGGGCTGATACTCGCCCCCGCCCTTTACGTGAGCCTGCACCGCCATCTCGATGGACGCAATCGCCTTGCCGTCGGGGGTGAGGCCCAGCTTCTGAACTCGGTGGAAATAGGCGAACTTCACGCCGCGACGGCTGAGCACCTCGTACAACGGGCCGAACACGGTGTCCCCCATCCCGGCCTGCATCACGTAAAAAAAGGCCCCCTTGTACGTGAGGAACAGGCGGGCCAGCCCGTGCGTGGTCGTGCCCGCGCCCGCGGAACGATTCTTGATGTCCCCGTTCTTGTATCCAAAGATGTAGTCATACGTGGACCGGACCACCGAGGACCTGAGGGTCTCCTCGGTCGCGCCGTGGCGGCGGAGCCAGTCGGTCCATTCCCACTGATCCAGATGCGCCAGGCCGTGGATCAAGGCGCCGTCGGCAAGGATCCCGCGGGCCGTGCTCAGGCCCAGGTTGACCAGCAAGAGGAGGTGGCGATCGTCATCGCTCACGCTGTCGAAATCGGACCTGAGCGCGGAGTGGGCGTCCTCGAGCAGGAGCCTCAGGCCCGCGTGGAGCATGGCGGGATGCTCGTCCACATCGTCGGGGGCGGCCTGGGCCACGTGGCTGGCCCTCGCCAGCGATTCGCGGGGCGTGTCCGGGTGCGAGAACAGAAGACCGGTCCCCTCGGCCAGCAGGTCGCCCGCCTTGGCTTCGGCCCAGCTCAGCAAGCGATCCATCAGGGGCTTCGATCCGGACGAGGTGAGCGTGGCTTCGGCGTCGAAGTGCAGGTGCGAGAGGATCTCGTCCGCCCAGGCCAGGGTCTCCTTCACGTAGTCCCAGGGGGTGGGCATCACGCCGCCTTCGCCGGGCACGGAGTCGTTCGTGGGGAGCGTGAGGTTCCAGGGCTTCCACTCCTCGCCCACCGGCTCGAGCAGGGTGATGAAGCTGTGCGGCTTGAAGGCGTCCTGCCAGGTGGCGAGAGGGGCATCGGGCGCGCGGCCGAGTTCCCCGTAACACTCGCGCATCACGCGGAAGGCGTTCTCATAAAAGCCGGCCCACACGTGAAGGCCGTGCTCCTGGATCCGCTGGCCCGATTCGGCGTTGCGGCCGCTGGCGCCCTTGCCGCCAAGCCGCCAGCCCATCTGGTAGACCGTGAGCTCGTAGTGGTCCTGCCAGTTGGGCATCTGCGTGATCCCGAACGCGGCGGACAGGGCCCCGGCGCCTCCGCCCAGGATGGCCACCTTCTTGCGCTGGGATTGATCCATCGAAGCGTCCTCGCGGCTGAAGAACACGATAGGATCGTGGGGCGAAGTGGTCGCGGAACCCGCAAGTCGGGGCGTGCGCCTCAAAGCGTTCCGAAGCCACGACCGATCCCAGCTCGTCATCGGCCCGGGCGGGACGAGTATGGTGCGACCCATCAGCAAAGTCAACAAAATGTACTCCGTTGACATCAGTCCTTCGCCCGTGCAAGAGTGACCTCGCTTCGAATGCTCTCCCTCTACGATGAGGCAGGTAGCGTGGCAGACACCAAGCGTCCCAAGAAGGTCGCCATCCTGGGCGGCGGCACCGCGTCTCTGGCGGCGGCCTTCGAGCTGTCGAGTCAGCCCGGCTGGTCGAGCGAGTACGAGATCACCGTGTACCAGATGGGCTGGCGGCTCGGCGGCAAGGGCGCCAGCGGCCGCAACGCCGATTACCACGAGCGGATCCAGGAGCACGGCCTGCACGTGTGGGGCGGGTTCTACGAGAACGCCTTCGCGATGATGCGCAGGTGCTACGGGGAACTCGGCCGCCCCGCGGGCACCCCCCTGGCCCGCCTGGAAGACGCGTTCAAGCCGCACAATAACCTGCTCTGGCAAGAATACTTCGACGGCCGGTGGATCCCCTGGTTCAACGAGATGGGCGTGGAGGAAGGGCTGCCCGGCGACGGCAAGGTCCTGCCCCCGTTGTGGGAGTACGTACGCGAGGCGCTAGAGTTCATGCTGGCCAAGGCCGCGCCCTGGGCGTCCTCGTCGTCGGGCGAGGCCGGGGCCACGCTACCCAGATGGCTGGACGACCTGATCTCACGCGAGGAAGGCATCCCGCAACCCCAAACGCCGGCACCGGCACCGGCCTCCGGCGTGCTCCAGTGGGGCAAGAACGAACTGCTCAAGCTGGCTCACTTCCTGGTGGGCGTGCAACCCAGCGATCCCCACGAGCATCCGGCGGCGGCCCACCAGGGGATCATCTGGCTCCTGGACAGCTTCACCGACTGGTTCCGCGACAAGATCGCGCACCTGGTGGAGCTGGACGATGCGGTCCGTCGGTCGATGATCATGTTCGACTGCATGCAGGCCGCGGTGCGAGGCGTGCTGGCCGACGGCGTGCTCTTCCACGGGTTCGACGCGATCGACGAGGAAGACTTCGCCGCATGGCTGAAGCGGCACGGGGCGTCCGACCTGGCGCTGGGCTCGGCCCCGGTTCGCGGCTTCTACGATTATTTCTTCGCCTTCGAAAAGGGCGACTCGAACCGCCCTCTGCTGTCGGCGGGCATGGCCCTGCGGCATCTCACGCGGCTCATGCTCACGTACAAGGGCGCCGTCTTCTGGAAGATGCAGGCCGGGATGGGCGACACCGTGTTCGCCCCTCTGTACGAGGTGCTCAGCCGTCGCGGCGTGAAGTTCGCCTTCTTCCACCGGGCCGAGTCGGTCGCACTCTCGGCCGACAAGACGCAGGTGCAAACGATCACCTTTGCGGTCCAGGCCCACGTGAAGGGCGACGGCGAGTACCGCCCGCTGGTGGACGTGAAGGCTCTGCCGTGCTGGCCCGACCGCCCGCTCTACGACCAGCTCGTCGAGGGATCCGCCATCAAGGCCGGCGGCCACGAACTCGAGAGCGCCTGGTGCGGATGGACGAACCCCGGCAAGCTCGTGCTCACGGCGGGCGAGGACTTCGACCTGGCGGTCCTGGGCATCTCGATCGCGGCCCTCCCCAAAATCTGCGGAGAGTTGATCGAGGCCAATCCAGCCTGGGCGAAGATGATCGAGAAGATCCACACGGTGCAGACCTTCGGCGTGCAGCTCTGGCTCAAGCCCACGGCCGAGCAGCTCGGCTGGCAGGGGCCTCCGGGGCTCATGACCGGCTACGCCCAGCCGCTCAATACATGGGGGGATTTCAGCCACCTCTTGCCTCGCGAGGATTGGCCGATCGGCAACGCGCCCGGCAACCTCAACTACTACTGCGGACAGTTTCCCGAGAGCACGGTGATCCCCGACGCCTCGGACCTGGGCTTCCCCGAACGCCAGCGCGATCGGCTCAAGGAGATCACGCTCCAGTGGCTCCAGGACAACCAGGCCCACCTCTACCCGAAGGGCATCTCCGGGCCGCTGAATCCCACCGCCCTCGACCCCAGCCTGATGTACGACGCCAGGGAGCGATCGGGCGCGGACCGGATCGACGCCCAGTATTTGCGCGTGAACGTGGACCCCACCGAGCGCTATGTGCTCTCGCCGCCGGGGGCCGCGAAGTACCGGCTCGCGGCCGACGGCTCGGGCTTCTCCAACCTGATCCTCACGGGGGACTGGACGAAGATCGGGCTCGGCGGGTGCATTGAGTCGGCCGTCATGACGGGCATGATGGCATCCCGCGCGATCTGCGGCCAGCCGGCCACGATCGTGGGCGAGATCGACGCCACCATGCCCGAGCCGGTCACGCCTTCGTGAGATCCCGGAACGGTCAGAACCCGACCGTGGCTCCGATCACGACCGAGTCTCCGGTGGACGTGTTCACCACCTCCGTGCCGGCGATCGGTCCGGTCGCCGGGCTGACCAGCGGCCCGCGGATCGAATTCTGGAAATAGTGCACATAGGTGAGCGAGAGCGTGAACTTCTCGGTCACCAGATAACTCGCCCCGGCTGCGAGCGAGTGCTGGATGAGGTTGGGCGACACGAGGTTGAACTGGGTCACGGCGTCGCCCGGCGGGCACATGCTGAAGGTGTATCCGCCCCGGACGGTGAACTTCTCGCTCAGGAGATACTGTGCGCCCAGGGCCATGCCGAAGGTGTTCTGCCAGCCCAGCCCTCGGACCGCGCCTGTGGAGTCGAAGCCCGAGGACCGGAAGCCGTCGGTGTTGTGGAAGTCGAAGTAGCGGAGGTCGGCGGCGAGCAGGAGCTTGTCGAAGCCGGTGTACGCGGTTCCCACCGAGATGACCATCGGGAAGTCCAGGTCCACCTTCGGCGTGACCGCTTGGCCCTTCGCGTTGATCCCGTTGAAGGTGTAAGTGTCGAACCACTGCGGGCTCTTCACCGACGCCCCGAAGGTCCAGTTGTTGCCCGGGTTGTAATAGAGGCCCAGGTGGAACCCACCGCCGTACCGGCTCCGGCCGTTGGTGGCCACGGGATAATTCAGGCCCGGCCCCTGCGCCCCGTTAACCCGCGTGGGCGAGGCGAACAGCCCCGGATTGGCCGACAGGTAGCCCACGTCGAAGTTGGCCGCAACCCCCACCGAGAGCGTGTCGGTGAGCTTGTAGGCGACCGTGGGCGCGAGCTGGATCAGCTGGTAGCTCCCCCACAACGGCCCCACGCCGCTGCCGAACGGGGCCTGCGGGTTGAGCGCGGGATTCGTCCGGCTCGCGGGATAATTGACCCCGAATCCGCCGATCTGGAACAGGCCGAAGCCGTAGGTGAACGGTGATTCTTCCGGCTGATACACGATCCCGAACGCGGGCAGAGGGAAGATCCCGTTATTCCCGCCGGTGTTCCCCGCAAGCGTGCGAGAGGGAACCCCGGGGCCGAACGCCCCCGCGTTGATGCGCGACGAGACGGTGCTTCGCGGTATCAAGAGCTCGACACCGAACTCCATCTCCGACCGGCCCAGGCCGCCGATCGACGCCGGGTTCCAGAAGAGGGCACCCGCCGCGTCGATCGGGGCTGCGACCGACGCACCGCCCATGCTGCGATTGATCGGGCCCACACCCGCGACCGAGTCGCCGAACTGGGCCTTCGCCGGAGCCAGCAAATTCGCCAGCAATCCCAGTGTAAGCAAGCTTGCGCGGAACCTACGAAGCATGGGACGGCTGGACTCGGTCGGCATGGCACGGCCCTTCGACAGGAATTCCTCTTCTGAGTTATTCGACTTTATCGGTTATATGGATCCCGCAGTTTATTCCTGGCAAAAGTTTCTCCCAAATTTTGCCGACAGGCCTTTTCCGCCTGTACGTTCTGATCCGAACAAAAGACGGGCGGGACTGCAGCCTTGAGGATTCTTGTCCGCTGCCATTCTGTGCGATACTAGGCCTGTGATCGCTCGTGAGCTGTCGGTCGAAAATCAAAGTCACCATCCACGCAGCAAGGTACGGCGTATGATCGCAGTCGGGGCGGAACACTTTGCGAGCTTGCCTCGTTTTGTGGTCCGTCGTCGCCTGGGCGCGGGCGGGATGGGGATCGTCTTCGAGGCCTTCGACACCGAGCGCGAGGCGACGGTCGCCCTCAAGACCTTGCCCAACGCCACCTCGCTGGACCTCTACCGGTTCAAGAACGAGTTCCGCTCGCTCGCCAACCTGGCGCACCCGAACCTGGTCACGCTTTATGAGCTGATCTCCGACGGCAACCGCTGGTTCTTCTCGATGGAGTACATCCAGGGGGGCAACTTCCTGGAGTATGTCCGTCCCCCGTCCGCGATCGGCGACGACGCCCCGACCCAGCTCGGGGC
>JANOBY010000688.1:0-10761 GCA_031411935.1 Planctomycetales bacterium | reverse complement strand
CATCGGGAAGCTCGTGAACGATCGCGATCTCCGGCACCGGATGGGCCAGGCGGCGCGCGATCGCGTGGTCTCGTCCTATTCGGTTCCGGCCTGGTCCGGACGGTTCGTCTCCGCGATCGCCGGGGCCCCTTCGGGCGCGATCCCCGCGCCCCTGGGTACCAGGATCCAACCGGCCGAGGCTGGGAAAGCAGGTCGGCGATGATCCGTCACGCCTCGCGGCGAAGCCATCAAAATCCCCGGCCCGAGCCCCTCTTCCGGGCCCCGGCCTGGTCGTGGATCCGCTCGGGCGAGGTGCGATGGTGGGTCCGGCCCGAGTGGAGCCAGGCGCTCATCGGCCCTCAGGGCCTGCGCCTGGACGAGTGGCGAGCGGGCGGACGGCTCGCCGTGATCAAGACCGGCCCCCAGCGCGTGGTCTACCGCGCGGACCTGCCCGAGGGCTCGGTGTTCGTCAAGCACAACCTCGTGCCGAGCTGGCGCGAGATGCTGCGCCAGTGGTTCCGCCGCGGGAAGAGCCGCAACGAAGGCCACCGCGCGGCCCGGCTCGCCGGCATCGGCGTGCCCACGATCACGCCCATCGCCCTGGGCGAGCAGCGGAAGCGAAAGTTCCTGTTCGAGAACTATCTGGTCAGCCCGGCGATCCCCGACACCGTGGCGCTCGACCAGTTCGTCGAGGAGCACCTCCCTCGCTTCGAGCCCGTCCGCCGGGCCCGACTCAGGCAATCGCTGGCCTTCGCCCTGGGGGAGCTCACGGCGTATCTGCACCAGGCCGGGTTCGTCCACCAGGACTTCCATCCGGGCAACCTGCTCGTGAGGCTCGACAAGGACGATCGTCCCACGCTCGCCATGATCGACCTCGACGCCCTGCGCGTCCGCAAGAACCTCGACTGGAAGGACGCCCGCGAGAACCTCGCGCTGCTCGACCATTACTTCTGGACCCGAAGCGGGCGGTCCGACCGCATGCGCTTCCTCAAGACCTACCTCGCGGCCCGATCCGGCCCCGCGCCCGACCTGGCCCCGTTCGCCGAGTCGATCGAGAGGGCCACGCGCTCCTGGGCCGAGCGGCTCTGGAGGCGATGGGGCAAGCGGTGTCGCGGCGACAACAAGTACTTCGCGACCTATCGCGAAGGCCGGGCCTGGGGCGTGGCCTCGCGCGAGGTGGAGCCGCAGGTCGTCCAGGGCCTGATCGCCGACCCCGACGCCCCGTTCAACCGCCCCGACGCGGCGATCCTCAAGACCTCGCGCACGACCACCGTGGCCGAGATCACGATCCCGATCGGGGGCGTTCCCACGCCCATCATCTACAAGCGGTTCAACCGCAAGAAATGGCTCGACCCTCTGCTCAACCTGTTCCGTCCGTCGCGAGCCTGGAGGGCCTGGCAGAGCGGGCAGCACATGGACTGCCGGGGCGTGCCCACGCCGAGGAACCTGGTGGTGATCCAGCGGGCTTCCTCGGTCCGCACCCGGTTCCTCCCCCATCACTTCCTGCCCCATGAGACCTACCTGGCCACGATCAAGGCCGAGCCCTCGATCACCCTGGGCGACTACAAGGATCGCGTCCTGTCGTCTCGAACGGACGAGGCCCGCCGCGCCGCGATCCGTCGCCTGAACCCCGCGCTCGCCCGTCTGATCAGCCTCATGCACGAGCGATCGCTGTCGCACCGGGACATCAAGGCGGCGAACATCCTGCTCGTGGGCGACACGGAAGCCGCGAACCCGTCGCTCCAGTTGATCGACCTGGTTGGCGTGACCCTCATGGACCCGATCCCCCATCGCACGCGCGTGCAAAACCTCGCGAGGTTGCAGGTGAGCCTGGCGAACACTCCGGGACGCACCCGGACCGATGCCCTGCGGTTCTTGCGGATCTATGCCCCTGTCCTGCGGACCAATCGGGCCGCCTGGAAGCTGTTGTGGCGAGAGATCGAGCGGGCCTGCCGGTCCAAGGCCCTGCAGAACGAACGTCGAGGACGTGTCCTCTCCTGAGCGAGCCCCTCGCTCCCGACGACATGGCCTGCCGCGAATCTCCGAACCGTCGCAGAGGGTGCCCCGATGACGAACACCACGACGCGATCCCCCCTGATCCCGGCCCTCGTCTGGTTCCTCCTGGCGATCTCCTCGGGGTGCGCCACGGTCCGCCCGGCAGCGGGGCCGTCGCTCGTCCCGTCGCAGTTCCAGACCCGCACCGGCCCTTATTGCGTGTTCACGAACACGCCCCTCCCGGCGGATTCGCCCGCGATCCACAACCTCCAGTCGCTCGAGAATCAGGTCCAGGCGACCCTGGGGCTCCGCGTGCCCGCGGGCTCGGATCCGATCGAGGTGTACATCCTGGAGAGCCCCGAGGCATTCCGCCACTTCCTCATGTTCTACTTCCCCGAGCTGCCCGCGCGCCGGGCGTTCTTCCTGGCCCAGGGGAACCGGCGAGTGGTCTACACCTACTTCGGCGGGAGGCTCGAGGAGGACCTTCGCCACGAGGCCACGCACGCCCTGCTGCATGCCGCCGCCCCGGACCTGCCGCTCTGGCTCGACGAAGGGCTCGCCGAGTACTTCGAGGTCGACGAGGAGCGCGGAGGGTACAACGCCGACCACGTGGCGAGACTCCCCGACGACCTGGCCGACGGCTGGAAGCCCGAGATCCGCAAGCTCGAGATGCTCAAGGACGTCCGCAAGATGACCCCTCGCGACTACCGCGAGTCGTGGGCCTGGGTCCATTACCTGCTCAATGGGTCTGCCCCCAACAAGGCCGCGCTGCTGGGCTACCTGGCCGACCTGCGAAGCGGGGGGATCGTCACCCCGCTCTCGCGCCGCCTGCCCAATCCGCAGGATCAAGGCGCGAGCCTGATGGCGCACATCGAGCAGGCCCGCGAGGTCGGCCTCGCCGCCTCACGTCCCGAGCCCCGCAAGGACTCGACCGTCCGCTTCCAGGACGCGATCGCCGAGCCCACGCCCCCCCGGAAACGAGGCCTCCTCGGCCGATTCGTGGGGATCTTCGGCTTCTGAGCCTATGGCAGAATCCGGCTCGAGGAGCGATCGCCGGACCGATCGGCCCATCGCCACCCCGCACTTCCGCCGACTTCGCCCTTTCGCCGTCGAGGCCGTGAGAAGATAATTCTTCGACATGGTCGCGTCGTCGGGATCGAATGGCGAAGGGTGGGAGGTGTCATGGTCGGTCTGCTGTTGACGGTCGTCGCGGTGCTCGGTCGTGTGGAGGATCCCCCGAAGGCGGAAGCCTGGTGGGATGCCCGCGTAGAAAGTTCGCTGGACCGAGCCCCCGCGCGAAGGGCGGTCTGGGTCCGGGCTCTCGAAGCGACGCCCCCCGACCAGCGTCCCGGCATGGCCTATCTCGTGACCGACCTTCCGGAGGGCGACCTGGACAAGCTCGACCCGTCGGCCCTTTCTACCAACGTGGCCATCGCCTATCAGGCGAGAAAAGCGGTGCCATGGGGATCGGCCCTTCCCGAAGACGTGTTCCTCGACGGGGTCCTGCCGCATCGGACCCTGACCGAGCCCTTCGACCCCATGCGGTCCGTGTATCTCGCCAAGTACCTGCCGCTGGTGAAGGAGTGCAAGACCCCCGGTGAGGCTGGCCTGAAGGTCAATGCTGCGCTCTTTCGCGACTACAAGGTCACGTACAACACCCGCCGCCTGAGGACCGACCAGTGCTCCCGCGAGTCGATCGCGCAGGGCATGGCGACCTGTACCGGGCTGTCGATCATGCTGGTCGAGGCCTGCCGCGCCGTGGGCGTCCCGGCCCGCGTGGCGGGAATCCACTCGTGGCCCGGTCGCGGCGGGAACCACACGTGGGTCGAGATCTGGGACGCCGGCCGATGGCACTACGTGGGGGCGGCCGAGCCCGACCCCAACGGCCTCGACCACGCCTGGTTCGGCGGCGACGCGGCCACGGCAATCAAGGACAAACCCGAGAACGCCGTCTTCGCCACCTCGTACCGCAAGACCAGCGACCACTTCCGCATGGTCTGGAACCGATCGGCCCGAGTGAACGCCGAGAACGTGACCGATCGCTACACCGCGAAGGCCAAAGGGCCCCAGCCGCCGCGGTTGATGGTCGAGGTCCTCAAGGGCGGAGAACGCGTGGTCGCCGACGTGTCCGCCTATGACCGCTCCACGGGCCTGGCGGCGCTGGTGGGCAAGAGCCTTGGCCCGGCCGCCGACATCAATCTGCACCTGTCGGGCCCGGTCAAGCCGGGGGATTCGTTCCTGGTCGTGGCCCGTCGAGATGGCCAGGCCAGTTGCGCCCGCGCAACGGTGCAGGACGACACCGTGGTGCGCATCGACCTCGACCGCACCTCGCCCGAGGACCGCGCCGCCGACCTGTCCGCGATCCTCAAGGATCGTTTCGGGGAGGATCCCGCGAAGCGCGACATCGCCCGCAAACTCCTGGCCGAGGTCCCCTACGATCCCGCGACCCTCGCCCTGGCCTGGGACGCCTACAAGGCGTCTCCCCTGCACGCCGACATGCGCAAGGAATTCGACGCGAAGACGGTGAAGACGAAGGATCGCGAGAGCCCCTACCTCTGGCGGCACGTGGGCGAGAAGCCCAAGGACGGCTGGGCCCTGGTCATCGCCATGCACGGCGGAGGCAACGCCCCGAAGCGGGTCAACGACAGCCAGTGGACCGGCATGTTCGAGCGCTATTACAAGGAACACCCCGAGGCCGGCGGCTATGTGTACCTCGCGCTGCGGGCTCCGAACGACTCGTGGAACGGCTTCTATGACGACGCCATCTGCCCGATGGTCGATCGTCTCATCGAGCAGTTCGTCCTCTTTGGCGAGGTCAATCCGGACCGGGTCTACACCCTGGGGGCCTCGCACGGGGGCTATGGCGCGTTCGTGATCGGGACGAAGACGCCCGACCGATTCGCCGCCGTCCACGCCTCGGCCTCGGCCCCGACCGAGGGCGAGACCCAGGGCGTGAACCTGCTCAACACCCGATTCACCTTCATGGTCGGCGAGAAGGACACCGCCTACGGACGCGCCGAGCGTTGCCAGGCGTTCGCCAAACAGGTCGAAGCCTGGAGGGCCGAACGAGGGGGCTATCCCGGCGAGTTCGAGTGGAGGCCGGGCGTGGGGCATTCGGTTCCCGACCGCGACAAGGTCGGCGAGATGCTCGCCTTCACCCGCGAGCCCCGGCCGAAGTCCCTCGTGTGGGTCCAGACCGACGACGTGCTCAAGCATTTCTTCTGGGTCGAGGCCCCCAACCCGGTGGACGGCGGCCGCGTCGAGGTCTCGATCCACGAGAACACGATCAAGCTCAAGGCGGAAAAGCAGGACAAGCTGGCGCTCTGGCTGGACTCGAAACTGGTGGACCTGGCCAGGCCGCTGACGATCGAGGTCGACGGTGGAAAGACCCAGACCGTCACCCCCCGGCCCAGCGTCGAGACATATTGCCTCGGCCTGGAAGAGCGGGGCGACCCGAAACTCAGCGCGGGCGTCCGCGTGGAAATTGATCTGAAATAGTCAACCAACGAGGGCTTCGGGACCTCCCGAGCGGAGGAATCGGGCCCTGGCACCTCGATTGCTCCAGGGAAGTCCGGCGGGCACCTTTCTCCCGCCGTTCTTCCTGGTCACGAGGAGCTCGACTCATGCACATCAAGCCATTCGCACTCGGTGTTCTCACGATCGGTCTGGCCTTCGCCCCCATGGCCCGCGGCGACGACGGGGCGGAGGAGTTGATCGGAGGATACACCGTGGTCTCGGGCGAGAAATACGGCGCCTCCGAGCCTAAAGAGCGTATCGAGGGGACGACCGTCCGCATCACCGTGGACGGGATCATCGTGACCACCCCCGACAAGAAGGATGCCTACGTCTCGTCCTACAAGATCGAGAACAGCAAGTCGCCCTACCGGATCACGATGACGAGCAAGCTCGCCCCGAGCGAAGGGGAGGTCTCTCACGGACTGATCGAGAAGGAGGGCGATACCGTGCGGCTCATCTACTCTCTGCCCGGCGCCGAGGCCCCCAGCGACTTCAAGACGAAGGACAAGCAGCTCATGTTCGTCATGAAGAATGAGAACAAGGACAAGAAGAAGATCGACTGAACGGACGCGAAAACCCCCGGGTCTTCCGCCCCCCCGGGGCTCTTTCGTTCATTTCGAGCGGGACGATGGCGGCCGGATGCTCCTCAGGAAGCCCACCAGGTCCGCGAGATCCTGGGCCGAAAGCCCCTTCTCCAACCCTTCGGGCATGAGCGACACGCCGGTCGAGGCGATCGTCTCGATGCGATCTCGGGGGATCACGTCGGTCACCCCACCGGCCCGCTTCAACGTCACGGAATTCGCCGATTCGTTGGCGATCATCCCCGTGAAGACCCGACCATCGTCCGTCCCCACGCTGTAGTCCAAATACTGGGGAAGCACCTCGCGGTTCGGGTCCAGGATGTGGACCAGCAGGTCCTCGGCCGTCCGGCCCGAGACCGTGGCCAGGTCGGGCCCAAGGTTTTCGCCCTGTCCCTCCGCCTTGTGGCAGGTCGCGCACGTCTTCTGGAAGAGGCTCCGCCCCGCATCCGGCTTCCCCTCAAGCAGGAGGGCCGGCTTGAAGGCCGCAATCACCTGGGCACGGTCGCTTTGGGGCGACCCGGCAAGCAACCGGGCGGCACGCTGGCGAATCGCTCCGTCGGGATGGTTGAGCAGGGCTTTCTGGCGGCCCGCCTCCAGCTCCCCGGAGGCCAGTTCCTTCGCCTCGATCGCGTCGAGCAAGGCCACGACTCGGTCGGCGCGGGCGAAGAGCACCTCGGCAGCCTCTCGCCTCACGGACGGGCTCAGGGCCTTCCAGTGCTCGATCACGACCCGCCCCACGGAGGCATCGGGCAACTCACCAAGGGCACGAAGCGCCGCGAGCTGAACTTCCGCGGGCCGCCTGCCGTCGAGCAACGCGGGCAAGACCTCCAGGGCTAGCCCGATCGCCCCCAACCCCACGATCTGGGTCGCTTCCACGCGGGCCGACACGTCGCCGTCGCCGGAGGCATCGCGGGCGGCCCGCAGGAAAACCCGGTCCGCAACATCGGGTCGGGGCGACCCGGCCACCACCTCGCGTAACGATCCGCCCGACCTTTGAAGCCCTCGCCCAAGGCCGCGGATGACCGCCCTCATGACTTGGCGATCAACGGAATCCTCGGAAACCCGAGTGAGCAGAGACTCGACCGTGGGGCTTCGGCCCCCCGCGCCCACCAGCTCGGCCAACTCGTCGGCGAGGCCCGGCGGGGCTGGCGAGATGCCCTCCGGAACGTCCAGGCACAGTCGTCCCAGGAGCTTTGCGGCCCGAACCTGATCGAGGCTCGAATAGGCCGCCAGCCGCATCCAGGGGTCTCCCGCGTCTCTACGCAGGATGTCCGCGAGCGGCCGTGAGGCATCGCCGTGAGTGTCATCGCGGATCGCCAGGGCCACACGAAATCGGACCAGGGAATCGGCATCGGAGGCCAGACCGGCGATGGCCAGGTCCAGCTCGCGGCTGCGGTCCTTCCGGTCGGAGGCCAGGGCCAATGCCTGCTCGCGGACCCTCGGGCTGGGGTCGCGAAGGCCCAGTGACAGGTCCCCCTCGGCCAGTTCGCCCAGGGCCGAGAGCGTCCACAGGGCATGCGCCCGCCCCTGGGGCAAGGGGCAGGATTCGGGGCTGATTTTGGCCCTCAACAGCGTCACCGCCGAGAGGTCTTTCCTCTCCAGCAGGATGCGTTGCGCGGTCTCCCTCCACCAGGCGTCGGGATCGGCCAGATGGTTCACCAGTTCCACGGTGGTGGCCAAGCTCAGGGCGGGCTTTGCCCTCCTCACGAATCCGTCGGGCACGATCTCGTAGATCCGCCCCTTGTCGCGCCCGCTGGTCAGATCGAGGTGCTTCTTGATGGGTTCGGGGATCGAGAACGGGTGCTCGATCGTCTCGCGGTACATGTCCAGCAGGAGCAGCGTCCCCTGGGGCGTGTTGGCGAAGTTGACCGGTCGGAACCAGTTGTCGGGCGACGCCAGGAACTCCACGTCGCGGTCGGCCCGCATGGCCTCGTAGATGGCCCCGTTCGCCGTGAGCCGCTTGCGGTGCACGAGGTTCGCCCCCACGTCCCCCACGAAGGCGTTGCCCCGATACTCCGGAGGGAAGGCGCTCCCGCGATAGACCGTCACGCCGGTGGCCGAGGTGAAGAATCCGGCCGCGAACCGCTCGGTCGGCGCGAGTTTGGCCAGCATGGCGGGGTCGGCGACCCGCTGCCGGGTCCTCACCACCCGCCACGGCTCGGGCTCGCTGATCCGGAAGACCGGGGCCGCCGGGCCCTCCACAGCAATGTCCGCGACGACCGATGGCACGGCGAGCGCCGGGTTCCGCCTCAGGGACTGGGGTTCCAGCACGATTTGCCGGATGTGGTTGCTGTTGTTGCAGGTGAACCGATGCCCCCAATCATCGAAGGTGTGGCCGAACTGGCCGCCCCCCGAGATGGCCTCGAAGTCCGACCCGTCGGGCCGAAACCGGAAGTCCTGGCCGCGGACGGACACCGGCTTCCGTTCGGGATGGATGAGATTCGTGATGTCGCCGCCATTGCTGCTCGACGTTCCGTAGATCCACCCGTCGGGCCCCCAGATCAGCCCGTTGACCAGCCCCTGGACGTTCTGCGTGCCGAACCCGCGGAACATGACCTTCCTGAGGTCGGCCACCCCGTCGCCGTTCGTGTCCTTCGCGTAAAGAATCTCCGGCGGAACGGCGAGGAACACGCCGCCCTCGGAGGGGACCACGCTCGTCGGCCAGGAGAGGCCATCGAGGAAGATCGTGCTCTTCTCGAAGGCCCCGTCTCCGTCCACGTCCTCAAGGAGTCGCACGTTCCCGGTCGGCGAATTCTCGGGGTAGGGGTAGCCCCGCATCTCGACCACGAACAGTCGCCCGTCGGCGTCGTAACACGCGCTCACCGGGTCGGTCACGATCGGCTCGGTTGCCGCCGTTTTGAGATGAAAGCCGTCATGCAGCTTGAAGCCCGCGATCGCCTCGGCGGGGGTCTTCGCCCGGATGCGGGGAAGCTCCCGGGCGAGATCATCCTCGCGGGCCCGTCCCGCCTGCATCGTCAGGGCGGCAACCAAAGAGACGCCCAGGACGGCGGCCAGAACCCTGCGCCTCGGGGCGGGAAGGGGGGCAGATTTTCGGCTCGGGCTCACCGGCTTCATGACGCCTCCGGACGACGGACAACTCGACATGGGACCTCGCGTCCCCGACCCGTTTGTCGCATCCCCGGGCGATCGAGTAAAGTACCGGACGGCCCGCCTCGGGGCATTCTTCGTCCTGTCGGGATTCGCCGAAGGAGACGCTCACGATGCCGCTTGCACTCCCGCGAACACACGCGATCGGGGCCGTCCTGATGCTGATCGGGGGTCTCCAGGCAGGGGGACAGGCTCCATCGCCGGGTGGCAAAGCCGCGCGGCTGCCTCGCGAGAATCTCCTGCTCCATCGGGCCTCCGACGGCACCATCAAGGCGGTTCGGTCCCCGGACGATTGGCTCATGCGGAGGGCCGAGATCCTCAAAGGAGTCCGAGAGGTCATGGGGCGTCTGCCCGGCGCGGAAAAACGGGTCCCGCTCGACATGAAAATCGAGGCCGAGGTCGATTGCGGCTCGTACGTGAGGCGGCTCATCTCCTACGCCTCCGAGCCGAACAGTCGCGTCCCGGCCTATCTGCTCGTCCCGAAGTCGGTTTTGCAAGAGGGAGGCAAGCCCGCAGCCGGCGTGCTGGCCCTGCACCCGACCGACGACCGGGTGGGGCACGGAGTGGTCGTGGGCCTCGGCGGGACGACCTATCCGGCGTATGGCAGCGAGCTCGCCGATCGCGGTTACGTGGTCCTGGCCCCGAATTATCCGCTGCTCGGCCCTTATCAGCCCGACGTGAAGGCCCTGGGGTGGGAGAGCGGCACGCTCAAGGCGGTCTGGGACAACATGCGAGGCCTCGATCTGCTCGACTCCTTGCCCTTCGTGATCCACGGGAAATACGGCGTGATCGGCCACTCCCTGGGCGGCCACAACGCCGTGTTCACGGCCGTGCACGACGATCGCCTGCAAGTCCTGGTGAGCAGCTGCGGGCTCGATTCCTTCGTGGATTACTACGGAGGAAATGAGGCCGTGTGGAGGCCCGAGAAAGGCTGGACCCAGACCCGCTACATGCCCAGACTCGCCGGGTATCGTGGACGCCTCGCCGAGATCCCGTTCGATTTTTCCGAATTGATCGGGGCCCTCGCACCGAGGCCGACCCTGATCGTCGCACCGCTTGGTGACGAAAATTTCCGCGCGGCAAGCGTCGATCGGATCGCGGACTCCGCCCGGCCCGTTTTCGCCCTGTATGGAGAGGCGGGGCGGCTCCGCATCGAGCATCCCGAGGGGCCGCACGACTTCCCGAAACCCATGCGGGACCTTGCCTACAAGCAGATCGACTCCGTCCTGCGGGGGGATCCTTCCCCCCTCTCACTCCCCAGGCCGATCAGTCCCTCAGCAAAGCCTTGATGGTTTCGATGAGGACACGCTCGACGCTCGGGGCCACGAGCGAGGCCGTGGGGCCGGTCTCATATCCACCCTGCGGATAGGCGACCTCGGTCCCGATGTAGCCCGGGCCATAATCTCCGTAGGCGGCCAGGGCGACGAAGCGATCGGGACGCATCTTCTGGGCGGCAAGCTGGTACTCGACGAACAGCTCTCCGGGAAGGTGCAGGATGCGGGCCGGTCCGAGCCGCAGGCACGAGACGTCGATCCCATCACCCGCCTTGCATCGGCGGAGCCACACGAGATCATTGGCCGCC
>JANOBY010000687.1:0-3127 GCA_031411935.1 Planctomycetales bacterium | reverse complement strand
CTTCCTCGACCTGGCCTCCCGGACCCGCGACAACCCCGAGGACCGCGTGGTCGTCTTCCTCGCGGGCCACACCGCCGTGGCCGAGGGCAAGGATGGCGCGTTCTGCCTCCTGCGCTCGGATTACCCGTTCGCGACCGACTGGCCCGCGGGCAACCTGGTCGCGATCCGCGACGCCGAGGAGGATCGCCTGCCCGCCGACAAGGCCAGGGCCCACGCCATCGCGTTCGCGGACATCTACAACGAACTCAGCCGGATCACGCCCCTGAATCGCCTGGTCATCGTGGACGGATGCTCGGCCCAGTCGATCCTCCGCGACGCTGCGGTCCGCCGCATCCAGGACAACTTCGCCAGGGCCCAGCTCAGCACGCGCGTGGCCTACGTCCTGGGCTCGCGCAGCGGCTCCCCCTCGTTCGAGGACGAGAGGCTTGCGCACGGGCTGCTCACCTACAGCCTTCTGCGAGGCACCGGCGGCCCGAACCTGGGAGGAAAGCGCGCCGAGGTCGAGAAGGTGTTCCTGCCCTTCGCGACCGGAGCCGACCTCGACGCGGACGGGACCACCACGACCGACGAGCTCCAGAACTTCGCCGACCGTACCGTCCCCCCCCTGGTGACCCTGGCCGTGAAGGACATGCCCCGAGGGGCGCCCGGCGACGACCCCGAGGACCTGGGGCCCCGGCCCGTGATGGCCAGCCGGTCCTCCACCTCGTTCCCGCTCCTGGCCCGCCCGCCGCGATGAACGACTCGACCCAGGCCGCCCCGTCCTCCAGACCCCGTCCGACCCCTCAAACGCTACAAGTTTCCACCTCGCGGCTTGACGCCGGATGGTCCGGAGGTCATCCTTATATGTCTCATAAGATAAAGACGTCGGCGCGTCCCGCACAGTCGCGACGACCCGCACGTTCCGGATGACCGGTTTTCTCGACCGTCGCAAAGCCCGCGACCCATCGCTGCCGAGTCCCGTTCGACCCTGAGAGTCGGATCCCTGGCCTGGATCGCACATGGATCGTGCCGATCAATTCCCTCTTGCGCATCCCGGCGGAGTCCGGCGAGAGCAGGCTGGAGCTATCGCCAATGTCTGCGTCCGCCCCCCGCCGATCGGCCCTTGAGCGTCGCTTAGCACGCCTCTCAAAGGGGAAATCCAGAAAGCTCCGGCCCGAACTCGAAAGCCTCGAAGGCCGCACGCTATTAACCTACAGCGCCACGCTCTCGGGTGTGAACGCCACCTTCACCGGCAGCGGCGATCCCAACGAGTTGCTCCCCCTGTTCGTGAACGGGACCAAGCTCTCGCACGGCGGATCGCTCGTGGCACCGGGCGCCGAGGTCTATGCGAACGAATTCGACTTCGACTCGACCGTCGCGGGCGAACAGTCCATCCTCGCGAGCGCCGATTCCAAGATCACGGTGACCAACGGCGGGGGCAAATACTCCATCGGGGTCTCGGGCAATGTTGGCGACCTGAAGGCCACCATCGACGTGACGACCGGGGCGGCGACCCTCACGCTCGACGTCCTGGCCAGCACCACCAGCCTCGCGTTCAACGCCTCGACCAGCACGAGCCTGACCGCCAACTTCCTGAAAACTCCCACGACCGCGTCCGTGACCGGCGGGTCATCCAGCGCCTTCACCCTGTCGGGCAGCGGGAACGCCGGCGCCCTGAGCCTTGTGGGCGGGATCAACGCCGACACGCTCACGATCGACCTCGGAGCCGGCTCGGCGAGCCCGGTCCCCACCAGCCTGACGTTCGACGGAGGGCTCGGCAACGACACCGTGAGCCTGATCAATGGGGCGAACGCCTCGGTGACCTACAAGCCGACCACGGCCCTGGCCGGCGAGTTCGCGATCGCGGGCGGGACCCCGGCGGTGTTCTCCAACACCGAGCTCGCCAGCGTCCTCATCCCCTCCGCGTCGCTTCAAACCCTCACGATCGACCTGAGCGCGACCGCCGACGGCAAGGCCACCCTGGGCGACGACTCGGGGGTGGTGGGCGTGTCGCGGGCCACGTTCACGCTCTCGCCGAACCTCGACTTCCGGAACCCCGGGACCGCGGCCTCGCCCTCGCTCGTGCTCCTCGATGCGAAGGACGTGACCCTCGGCGCGCTGGACGCCGACTTCAACGCCGACCTCACCACCAACCTGGCGGTCGGGACGAGCGCCGTCGCGATCAACGCGACCACCGGCACGACCAACTCCTTCAACATCGTGGGCCAGGACGCCAAGGCCGACGACTTGACCCTGGGCGTGAGACTCTACTCCCGCCCGCTGTTCCTCGACCTCAGGGGCGGCGACGACGACCTCGACATCCTCGGCTTCGTGAGGGCCCCGGACCCCGCCCCCGTCAGGACCATCACCGTCACCTTGGGCCTTGGCGACGACGCCGTCACTCTGGGCCGGGACTCCAAGGCCGCCAACTCGGGCGACCTGAGCATCCTCGGCGATGCCGGGCTCGACACGCTGGACGTGGTCCTGGCCAACGGCGTGCCGTTCTCGGCCACGGCCACGGTCCTCTTCGATGGCGGGACCGCCCCCAACACCCTGGCCTTCTCCGGCCCAAGGCCGGGATCCCTGTACACGACCTCGCTGGACAACCAGGGCAACTTCTCCTTGTCCGATGGCACCGAGACCGTCCAGCAACCGAACTCGGGCGGCCTGGACGCCCTCGGCGTGGACGTGTTCGACGTGAAGGCCTTGCCCGTGACGGCGGTCGTCGCCACCCTGGTCGACGGCAAGGCGGGCACGATCGCCGCCTCCGGTCAGGGCTCCCCCTCCTTCAACCGCGTGACGCTGGACGGCAAGTCCTCGATCGACTTCGCCAACCCGGTGCCATCCGTCCCGGCCACCACGTCCCCGCTTGAGCTCCGGGGCGGAGACAAGGCGGACACGATCACCCTCGACCTCATGGCCACGGGCTTCGACTCGCCGATCTCCATCGAGGGCTTCGCCGGCATCGACACGATCGACGTGAACGGGTTCCTCTCCGCCGTGACGGTCCTCGGGGGCGACGGCGATGACAGGATCAACGTGAAGCGAGGCCCCGTGCCCAACGCCGGGGCCTTCAGCGCCTCGGGCGAGGACGGCGACGACACCTTCACCATCGACCTCTCCGCCGGCGACCCCATCTCGACCCCCT
>JANOBY010000686.1:0-20448 GCA_031411935.1 Planctomycetales bacterium | reverse complement strand
TCTGAGCCAGCCCCTCGTCCCTTCCGCCAATCCCACACGACTTCGCGGCGATGCCCATCCCATGGGTCGGATCCTGACCCATGTCGAGCGACCAAGGACCACGATTGATGTGCCGATCGCGTCTCAGCTTGTTGATCCTCGGCCTGGTCTCTCTCGGCCTGTGCTCCTCCGCCGGTGCGAGCGAGGTTGGCGATTTCCTCCTCGCGCAATCGGCCACGATGAACCGGGGTTTCGGCCTCTACCTGAACCTCTTCAAGTTCGTGCCGGTGTTACTCCTCTACTTCCTCTGGGCGTGGACGACCCACTGGGTCGACCACGACATGAAGGACCTGGGCAACCTGAAGTTCGAGACCTGGAACTCGATCATCTTCTTCACAGGCGTCCTCGGGTTCGTGCTGGCGTGGTTGATCCCGATCTACGTTGTCGGGATCCTCTTGCTTACCTTGCTCTACTTCGGGCCGCTCTTCTATTACATCTTCGCCCAGCGCAACCCCACGGTCCCCGATGACCGCAAGGTCCTCACGCCCTATCACCTGGGCGAGGTCGCCAATGGTCTGCTGAACAAGATGGGCATGCGGGGCATCTTCAATCAGGGCGAAGACGGGATTGACCGGACTGGGCCGCCGATCATCTTCCTGGGAAAGAGCCAGGGCAAGATCGACAACGACCGCGTCCAGAAGGCCGAGGAGTCGCAGTTCTACATGTCGGCAAAAGAGTTGGTCTACGACGCCGTGCTCCGGCGATCGACCGACATCCACCTCGAACCGACCGAGGAACAGCTCTCGGTCCGCTACCGGATCGACGGCATCCTCCACGCGGCCGAGCCGTTCGATCGCCAGACCGGCGTGGCGGTGGTCAACATCTTCAAGGTCCTCTCGGCGATGGACATCTCCGAGAAGCGCAAGCCCCAGGACGGCTCGTTCGGCGCCAAGCTCGAAGGCCGCGAGATCGACTTCCGCGTGGCCACCTCCGGCTCCAAGGCCGGAGAAAAGCTCGTGATGCGTATCCTCGACAACGCCGCCGCGGTCGCCAAGGTGGACGAGATCGGCGTGAGGCCGAAGATGGCCACCGAGATCCGCTCGCTCGTGACCCAGCCTCACGGGATGTTCCTCTGCTGCGGCCCGACCGGAGCCGGCAAGAGCACCACGCTCTATGCCTGCCTGCGGGAGATCGACCGCTTCCAGAAGAACATCATCACGGTCGAAGACCCGATCGAGTATCACATCGACGGCATCACGCAGATGGAGATCAACGCCAAGAGCGGGCAAACCTTCGCGGGGAGCCTGCGATCCATCCTGCGACAAGACCCCGACGTGATCATGATCGGCGAAATTCGCGACCAGGAAACGGCCACCATCGCCTGCCAGGCGGCCACCACCGGTCACATGGTCTTCTCCACCGTTCACGCGAACGACACCGTGACCGCCCTGTTCCGGCTCCTGGACCTGGGGGTCGAGCCGTTCATGATCGCCTCGGCCCTCACGGCAGTCCTCGGCCAGCGTCTGGTTCGGGCCCTCTGCGAGACCTGCAAGGTCCCTTACAAGCCGAAGCCCGAGTTCCTCCAGAAGGCGAACCTCCCGGTGGACAAGGTGGACGTGTTCTACCGCCCGCCCGAGGGCGAGGAAGCCCAGCAGGTCTGCCCGGCCTGCGGCGGGACCGGATATCTCGGCCGTACGGGCATCTTCGAGCTGCTGGTTATCACCGAGCCGATGCGAGACCTTCTCCGCGAGAATCCCTCGATCAATGCCATCAAGGCCGAGGCGCGCAAGAATGGCATGATCTACCTCCAGGAAGATGGCCTGCGGCAGGTCATCCAGGGAAAAACCTCGATCAAGGAACTCCTTCGGGTCGTGAAGTGAGCTCTTCAAGCCCCGCAAGTGACCGCCAATGGGAGAAGCCCGATGCCGCCGTGGGTCGTTGATTTCGTGATCGTGGTTCTGATCCTGGGCGTCACGTATGCCCTGTCGAGCGAAGGGGCCTGGGGCGCCTCGCTCATGTTCTTCAACGTGATGTTCTCGGGCCTGCTGGCCTTCAACTTCTACGAGTGGCTGGTCCGCAGGCTCCTCGAGGCCGCACCCGGGATGGGGGGCTGGGCCGATCTCCTGTGCCTGGGCGGAGTCTTCCTCGTGCTCTTGGTCCTCTTCCGGATCATTACCGACTCGATCGCCCCGTCCATGGTCCGGCTGCCTTCGCCGATTTATCAGCTCGGCAGGCTCGGTTTCGGGTTCGGGACCGCGGCCATGCTCGCGGGCATCCTTCTCTGCCTGTTCCACACCGCGCCCGTTCATCGCAAGATGTTCGGCACGATCGACTACGACAAGAAGCCACCCTTCGGGCAGGGGCTCGACCGGAAGTGGCTGGCGTTCGTCCAGTACACGTCCGAAGGGGCCTTCTCCGCCTCGCGCATGGACGGTTCGCTCCGCGTGTTCGACCCGGCCGGTCGATGGCTTATCGACCACCAGAACGCTCGACCCTACACCGCCGAGGGGGAGACCAACACCGTCCCCGAGACCGAGGCCCCGGCGGCCGGAGAGCCCGCGGCCTGAGGAATCTGCGCGATGGTCTTGGCCCCGGGTCTCTCTCGATTTACCGGGCGGCCGAGGCCAGGATCGCCTTGCCCAGGCGAGCGTCCACCCGACGATCAAGAAGCTCGAATGTGGGACGATTGGAGCCCGGAATGGCCTGGGTCATGACTCGATAGGTGGCGATCTGGCCAGTCTCGGTCTCCAGGACGAACAGAGGCGACCAGCCCGCGCTTCGCATCCCGAGCGACCCGGTAGTCATCAGGAAGTGCGGATTCTGCCCCGCCTTGATCCGGAAGTCGGCGATCAGATCGCGTTCGGCGAACTCGCTGAAGACTTGCGTACTGCCCGCCGTCTGCTGGTAAGATGGGACGGTGGCGAGTAGTCGTCCTGTCGAATAATTGAGGTAATAAAGCGCATCCTGGGCAACGGGGATCTTGTCGGCCGTCATCTCGATGGCGATCGGCCCCGCAGTCAACGCCCGGTCGCCCCACCGATCGGCCCCGTTGGCCAGCAGCCGCTGCGGCCGCATCTCCGAGAGGCCCCAGCCGATCACGACCCCGAGGGTGAGAACCATTCCCAGCGACAGCGATGGACGACGAGGCGTCATGGCGAGAGACTCCAGCGATCGGGATGGCCGGTCCAAGAGAGAACGGGCCGGCATTCTGTTCCAGATGCCCGAAACGGTCTAGTCGGATCGACCTCCTGGCCCTCCTGGTGCCGTGCACATGAACACAATTCTCGGGCTCATCCTCCTGCTGGGAACCGCCCAGATCCCGGCCCCCGATCAGGCGCAGGGCCGATCGGTGGCACTCCACGCAGAGCTTCGTGACATTCTGACCGAGGAGAGGGCGGCGCTTTCGGGCATTGCCGAACGCCTCGCCGCTCAGGGCAAGAAGGCGGAATCGGAACGCGTGAGAGCCGGGATCAAGCAGGCTGCTCCCTCTGGCCCAACTCGATTCCGGCCGCTTGCTGAGATCGTCGCGACGACCCCAACCGGAGGCCTGGCCAACCTGCCTTTGTCCGAGGATCCGCCTCTGCCGGCCGAGGCCGCGACGGTAAGGCGCTCAAGCTCGAATCGCCTTTTTGAGCTCGCAGGCCGGGCGGCCGCCCCGGGCATCCACCGGTTTGCCCTGGCGGATCAGGCGCTACGAGAGGCCCTGGACCGCGACCCCAATCACGCCGAGGCCCGACGCTTGCTCGGGTTCGTCCCGTACAAGCGGGGCTGGGCCACGCCGCACGCCGTCGAGCTTTTGGCCAAGGGCTATGTCGCTCATCCCCTGTACGGATGGGTCCTGGCCGACTGGGTGCCCCACCTCGACCGGGGCGAGTTACCGGGCACCATCGGTACGAACGGAAAACCCCGCGAGTGGCTCCCTGCCGACGCTGCCAATGCGCTTCGACGCGACTGGGCGAAGGGCTGGGTGATCCGGACCGCCCCGCACTTCGAAATCCAGACCAATGTACCGCTGGACGAAGGGGTCGCCTTTGCCCGCCGTTTGGAAGGCTTACAAGAGTTATTTTTCTCGCAATTCGCCGATGTGATCGGGGCGGAGTATCTGCCTCTCGCGGAGAGGTTTCGGAACTCGTCCTTGAAACCTGGCACCCCTCGCAAGAAGAGCCTCGTTTCGTACTTCGCGGACAAGTCCGAATACGTGACGTTCTTCCGCCATCAGTTCCGGCAGGATGAATCCATCAGCCTGGGATATTACATGCCCCTGGCCGAAGCAAGGCGACTGAACACGAAGCCGCGGGCCTACTTTTATCGGGACGAGACGAATCCGATCGAGGCCCATGCCACGCTCTATCACGAGGCCTCGCATCAGCTTCTGTTTGAGACCGTGAAGTCGGGCATCGACCCCCGACGCCCGAACTACTGGATCTGGGAAGGGCTCGGGACCTATTTCGAGACGATGAATCTCGAGTCCCACGGCAGCATGACCGTGGGTGGCAAGGTGGGGCCACGTTTCGCGCAGGCGAAGCTTCTTGCGGACTCGCCCGGACGACTCCTCCCCATTGAGGCCTTCTCCGCCCTGGACAAAGACGAGTTCGGGAGCCTTCGCGGGGATGCGGTCTATCGTCACTATGCCCAGGCCATGGCGCTGACCATCTACCTGCTGAACGGCGAGGGCGGCCTCTACCGTGAGGCCTTCCTGGATTTCGTGGCCGATGCCTACCGAGGCCGGGCTCGCTCGGTCTCTCTGGCCGAGAGGCTGGGCGTGACATTTGAGACCCTGGACCAGGGTTTCCTGAAATTCTTGCGGGATTGAACGAGACAGGGGAAACGACCCAACCATCGCGGTGGATCGCTTCCCCTGGATCTGTTCGTGATCGAATGAGTCAGATTACTCGCCCACGTAGGGCAGCAGGGCAAGGAAACGGGCACGCTTCACGGCATCGCTCGAGGCGCGCTGGAAGGCCGCGCAGTTGCCGCTCCGCTTCCGCGAAAACATCTTGCTCTGGTTCGTGCAGAGCTTCTTCAGGAGACCCACGTCCTTGTAATCGACGTAAGCCGGCCGGGGGCAGCCTTCAGGGGAGCAGAACCGGCAGCGGTTCTTGCGGTTACGACCGAATTTTTTGCGGGGCATGAACGCGAAGTCCTACAACTCGAGATCGCAAAGCCGGCTCAGGGCACTCTTGAAACCGTAGTCAACGACCCTTCCGGGGAAACCAAGAGACTACCGCGATGGTGGGCCGATCGTCAAGCGAAACGCGGGGATTCTGCGAGGGTTTTTGCCGAGGCGTCTTGCATCCCGACAGGAAGAACCGCATAATCAATGCCTTGCTAGGGATTGCCGCGTTCCGGTGGAGCTCTTACGAGCCATGAAGAAGAAGACTCGCCATAACAAGAGCTACGCCTGGAAGAAGAAGTGCGACAGCTCGCCCGTTGCGAAGGGCCGACGCCCCAAGAAGCAGGGCCGCAACCCCCACAAGCGCAAGCACCTGGGCGGCGCTGGCCTGTAAGTTAGGTTTTCCCCAATTTGCATGTCCATGATCACGGGAGGAGCCAGGTGTGGCTCCCACCGTGATCGTTGGCATTTGGAGACCGAGAATCCTGGGCGAGCCCGCCTCGATGAATATCGACGACTCGACAAGAGACGAACCCGTTTACGCCATGGGAGAGAAGTCGAGACCGGACGAGTCGCCAACCCGCCACGGCCAATCCTGGCGCGAGGTCGAACGGCGGTGATCAGCCTCAGATGAGCTCTCGGATCGGCTCAAATGTGTCGAGGAGCGGCATGGGTCGGTTGCCGCGATCGGCAAGTGTGGTTGTGGGGCTCACGCCCAGGTTGTGGTAGAGGGTGGCGAATACGTTCTGAAACGTGATCGGCCGATCGCGGGGAACTTCGCCCAGTCGATTCGTCTGGCCGATGACCTGCCCCGTCTTCATGCCTCCGCCCGCGAGCAAAGCGCACGAGACCGCGGGCCAGTGGTCGCGACCGCCTTGCGGATTGATCCTCGGCGTTCGCCCGAACTCGCCCCAGACCACCACCGAGACGTCCTTGTCGAGCCCTCGGTCATGGAGATCCTCCACGAGGCTTGCCAGCCCCGCGTCGAGCTTGGGCAGGCGTGCGCGACATTGCCCGAAGTTGTCCGAGTGGTAATCCCATCGTCCGAAACCGATCGTCACGCATCGGGCACCCACTTCCACGAGCCGACGCGCCATGAGGAAGTGGTCATTGCAGCATGGGCCGCCGTCGTCCACGTTCTTCATGTCGCCGATCCCGTAGCGGGCCCGCAGACGGGGGTCTTCCCGCGTGACGTCGAGCGCATCCACCAGTCGGTTGGACGTGAGGATGTCGAAGGCCTGGCTGCTGAACGTGTCCAGGCCGGCCATCGACCCGCTGGCGTCCATGTCGCGACGCATGTTGTCGAGCTTGGCCATGAGGAGCTTCCGACCGCCCAGGCGGTCGGACGAGAGGCCGATGGACCCCATGGTCGGGAGCTCGGCACGATGGGGCGTGAAGGGGGCATGCGCCAGGCCCAGGTAGCCGGGATCTCCATTATCGGCCCATTCGCCGTGGCCCATGCGGGGCGAGAGGCCCACGAACGGGGGGACCGCGGGATCGACGGGACCCTGGATCTTCGAGAGGACGGCTCCCAGGCTGGGACGCCCCCCCTGGACCTTGCTGATCGCCTGCGGAAAGCCGGTGTGGCACTGGACGGCCGCGTGCTCACCCCGGGCGCCTACGATCGTCCTCAGGATCGCGAACTTGTCCATCATCGCCGCGAGCCGCGGGAGGTGCTCGCAGATGTCGATCCCCGGTACGTTCGTGGGGATCGGGTTGAATTCGCCGCGGATCCCCGAGGGGGCATCCGGTTTCAGGTCGACCATGTCCTGATGCGGAGGCCCGCCCGGCAGGAAGACCATGATGACCGACTTATGGGAACGGCCCACTCCGGCCTTCGCTTCCGCGCTGAGGAGCTGGGGCAAACTGAGCCCGCCGAGCGCCAGGCCGCCGATCTTCAGGAAGTCTCGACGGCTCACGCCGTCGCAGAAGCCTCGACGCTCACGACCAGGGTTGGTGCGCATCGCGGTGCTCCGTAATGTAGGGCAGGAGGGAGGAAGGCCGCCTCGCACGCGAGCTTCCCTCGTCCGTCATCGGACGATGAGACCCAGGAAGATCAATCTCGTTCGACAGAAATTCAACAATTCTGAACGCATAAAACCGCGCAAGAAATGTCCTGTCAATCCCTGGTGTTCAACAAAGGCAAAACTTTCATCCTTCCATGAGAGGATAGGACGGAAACGTGCCGGCTTGCCGAAGAGGGCAAAAATCGGATTGCGACGTCGGTGTCGCTCGCGGAAAAGACCGCGTGGGTTCCGAGGGATGCGGGGCGGGCTTGAGCTTCGAGGCGAACCTCAGAAACCTCCGCGGTCAGGGAGGGTTTGGACGTGCAAGGTGGGTGCTGAACGGGGAGCCCAGCACCCACGATCCTGGGGAGTTCGGCCTTTTCTCAGCGGGCGATGACCCAGCGGGCCATCTCCCGGAAGGTGGGGGCCTTGCCGTGCATGAGCAGCGCCGTCCGAAAGATCTTGCCCGAGATCCACACGCAGGCCACGGCCGTGATCGCGGTCAGGCCGATCGACAGGGCGACCTGCCAGAGGGGGGCGGCGGGAGTCATCACCATCCTCATGGGCATGAGGGTCGGGGACGCGAAGGGGATCAGGGACGAGATGACCGACACGTAGCTCGCCGGGTTATCCATCACCGCCGTGACCACGAAGAACGGCATCATGGAGAGCATCATGACCGGCATCATGAGCGACTGGGCGTCCTTGAACTCGCTGCACGCCGAGCCGACCGCCATGTAGAGGGAGCCGAAGAGCAGGACGCTCAACGTGACGAAGAGCGCGAGGATCGCCAGGAGGCCCGGCGTGACCACGTCGGCATAACCATAGTGATAGGCCGCGAAGTAGGCTCCGCCCAGATACACCGAAGCGCTCACGAGGGCCGTAGCCGCGTTCCCGATGAGCTTTCCCATCATGAGTTCGAATGTGGAGACCGACCCCAGCAGCATCTCGCTGATCCGGGTCATCTTCTCCTCCATGACCGAGGTCATGAGTTGCGGGGTGTTCGACATGCTCACGATGAACACGATGAAGGCCAGGCCAATCGGGACGAGCTTCGTCCGCACGAAGTCGATCGGTCTGGCGTTGACGATCTCTCCCGGACCTTCGCCCGAACTCCCGGAGCCCGCGACACGCGTGACCAGGCCGAGATTCGCGACCTCGGCGCGGCGATCGACCTTCTCGGCGAGTTCCGGCTTGAGACCGGCGGCGAGATATCTGGACTTCCGTGCCGCGTCGTTGATGACCTCGTTCAGCCACTTGCGGAGGTCGGGATAGTTGGGACTGTCGGAGAAATACATCCACGTGAGGGGAGCGGTCGCTTCGGTCTGGATGATCTCGGCCGGGATCTCGATGAAGGCTTCAAGTTCGCCCGACCGGACGCGCCCCGAGAGGGCGAGCGCGACCTCGGGCCCCGATCGATCGGCTTCCTGAGCCGTGTCGACGAGGAGGAAATCCGAGGCTTTGGGCTTGCCCGAGGCGTCGACGATCCCTTTTCGACGCTCCCCGGCAGCCTGCTTGATGCTCGGGAACATCACGCCGGTGTGGTCGATCACGGCGAACGAGCGGGGCTTCGTGTCGACCCGACTGGCGAACCTCGTGATTCCGAAAGCCAGGGCATAGATCACGGGCAGCATCAAGAGGCTGACCAGGAAGGCCTTGGTTTGCACCGCGCTCTGGAACTCGGTCTTCGCGACGATCAGGATCTTACGCACGGATCAAGGCCTCCGGCTCGGGGTTCGCGATACGTACAAAGATGTCGTGAAGGCTCGGGCGGATGACCTCGAAGTGGTGGACCTCGGTCCGGGCGACCAGGGCCTGAAGGAGCTCCTGGGGATCGCCGTCCCATCGCACGTCCTGCACGTTGCCCGAGTCGTTGATGGACTCCACGCCCGAGAGGCCCTGGAGGGCCGAGGCTCCCCCCGTGGTCCTCAGCCGGATGGTGTCGGCCCCGTACTCGTCCTGGATCTCTTCGAGGGTCCCGTCCAGGACCTTCTTGCCGCGGAAGATCATGAAGATCCGGTCGCAAAGGCTCTCGGCCACGCCCATGTCGTGGGTCGAGAACACGATCGTCGTCCCCTGGCGACGGAGGTCGAGCACGGCATCCTTGAGGACCTCCCGGTTCACCGGGTCCAGGCCCGTGAACGGCTCGTCGAGGATGAGCAGCTCGGGCCTGGCGACCACGGCTGCAATGAACTGGACCTTCTGGGCCATGCCCTTGGACAGGGCGTCGATCTTCTTCTCCATGCAGTCAGCAAGCCCCATGCGTTGCATCCAGGTTCCAATGGACCGGTCCAGGTCGGCCCGGCCCATGCCCTTGAGCTCTCCGTAATATCGCAGCAGACGTCCCACCGACATCTTCTTGTACAGTCCACGCTCTTCCGGCAGATAGCTCACCCGGTCGCGCGACGTCTTCGTGGACTGCCCGCCGAGGACCTCGATCGTCCCGCGATCCGGCAGGAGGATGTTCATGATCATCCGTATGGTGGTCGTTTTGCCCGAGCCGTTTGGCCCGATGAACCCGTAGAGCGTGCCCTGCGGCACCTCCAGGGAGAGGTCGTTCACGGCGACCTGGGTCCCGTAGCTCTTGGTCACGCCCTCGATCGTAATGGCACTCATAACGTGAATTCGGGCCTCCTCTTCTGAAGTCCTTGGCGGTCTCAACGAGCATTCGCCGGCCGAGGCCCGAAATTTATCACAATATTCTTTGTGAAAAAGACGATCCAGAGATGGACGGTCCCCGGTGCCATTCCTATAATCGCCTCAGGTGGGACGGGAACCGTGGCGGGTGCGGGGGCATCACTCATGTCGGAAACGACCGATCGACTGCTGATGGATCATATCCGTCGCCACGGTCCGTTGACGATCTCGGAGATGGCCGCGTTTCTGGGCGTGACCCAGACTGCGGTCCGCAACCGTTTGACGCGGCTGGTGGAATCGGGGCTCGTCGAGAAGCGATCCCAGGTCGGTGCTCGTGGCCGCCCGAAACACACCTACCAGGCAAGCGTCGAGGCGCAGAAGCGTCTGGGCCAAAACTACACCGATCTCGCCCTGGTGCTCTGGGACGAGATGATGCGGTCGGTCGAGGATCTCAAGATGCGCCGGGTCATGTTCGGCCATATCATCGACAAGATGGCGGACCTCTACCGTGCCCAGATCACCGGCGAGGCCTGGGAAGGTCGCCTCGTGCAGCTCGGTTCGATCCTCAACGATCGCGGGGTCGAGACCGAGGTCTCCGATCACGGCGACCTACCCATCCTGAAGCAGCATTCCTGTCCCTACTTCGCGCTGGCCGAGACCGACCGCTCCGTTTGTGCCATGGAGCGGAAGATGTTCGAGAAGGTTTTGGGCCTGGGATTACGGCTCAGCCGCTGCCGCCTCGACGGCCACCGGTCGTGCGATTTCGAGGCCAAACCCGCGTTCGAACCCTCCCCGGCCCAGGCCGGTTGACCCGTATAACGTCGTTCACTTTACCCTTCTGCGGCGCCCGAAAAGACGGATGGAGACGGATGAGCAAGGTCCTGCAAATCGAAAACCTGCACGCGAACATCGCCGGCAAGGAGATCCTCAAGGGGGTCACGCTCACGATCCGAGAAGGCGAGGTTCACGCCCTCATGGGCCCCAATGGCTCGGGCAAGTCCACCATGAGCTACGCGCTCATGGGGCACCCGAACTACGAGGTGACCGAGGGCACGGCGACGATCGACGGCAAGGACCTGCTCGAGCTCGAGGCCGACGAACGGGCCAAGGCGGGCCTCTTCCTGGCCTTCCAGTATCCCACGTCGATCCCGGGCGTGACCGTCGCGAACTTCCTGCGCCATGCCGTCACCAACGTCCGCAACCCGGAGCGCCTGGAAGGGCAGGATCTCATGCCCATGCGTGAGTTCCGCAAGGAGCTCCGCGAGCAGATGGACGAGCTGGGCATGGATCCCGAGTTCGCCCGTCGCTACCTCAACGAGGGATTCTCGGGCGGCGAAAAGAAGCGTGCCGAAGTCCTCCAGCTCGCCATGCTCCGCCCCGCGTTCGCGATCCTCGACGAGACCGACTCGGGCCTCGACATCGACGCGGTGCGGGTCGTCAGCGAGGGCGTGAACCGGGTGGCCGCGAAGATCGGTACCGGCGTCCTGGTGATCACGCATTACAAGCGGATCCTCGAATACATCAAGCCCCAGTTCGTGCACATCCTGCTGGGCGGGCGGATCGTGGAAAGCGGCGGCCCCGAGCTTGTCGACAAGCTGGAGGCCGAGGGCTACGACTGGATCCGTCTGAAACACCCCGAGGCGGCCAGCGACGAGGACCAGCTCGAGGCCAACGATCCTGCTGGTCTTCTCGCCTGAGCGATTCTGGCCCTACCTTCGGATCGGGCCAGTGCAGTGGTCGCGAGGCGTGAGTGCTCCCGGCTCGACGCGCCCACCAGGTCTCGTTCGACCGCCTTCGCGACCGATCCTCCGACCTCCCTCGATCAGACTCGCCCTCTCGGCTCGATAAGAAAGGCTCGATCATGTCCACCGACCTCAACGCCCAGGTTCAGGGCATCAAGGACGATTACGCTTACGGCTTCCGCGACTCCGACGCCAACTACTCGTTCAAGAGTGGTCGGGGCCTGAGCAAGGAGATCGTCGAGCAGATCTCGGAGATGAAGTCCGAGCCCCAGTGGATGCGCGATTTCCGGCTCAAGGCGCTCGAGGTCTTCTACCAGAAGCCCACGCCGACCTGGGGCGGACACCTGCTGGACCTCGCCTACGACGACATCCACTATTACATGAAGGCCGCCGACCGCCAGGGCGTCTCGTGGGACGACATCCCGAGCGAGATCAAGACCACCTACGACAAGCTGGGCATCCCCGAGGCCGAGCGCCGCGGGCTGATCGGCGGCGTGGGGGCCCAGTATGAGAGCGAGGTGGTTTACCACTCGCTCCGCGATGACCTCGCCAAGAAGGGCGTGATCTTCTGCGATACCGACACCGCGGTCCGCGAGCACTCCGACCTGGTCCGCGAGCACTTCGCGACGATCATCCCGATCCACGACAACAAGTTCGCAGCGCTGAACTCGGCGGTGTGGTCCGGCGGGTCGTTCGTCTACATCCCCAAGGGGGTGAAGGTCGACGTGCCCCTTCAGGCCTATTTCCGCATCAATGCCGAGAACATGGGGCAGTTCGAGCGGACGCTGATCATCGTGGACGAGGGGGCCCAGGTCCACTACGTGGAGGGCTGCACCGCGCCGATCTACACGAGCGAGAGCCTGCACTCGGCCGTGGTCGAGATCGTGGTCAAGAAGTCCGGCCGCTGCCGGTACACCACGATCCAGAACTGGGCGAACAACATCTATAACCTGGTGACCAAGCGGGCCGTGGCCCACGAGGACGCCCTCATGGAGTGGGTCGACGGCAACCTGGGGAGCCGCCTGACCATGAAGTATCCCGCCGTCCACATGGTGGGCAAGGGGGCCCGCGGCGAGATCCTGTCGATTGCCTTCGCCGGCAAGGGGCAGCACCAGGACGCCGGCGGCAAGGTTGTCCACTCGGCCCCCTACACCAGCTCGCGGATCATCTCCAAGAGCATCTCCAAGAACGGCGGACGCGCGAGCTATCGCGGTCTCCTGAAGGTGGACGCCGGCGCGAAGGGCTCGCGTTCGAACGTGGTCTGTGACGCCCTGATCCTCGATCCCCTGTCGCGTTCCGACACGTATCCTTACATCGAGATCGATGAGGACGACGTCAAGATCGGCCACGAGGCGAGCGTGTCGAAGATCGGCGAGGAGCAGCTCTTCTACCTCATGAGCCGAGGCCTGTCCGAGGCCGAAGCTTCGACCCTGATCGTCAGCGGTTTCATCGAGCCGCTCGTGAAGGAGCTGCCGATGGAGTACGCCGTCGAGATGAACAAGCTCATCCAGCTTCAGATGGAAGGCTCGGTGGGCTGATTGGAGACTTCAGGGGGTGAAGGGAATCGCCCCCGTCTCTTCTTGTCGTGACTTTTGGAAATTGCCTTTTGGGGAATGCCTCTGTGGTCAGCTTGCCAGCGACAAACTGGGACGACGTACTGCGCTGGATGATCCTCTCGGGGATCGCCATCCTGGTCGCGTCTTATCTCTGGTTGCTTGTCGAGGCCTTCCGGACGAGGTGGACCTGGGGCGTGTCGTGCCTGCTCTTCCCTCCGCTTCTTTTCATCTTCGCTGTGAGGTTTGCCCCGAGAACCTGGAAGCCGTCCCTGATCATGGCACTTGGCGTATGCCTCGCCGCCTTCCCGCCGCTCTATACGCGTTTCGCCCCGGTTGACCTTGGGCCTCGCGAGAGGATCGTCGAAGGGGAACGTCATCTCACGCTCACGGGATGGGATCGCAAGGACTACAACCTGCTCGGCTCCAAGGCCGACGTGGTCGTCCTTCAGATGGCCAACCGCGACGTGTCCGACGAGACCCTGGCAAGACTGTCAGGCTTTGCGAACCTACGCGAACTTGACCTGAGCGACTCGTCGGTAACCGACGCGGGACTTCTCGTGCTTCGCGACCTTCCCCGCCTGGAGACCTTGCGCCTGGCACGTACGCGGATCACCGACCCCGGATTCTCCCGGGCCTTGCAGGACAAAGAAAGCCTTCGGATGCTCGACCTGTCCGGCACAGGTGTGACTCGCGAGACCGTGAACGCGTGGAAGGGCCTCAAGCCGAAGCGGAAAGCGCTGCTGTGATGGATTGGACTTTCTCCCCTCTTCTTATGCCCCGTGGACGACACGATGCCTGAGCTGAGTTCTGACTCCTCGGTTCACGAGAATGCCCGCTACCTGGCGAAGGCATGCGAGCTTGCGTACTTCGACGAGGAGAAGGCAAAAGGGCTATTTCGCGACGAGCTCGGGCTCGACGCCCATTTCCTGACCGCGAACAACACGCAAGTTTACGTGGCGGGTGACGACAAAAACCTTGTCGTGGCATTCCGCGGCTCGCAGTCGCCCGAGAGCCTCGACGGGCTGAAGGACTGGTTGCTCACGAACGCCAATAACTTCCTGATCGTGCCCGAAGGACAGATCGGCACCGACTTCGCCGCCGCGGGCGTGGGGGCCCGGTTCCATCGCGGTTTCATGCAGGCCCTTGCCGACATCTGGGAGCCCCTGATCGCCGAGGTCGAGTCTGCCCAGGAAGCGAAGGAGAGGCTCCTGTGGGTGACCGGCCATAGTCTCGGCGGGGGGCTCGCGCTCCTGGCCGCATGGCGATTCCACCGGAGGTTCCTGAGCGTGAATCAGGTCTATACCTTCGGGGCCCCGATGGTGGGCAATGCCCTGGCCGCAGAGGCGTATCAGCGCGAGTTCTCGGGCAAGATACACCGCTTCGTGGACCGCCTGGACTTCGTTCCTCTCCTGCCGACCGTGAGCCTCGTGGCCAACGAGTATGGCCACTGCCTGACCGAGTTTGCCCTCGGGGAAGAGGCCTCAGATCCCTCGTCGGCCACCGCCGATTCGATGCTCCGGTCGATGGTCCAGACCACCGCCGACGGCATTCTGCACGCCACGATCATCGACGAGATCTGGGGCCATGTGCACCAGCGCATCGCCAGCCACATGATGACCAACTATCAGTCGCGGATCGCCGCGAAGTGCGATAACGCCTGAGTTGTATCGCTTTCTCTCCCGATCGTTCACGCTCCGTTTCCCCGCTTTGAGATCAGGACCGCCATGAGCACTGTCGCCGAGAATCCGCCCGCGAAACATCTTGGCGGCTTCGACCAGTCCGCCTTCGAGAGCTTCCTCGCCTCTCGCGACGAGCCCCAGTGGCTCATCGAACGCCGTCGCGAGGCGTTCTCGATCCTCTTGAAGACCCCCTGGCCCACGCTCCGCGATGAAGAGTGGCGGCGGACCGATATCCGCACTTTCAAGCTCTCGAGCTTCGCCCCGCCCGCGTCGACCGTGCCCTCGGCGGTCGCGCAGAGCGACCTTGCCGGCGCCTGGGAGACCCTGAGCTCGCAGTACGCGGCCGGGATCGAGCACATCGACTCGGTCCCCACGAGGAGGCCCGCCCCGGGCACCCTGCCCGAGGGGGTGGTCTTCCTCGATCTGATGACCGCGGTTAAGGAGGCCCCCGAGATCCTGGAGAGGGCGCTCCTGACGAAGGCCGTGACCCCCGAGGCCGACGCCCTGTCGGCCCTGCACGCGGCGTTCTGGACCGGTGGCACGCTGCTGTATGTGCCCAAAGGCGTGAAGGTGGACGTCCCCCTGTTCACGCTCGTGGGCCTCTCCTCGGCCGGAACCACCGATCTGAATCACACGCTGGTGATTTTGGAGGAGGGGGCGGAGGCCACCTTGATCCAGGAAACCGCGTCGCGCGGCCGAGATCATGCCCCCGCTTTTCACTGCGGGGCCGTGGAACTACTGGTCGGCGATCACGCCAAACTGACCTATGTGAATATCCAGAACTGGGACCGCGGAACCTGGCACTTCAGCCGAGAACGCGCGCTCGTCGGGGCCGACGCCACGCTCCAGTGGACGGTCGGCGGGCTGGGCTCCCGCCTGGCCAAGGTGAACCAGGAAGTCGCGCTCACGGGCTCGGGGGCGAGCGCCCAGGTTAACGGCGTGATGTTCACCACGGGCAAGCAGCACCTCGCCTATTTCACGAGGCAGGATCACCAGGTCCCTCACACCACGAGCGATTTGCTGTATAAAGGTGGGCTCAAAGATGCCTCCCGAATCGTGTGGAAGGGGATGATCCGCGTCGAGAAGGACGCGCAGAAGACCGACGCCTATCAGAAGAATGACAGCCTGGTCCTCTCCGAGGCCGCCAGGGCCGACTCGATCCCGGGACTTGAGATTGAAGCTAACGACGTCCGCTGTACCCACGGCGCGACGGCCGGCCCGGTGGACGACGAGATGGTCTTCTACCTCCGCTCGCGAGGCATCCACCGCGACGAGGCCGTTCGCCTGATTGTCGAGGGATTCTTCGCCAACGTCTACGACCGCATCACGCTCGAGCCCGTCCGCGAGACCCTCAGGCAGGCTGTGGCTCAGAAATTAGAACTCTGACAGTGGAAATTGGGGGCAGAGGGGCTCAATCCGGGCCCTGCCTCCAGGATTGGGAGCTTTCTGCAATGTCCGCGAATCCCGCCCGGCCTGACGCCTTGGTCACCACCGATTGGGTCCAGGAGCACCTGAACGATCCCAAGGTCCGTATCGTGGAGACCGACGAGGACGCCGCGCTTTACCACATGGGGCACATCCCCGGCGCGGTCGAGATCGGCTGGCATCTCCAGCTCCAGGACCAGCTCCGCCGCGATTACATCGACGTTCCCCAGTTCGAGGCCATCTGCGCGGCCGCCGGGATCGCCAACGACACCATCGTGGTCTTCTACGGGGACAACTCGAACTGGTGGGCCTGCTACGCCTTCTGGGCCTTCAAGCTCTTCGGCCATGCGGACTGCCGCATCATGGACGGCGGTTACGCCCTGTGGAAGGCCCAGGGCCGCCCGATGGTGACCGAGGCCCCCAGGTATCCTTCCACAACTTACAAGGTCGACAAGGCCGACGAGTCCTCGCTTCGCGCCTTCCGCGACGAGGTGCTCGCCCACGCGACCGCCGGCCTGCCCATGATCGACGTCCGCAGCTCCGACGAGTATACCGGCAAGAAGCTCCACATGGACGGCTATCCCCAGGAAGGCTCGCTCCGGGGCGGACACATCCCGGGCGCAAAGAGCGTCCCCTGGAAAACCGCCATCAACGACGACGGGACCTTCAAGACCATCGCCGAGTTGAAGGAGATCTACGAGGGGCAGGCGGGGCTCAAATCGTCCGACGACGTGGTCGCCTACTGCCGCATCGGCGAGAGGTCGAGCCACACCTGGTTCGCACTCAAATATCTGCTCGGATACCCGCGCGTCCGGAACTACGACGGATCGTGGACCGAGTGGGGCAACCTTGTTCGTGTGCCCATCGCGACCGGCCCGGAGCCGGGACGCGTTTGATTTCCGCCCGATTGGAGCCCGGTACTTGTGACCTCCGCCCTTGAACAAATCGTCCGCGAACTCACGGATTGTGATCGCCAGGAGCGTATCGAGCTCCTGATCGATCTGGCCAAATCGCTCCCCGCGTTGCCCGATCGCCTCGCGCATTTCAAGGACGAGGCCCATCGGGTGCCCGAGTGCCAGTCCCCCGTTTTCCTGTTCGCCGAACGCGAGGCCGACCGGATCCGCCTCTTCGCCGATGCCCCGATCGAGGCCCCCACGGTTCGCGGATTCGTGGCCCTGCTCGTGTCGGGGCTGGACCGCTCCACGGTCCGGGATGTTCTGGATGTCCCGGACGACCTGATCGAGCTCAGCGGGATGCCCGAGATCCTGGGGATGCTCCGCGTGAGGGGGCTGCACGGAGTCCTCTCTCGCCTGAAATACACGGTGGCCCGGCTCCCGGACCCCGTCCCCGACGCGACCCCGACTTCCCCCGAAACCACCTCACCCGACTGAGATCGTCCATGCCCGAACAAGAAGCCATTTTGGACGCCCTGAAGACCGTGAAGGATCCCGAGCTCGGGGTCAACATCGTCGACCTCGGCCTGGTCTACACCGTGCAAAGCAAGGAGGACACGGTGGACGTTGAGATGACGCTGACCTCGCCCGCCTGCCCCGCCGGGCCGCAGATCCTGCGCGACGCCGTGGCCGCCCTCGAAGGCATGGAAGGCGTGACCAAGGGCAACGTCCGACTCGTTATGTCGCCCCCCTGGTCGCAGGATCGCATGAGCGATGCCGCACGCGACGAACTTGGGATTTTCTGATCGCCATAATTGCGAAAAGACCGTGCATTTCGAGTTCAATCAACGACGATAGCACGTTTGTATGAAATTGTTGTAGATTTAGCTCGCCTGTGTGTTAAGTTGCGACCTGGCAGGATCAGGGACGATTCCCGGCCACCTCGACGGAGCTCCCGAGCGATCCTAACGGACGCGGGTTCGAGCCGACCGACGATGGGTCGATCGTCGTCTTTGACCCGGGCGATGACGCCGCGGGCCAGGCGATATATTAATGGCTGGAGAAACTTGTCGTGGCACGTAAAAAGACGACGTCCGTTCGCGCGAACGTGAAGGCTCAGGTCTCTGCGCGACTGCGGGCTGTCCGCCTCGAAATCTTCGGCGAGCATGGCGGCCCCGAGCTGGCGCGTTGCCTGAATTTGCCGGCCCGGACCTGGTACAACTATGAGACCGGCGTGACCGTCCCGGCCGAGGTCCTTCTGGGGTTCATCCAGCAGACGCGGGTCGACCCGGGCTGGTTACTCACGGGGCAGGGGCCGACCTATCGCCACGGGGCCGACCACCGATCCATTGACGAGTTCACCCCGCAGCAGTTGATCCGTCGCGGGCTCGAGATCCTCGAGAGTCAACCGCAGGAAGAGCCCAGCGACATCCCGTCCACGCTGGAATTCCTCTCGCTGGATGTCGTGCCTCTCGCGCACCTCGGTGACGCGGACCACGCCCCGATCAAGCCGATCGGGCGAGTCCTCGCCGACCGCCGATGGATCGCGCATCCCGAGGCGACGATCGCGACCCGGCTCGAGGACGACGCCATGTCGCCCATCCTCGGTTCCGGGTCCATGGTCGCGATCGACCGGACCGTCCGCAACCCGAAAGTCCTCGAGGGGCGTCTCATCGGCGCCCGCGTGGACGGACAGTCGATGGTCCGCTGGCTGGAGTTGAGCGGCAAGCACCTGATCCTCAGGCCGAATCTCCCGAGCCGCGATCATCCTTCGATCCCCATCGAGTTCGATCGCCCGCAGCCCCCCGAGATCGCGGGCCTGGTCGTCTGGTCGTGGAGCCGTTTCGACGACTAGAGCTCGGCCTCAGGTCGTCCGCGATTTATCTTGCCTTTGTCCTTCGCTCGCGTGATCTTGGTTTTGTCGGCCCATTGACCTTCCTCCCGAGGCCAAAGCGAACCGACTGCCCTCGAGGCACCGCGAGGACCCATGACGTCCCTCCAAGCCGCCGGCGTCCGTCGCCTGAACGCCATGATGCGACAGGCGCGTGACCCTCTCTACGTGATCGACTCCCTGGGACGCCTGGTCTACGTGAACGAGGCGTGGGAGGCATTCATCGGCCTCGACGCCGATTCCGTCCTCGGCCGCCAGTGGATCGGTGGCGAGGATGACCCCCTGTGGAACCGCGAACGGTCGCTCACCGGCAGCCTTGCCCCGCCTCCCGAGGTGCTTTGCGGCCAACCCGGCGGAGGTGTCACGATCATCCCGAGCGTCTCGGGAGGTCCCAAACGGCGTCGCATCGAGTTCTCGCCCTACGTCGACGAGAAGGGGCAGCCCCTGGGCTGGCTCGCAACGATCCGGCCCGAGAATTCCCCCTCCAATGCGCCCGATAGCCCATCGCAGCGGGCCCACGTCGAGCTTGCCGACACCCGGGAACGCCTCCGAACAAGAATCGGCATCGAGCGTCTCGTGGGGAAGGGCTCCCGACACGACCGTCTCCTTGAGCAGGTGAAGACTGCCGCCGCATCGACGGCCCCGGTCCTGCTGATCGGCGAGGCCGGGACCGGGCGATCGTTGGTCGCATCGGCGATCCACAACCTCGGATCCTCCCGCCATGCGCCACTGATCCCCCTGGATTTTAAGGCGATTCCGCCCGAGACGATCGAAACCACCCTGCGAGACGTGCTGGCGAGTTCCACGCCCGAGCGCATCCCATCCATACTGCTTCGGGAGGCTCTGGACCTGCCGCGGGACCAGCAAGCGTGGCTGGCCTCCGTTGTGCACGAGAGGCGAGCGAGGATCCTTGCGACGACGGGAGTCGAGCCCGAAGTGGCCCTGCGCGAGGATCGGATTCGAGAGGACTTTTATTTCGCGATCACGGCCTTCGTGGTCCGCCTTGCCCCTCTTCGTGAGCGGCTCGATGAGCTTCCGTTGCTGGCCTACGCGTTCCTCGATGACGGGCATCCCGGACCCTCCACCAGCCGGTTCGGAATCGAACCCGACGCAATCCAGGCTCTCCGGGAATATGACTGGCCCGGGAATCTTCCCGAGCTGCGCCGGGTGCTGGTCGCGGCGAGGGCAGACTGCCGGGACGGGTTGATCCGTGCTGGAGACCTGCCCGCCTCCATCCGAGGGGCTTCGGGGGGGGCCTACGCCCCACCGCCGGTCGCGCCCTCGGCGACTCCTCTTGATCTCTGGTTGACCCAGCTTGAGCGAAAGCTGATCGAGCAGGCGCTCCATCGTGCCCGGCAGAACAAGTCGAGGGCCGCCGAATTGCTGGGAATCTCTCGCCCTCGGCTCTATCGCCGGATCTAGGAGCTGAACATGCCCGACGAGCCCGAGCCCCCGGACGTGAACGGCGATTGACGCCCCCTTGCCCCGGAATCCCCTAGGCCAGATCGGTCGGATGGGATATCCTTG
>JANOBY010000685.1:0-3523 GCA_031411935.1 Planctomycetales bacterium | reverse complement strand
TTCCCACTTCCTCCCCGATTCTGCGAATCGGCCAGGAACCATGCGGACCGAGGACCACCTTATAGGAGAGAACCGGAGACGGGGCACGGACCTCGGGCGGAGCGATCACTGCGGCGCCACCGCCCCCCTTTCGGGCAATTTGCGGGGCCGTTACAATTTTCCTCGACCCGCGACGAACTCTCTCCTGATCGCCCCTCTCCTACACATGGTAGGAGGCTACAGGATCATCCCTCGCGAGAGGATCGAAGGAGCCCACGAAGTGAGCGACGGCCTTCAGCGAGTTTATGGCATCGACCTGGGCACCACCTACTCCGCGATCGCCTATGTGGACGAGCACGGCAAGCCCGTGATCGTGCCCAACGCCGAGAGCGAGCGGATCACGCCCTCGGTCGTCCTGTTCGACGGCGACAACGTGATCGTGGGCAACACCGCCAAGGAGTCGGCCAAGGTCGAGCCCCACCGCGTGGTCATGCGCGTGAAGCAACACATGGGCGACCCCCACTTCATCTTCGAGTATGATGGGCAGGTCTATAGCGCCGAGGACATCTCGTCGTTCATCCTTCGCAAGGTCGTGGGCGACGCCGAGATGGCGCTCGGGCTGGACGACGATCAGAAGATCACCGAGGTCGTGATCACCTGCCCGGCCTACTTCGGGACCGAGGAGCGAGAGGCCACCGCCAATGCCGGAAGGCTCGCCGGGCTGAACGTCCGCGCCGTCCTGAACGAGCCCACCGCGGCCGCGATCGCCTATGGACTGGAGCAGGGGGACGACCAGACCGTGCTCGTGTACGACCTGGGCGGCGGTACGTTCGACGTGACCATGATCGAGATCAAGGACCGCCTCATCCGCGTGATCTGTACCGGCGGCGATCACCGCCTGGGCGGGGCCCTGTGGGACGAGTCGATCGTCATGCACCTGGCCGCCGAATTCAAGAACCAGACCGGCCTCGAATCCGACCCGATGGACGACCCCGAGGTCCTCAATGACCTGTTCCTCCAGGCCGAGCGAGGCAAGAAGACCCTCAGCCAGCGCGACAAGGCCCCGTTCCGCGTGACCCACGCCGGGCAGCAGGCCCGTGTGGAACTGGACCGGCCGAAGTTCGAGGAGATCTCGCGCCACCTGCTCGACCGCACGATCGAGCTCACGCACGACATGCTCAACGAGGCCAGGGCCAAGGGCGTGACCACGTTCGACAAGATCATCCTCGTGGGCGGGGCCACCCGCATGCCCCAGGTCCGCGATCGGATCGTGGACGAGTTCGGGCTCGAGCCCGAGAGCTTCGACCCCGACGAGTCGGTGGCCAAGGGCGCCGCCCTCTTCGGCCTGAAGGAAGCCTTGCAGGACGAGGTCCGCGACATCCTTGCCCCCACCAACCCGCACGCCGAAGGCGAGCACGGCGAGCTCGACCTGGCCGCCGTGAGCGACGAGGAGGTCTCGGCCGCGCTCGACCGCATCGAGCGAGAGATCGGATTCACCCTCACGGGCCCGGTCCGTGAGCTGGTCAACACGCGGATCGTGAACGTCCTGTCCAAGAGCCTGGGCGTGGTCGCGAAGAACGGCGAAGGCCAGGAGATCGTCGTCTACATCCTGCCTCGCAACGGCGAGGTCCCGATGGAACAGCAGACGGACTTCGGCACCGACACCGCCAACCAGACCGGCGTGGACATCCGCGTGATGGCCGGCGAGCGCGACAGCACCGACCCCAACGACTGCAAGGACGTGGGGATCGCGCAGCTCACCTTGCCCGGCAGCCTGCCGGCGCGAAGCCCGATCCGCGTGAAGTTCGCGATCAGCCGGGACGGACGCCTGAGCGTGTCGGCCACCGACCTGACCGCCGGGGGGTCGATCGACGTGGAGTTCGAGACCGAGGCCGTGCTCGGCACCGAGGAGGTGGAAGAGCGGTCCACGGCCCTGAGATTGCTGAACGTCTCCTGATTCGAACGGATCCCGAGGCGTACGGTTATGGCCCATTTCGTCGGCATTGATCTCGGCACCACCAACTCCGTCGTGGCGTACCGCAACGCGTACGGAAGGCCCGAGGTGATCGCGAACCGGGAGGGGCTGAACCTTACCCCCTCGGTCGTGTACTTCGGCACGAATCCGCCGGTCGTCGGCCAGGAGGCCAAGGAATACGCCCGCCTGGGCGACGACCAGATCGCCAGCTTCTTCAAGCCCCACATGGGCAACCCGCTCTATCGCCTGAACTTCGGCGGCAAGGACTACGACGCCGCCGACCTCTCGGCCCTCGTGCTGGCGAGGCTGAAGGCCGACGCCGAGGCGAGGATCGGGGGCATCGTCGATCGCGCGGTGATCACCGTCCCCGCCTACTTCGCCGACGCCCAGCGCAAGGCCACGATCGAGGCGGGCCGTCGCGCGGGGCTCGACGTCCTGCGAATCATCAACGAGCCCACGGCCGCGGCGCTCGCCTACGGGCTCCAGAAAACGGCGGTCGGCGAGACGATCTTGATTTACGACCTCGGCGGAGGCACGTTCGACGTGACGGTGGCCAGGCTCTCGCCCGACGAGGTCAAGGTCCTCTCCACGGCGGGAGATCACGACCTCGGAGGGAAGAACTGGGACGACCGCATCGCCACCTTCCTCTCGGAGAAATTCGCCGCCGAGACCGGCATCGACCCTCTGGACGAGCCCCTCGCGCTCAACGAGGTGCTCGTCCGCAGCGAGCAGGCCAAGTGCCAGCTGACCGACCGCGCGGCGACCCGCGTGACGTTGCAGCTCGGCTCGGAACGCCGAACGTATGAGATCACGCGAGGGGAGTTCGAGGGGATGACCTCGGCCCTCATGGACCGCACGCGGAGGCTCACCGAAGAGGCCCTCGAGGCCTCGGGGCTGTCGTGGTCGAGCCTCTCGGGCGTGTTGCTCGTGGGGGGATCAACCCGCATGCCCATGGTCCGCGATTATGTAACCCGGATGAGCGGCAAGCCGCCTCGCGTGGGGGTCAACGTGGACGAGGCGGTGGCGCTCGGGGCGGCGATCCAGGCGGCGATGGATTCGGGCGAGAGTACCGAGTCGGCCACCCCGCAGTTCACGCTCGCCGGGGCACGTCGCGTTTACGACGTGATGGCCCACAGCCTAGGCGTGGTCGCCGTGAACCCGGACGGCTCGACCTATGTTAACGACATCATCATCGCGCGAAACGTGACCATCCCGGCCGAGGCTTCCAAGTCCTATCTCCACTCGACCCACGGAGGGGCGAATCAGAAGCTGGAGATTTACCTCACGCAGGGTCAGAGCGAGAGGCCGCTGGACTGCACCATCCTGGGCAAATACGTGTTCTCGGGGATCCAGGCCACTGACCACGAGGTCACGGTCGACGTGCGGCTCTCCTATGACCTGAACGGCGTCGTGCAAGTCAGGGCGATTCAGAAGGACACCGGGCACGGCCTCGCCATGACGATCGAGCCGGTGCCCGACGACCTGTCCTGGCTCGGCCGCCCGCCCGAGTCCTCGGCCGCGACGGACGAGGCCGAGCCCTCGACCATCTACCTCCTGATCGATTGCTCG
>JANOBY010000684.1:0-7019 GCA_031411935.1 Planctomycetales bacterium | reverse complement strand
ACATAGGCATAGGTCCCGGCGATCGTGATGCTCCGCGCCCCCTTGAGGATCCCCCCGGGGTTGAACGTCACGTCGCGGTCCACGAAGTTGTTCAGCGGGTTGCCATCAAGGAGGGTTCCGACCTGGATCGTGACCAGCCCTTCCTCGCGATCGGTGGCGTAGATGTAGGCGTACATGGGATGCACCTTGCCCTCCCGGTTCTCCTCGCGATGGGTCCGCGTGGGGTCGGGGGCCGGGGTGCAGGGCGCGGCCACGGCGGTCGCGTACTTGGTCCTCACGTAGAGCTTCTGCCCCAGAGGGGAGACGGGCGCGGAGGTGATTCGCTCCGAGAAGCCCTTGTGATCGATGAACGCGATGTCGAAGATCCGCACGCCGTTCTCGCCGCAGGCGGCGTAGAGGAACTCGCCCCGGTTCTGGAGGCTCAGGACCTCGGGGTTGCGCCTCCGCATCTTGAGCCCTTCGCCGATGTCGCGTCCGGGGTGCTCGTGGGCGTGCTCCAGGACCCCTCCGCGCTCGACGTGCTCCTTGAAGTTGTCGGGGAAGGCGAGCTTCTGCAGGGAGCTTCCAATCACGGCCTGGGGTTCGTCCTGCTCGGTCACGACCACTCCGTGGAACCATGCTCGCCGGCGGCCACCCACGCGTACTTGCCGATGAAGTTCACGTAGTTCGTGCCCTGCATGAGCAGCTGGGCCATGATCGCGTTGTTATCTTCCTTCGCCGACACATGGCAATCGGTGCATTGCTTGGTCTCGCCGCGGCCGGGCAGGTAGTTCTCGGCGTGGACGGCGCGTCCCTTGTCGGGGCCTTCCTTGATGATCGACGGGCCGCCCCTCACGGTATGCGGGACGTTGGTGCTGAAGGCCACGCCGCTCATCCCCTCGGCCGAGATCGTCTGCTGCTGCACATAGATCGACTCGCGATTGGCATTATAGCTGCCCACATGGATCGCACACGAGGACCGCGCCGGGCCGATGCGGTTGCCCGTCACGTCTCCATCCTTGGCCAGCATGAACACGTCGTCGCGCAAGGTCTGGAAGTTGTAAGAGACATAGTTGCGCGAGACGTTCCCCTCATTATGCAGCGAGGGCATCTTCTTGTTGGCTTTTTGCGGCAGGTGGCACCCGAAACAGCTGGGGTTCCATGAGCTGTGGCAGGAGATGCACGACATCTTCGCGTTCGAGTGCGCGGTGTCCTTCTCGCAGCCGTTGGGCAGGTCGCCCCAGTTGAAGTTGCCGTCGGCGCCGAACCTCACGGTCTTGGCCATGGCCGATTTTTCGTTGTAGTGGTCGCTCGCCGGGTCCACGGTGTCGGCGGTCTGGACGACCTCCCAGGCGAGGTCGGGCTCGACCATCGAGTTCTGGTAGAGCTTGCCGCTCTTGACCTCGAACCGCCTCTTGCCCGACGGGGTGCGCAGGGCCTTGAGGTTCCGCCCGTTCTCGCCCGAGGTGTACGAGGCCGGGCCCGAGGTCATGAGATTCGTCTTGGCGTCGGCCGTGCCGTGGCAGTCGATGCACTGGATCTCGATCGCCGCGCGGACCTCCCCCTGGAGGCGATTATTGCCGTGCATGTCCTGCACATAGTGGCAATCCACGCAGTGCATGCCCTTTTCCATGTGGATGTCGAGCGCGTGCACGGGCACGCCGTCGCGGTTGGTGTGCGGGTTCTGGCCCCCGTCCTTGCGCTCGCGATTCTCCTCGCGGATCAGCTCGGGCATCTTGATCGCGGCCATGAGCGCGTCGGTCGGCGGGGTGGCCCCCAGGCCTCGGCCTTCGTGGTCGAGCATCTCCCCCTTGCGGTCCTTCTTGAACACCGCGCGGAAGACCCACCCGTGGCCGTGGAAGTCGGCGAACTGCGTCTTCTTCGCCTGCGGGTTCAGGTCGGCCACGCGGTCGAGGAACGCCGGGTCGGACCAGAGCCCGCGTGCGGCGGCCTCGTCGGGGTTCGACATCTGCGCCTGCGTGAACTGCTCGGAGGTGAGCGTCTTCTGCTCCTTCGGATACATGAGCTCGCCGTCGGTCTCTTCATCCCACCAGGTATAGCCTACATACGAATTCATGACGGTCGTGCCCGGATGAATATGGCAGACCATGCATTGACTGGTGGGGATCCCGCTCGTGAATTTATGCTCGATCGGGTGCCCACGCTCATCCTTGGGGATGGTGGGGTCGGGGTTCTGCGTGAGCCCCTTGTTCCCATACTTCGCATAAGGGCCGGAATGCACGGGCGAGCGGTCGTTCGCGTAGACCACGTGGCACGCGGTGCATCCGCTCGACCGGTAATCGCCGGGGTGATCGTTCGTGCCCAGGAAATTGAGCGTGGGGTCGAGCAGCCGAGTCTTGGTGAGGCTCACGAGCACCGGGTCGGTGCGATTCTTGGTGCCGAGCCCGCGCTCGGAGAGGCCCGCCTTGGGCTTGCCGTTGTCCTCTTTCGGGTTCGGCAGGCCGACCTCGGCGGGGGCGTTGCGGCCGCGCTCGAAGATGCGCAGGACGTTGCCGGGCTGGCTGGCCTCGAACCGGGGCAGGGGGTCGAGGAAGTCGAGCACGCCCTTCGTCCGGCGCTCCCAGTCGGTGGGCGGGGGGACCGTCTGGATCCTCTGGGGCGTGCCATTCATGCTGTAGGACTCGCCGAAACGGGAGTTCTTCAGCGGGTAAGAACCGTTGTTATACAGGGCCGCGCCCCAGAGCATGGCCCCGTGGGTCATCATGCTCTTGCGGTTCGTGGCGACCTCGTTCGGGTGGCATCCGCTGGTCCCGCACGAGATGTGCGCGATGCGAAGATCGCCCGGGTTGATGAACCGGATGAACTCGGGCGACTCGTGGTTCAACAGCGTGTAGGTGCGGACCGGGTTGGCGCTCCCGTTCCACGCCTCGGGATACCGGGGCGACACGTGCGCGAGGGTCTGGCCGAAGGCCGACGCGTCCCCCCCGTGGCAGTCGGTGCAGCCCAGCCGCACGGTCTGCTTGAAGTGGGGGTCGTGCGAGTCCTTGTGGCACATCACGCACGAGGTGCTCTTGGCCGCGACCATCTCGGGCGTCTGGTTCGAGAGGTTCACGCCCACAAGCTCGGCGGGCATCGGATACGACTCCGACGACGCAACAGGCGCGGACGGGATCGACGGCGGACGCGACGCGGGCCCCTGCGCCTGGGCCGGGCGGGGTCGGGGCCCGAACGACATCGCGACCACTCCGCCCAATATCACGGCCACGACCGCCAGCGCCGGGGCGGGTCCAATACGGCGGGATTGTTCGCCACGTACCATCGCCGCAGACCTCCATGTCCAGCGCGCCAAATCGGGGCGCAGTGCGCGTGCAAGGCGAGATTGCCGCGTAACGTAGCGGAATCCCTCGAATCGTCAAGAGCGAACGTCAACAATGTGTCATTCGGTTCCGGGGAGCCTCTCGCCATCCCCCGATGCGAGGCCACGGGGCCCCGGCCCGCGGATCGCCAGGAGTCATGACTCATGGACGGATTTCCGCTCCGCCCGGAGATCTAGCTTGCGGAATGTCCCGGGAGTGAACGACGATGGAAGGGTGATCGACGCAGATCCCATAAGGACCTAATGACGGAACGGTTGCCCAGGAGGCCGAGCATGTCCACGCCGAAAATCGAAATCATCCCGATCCGCCCCGCCGTGAAGGGGGATGCCCAGACCCTCCTTGATGTGCTGGTGAGGATCACCCCGCCGGCCCCCGAGATCCATTTCGTCCGGCCTCCCGTGAATCTCGCCCTGGTGCTCGACCGTTCCGGATCGATGAGCGGCGGGAACAAGATGCGGCATGCCAGGCTGGCCGCGACCTGCGCCGTCGAGCAGCTCCTGCCCACCGACCGTGTGAGCGTGACGATCTTCGACACCGAGGTCCAGACGATCGCGCCCAACGGGCCGGTCGAGAACAAGGCGTTGCTGATCGACCTGATCCGCGGGATCGAGCCTCGGGACTCGACCGACCTGCACGGAGGGTGGAAGGAGGGGGGCCGCCAGGCCAGCTCGGGCCGGATCGACGACGGGCTGAACCGGGTGATCCTCCTGTCGGACGGCCTGGCGAACGTGGGCGTGACCAGCCCGGTGACCATCGCCACCGAGGTCCAGGGCCTCGCCGCCAACGGCGTGAGCACCACCACGATGGGGCTGGGCGCGGACTACAACGAGGACCTCATGCAACGCATGGGCGAGTCGGGCGACGGCAACTATTACTTCATCGAGAACCCGGTCCAGCTCGCCGACATCTTCGCCACCGAGCTCAAGGGGCTGCTGGCCACCGTGGGCAAGACCGTAAGCCTGGGCGTGGAGGGCCAGAACGGGACAGCGCTTCTGGACGTGCTGAACGACCCCGACCGCCTCCCGACCGGCCGGTTCAAGCTGCCCAACCTTGTGGTGGGCGTTCCCATCTCGATCGTGGTCCGCGTGAAGGTCCCCGCCGCGACGGGGCAGGCCGAGATCCTCCGGCTTCGCCTGGCGTGGGACGACGCGAAGACCGGGCGCCGCACCGTCCAGTACGAGCCGTTGACCCTGCCGGCGGTCGCCTCGGCCGCATGGGATGCCCTGCCCGAGGAGCCCCAGGTGCTGGAGCAGGTGGCGATCCTGATGGCCGCGAGGGCGAAGCTCGAATCGGTCGCCGCCCACGACCGGGGCGATCTGGCCGCCACCCGCGCGAAGATGGCGGAGGCCATGGGATTTCTGGGCAGCGTCCCGCATAGCCTCCTCATCGCGACGGAGACGGACAACCTCGAGCAGTTGCAGAAGGACCTGGACGAGGCCAACCACACGGTGTACCGCAAGCGGGCCTCGCATCAACATTACGACAAGAAGCGCGGACTCTGAGCCGTGATGACCGATCTCCGGGGGGCGGTGCCGCTTCCCGGAGATCGGGGGCCGGGGTCCCCTCGATACTATCGGGAGGCGTGGTGCCCTCGAGCACCCCACCGGCTCATTGACAACCCGGACCGTCGAGAGGGGCACGGCCCCATCGGCCGGGGGCCCGGGCGGCGCAAAAACGTGAATTTGCAGAACGAACCCAATTCGGCCCAACGGGTCGAACAGAGCGTTCCTTCGGATGTCCCGATAGAGAAACGATTTAAGCCCGGTCAGAGGGGAGTTCGGCGCGGGGTTCCGGCGTGCGTAGAGGGTAAAACGAACCCAAAACGAAGCCAAAACGAAGCCAATTTCGGGCCTTCCGGGGGGGCATCGAACCCATTCGCCGAGAGTCATCGCGGCGGAGGCCCGCCCACCCGGCCCGGGCCCACGACCCAGTTCAGTCAGGACCATCAACACGAGAGGAGATCGCATGAACGATCCTCGGCCAAGGTTCCGCATCGGCTCGCTCATGCTGGTCATCGCGGGCGTGGGGGCGGAGCTGGCCTTCATGAAGGTGGCGCCCGGATTCGCCGCCGCGCTGGGCATCCCGGTGGCGATGGGCATTCTTGGGGTGGCGACCATGCTGGCCGTCGAAGGTCTGCGGGAACGGGGCCGCGGGGGGTCGGCGATGGCCGGCATCGCCCCGCTCCTGCTGGTGGTCGTTTCGGTCGGGGCGATCGCCTCGGTGGTCGTTTACACGGCCTACCGCCCCGCGAAGCCCGGCGCCCCCGCGATCGCGAAGGATCGCGGCAGCTCCGGGCCGTTCACAACCCTCAGCCTGGCGGCCGTGGCGATCGCCGCGCCGCTCGCCTTAACGTTCGTCTACTGGAGATTCCGGCCCTCACGCGAGGAAGGGGCTCCCCCCTTTCGGGGATCGGACCTGTCGTGAGACGATGGGCGTCTGACATCGGAATGGAGAACCGTCCATGCGTCATGGGCTTGCCGCCTTGCACATCGGGACGATCATGGTCGTGATCGCGTTCATCGCGGCCTTGCTGGGCGTGGTCGTCCTGGTGCCCCCGCTGACCTACTTGCTGTGGATTCCCGGGGGCCTCGCGCTGGTGTCCGCGCTCGTGGTCGTGCGAGGGCGGGACGGAGGGCCGCCGTCGTTGGACGATTACCTCCTGACCTTCGTGAGGACCTTCGCCGTGGTCACGCTGGTCCCGGCCGCTTCGATCGCGGCGTTCTATGGAACATGCACGGCGATCATCAGCCTGTCGCCGGGCGAGTACGGCGGGGATCAGCTGGGCACCGGATTGCTGGTGGGCCTGGTGGTCGGGCTGATGGTGTTCGTGTGCCTCTGCGTGAAGGTCTCCCGCATGCGGAAGTCGGCCTCGCAAAGAAAACCCGTGGAAAAGGCCAGGCTCGAATGATCCGCCCCTCGCCCGAGATCGTGCACTGCCCGAGCTGCCAGGCGCGAAACTTCGCGATCGATGAGAACTGCTCGCAATGCGGGAAGTCGCTCACGCTCACGATCGAGCCCGCCCCAGGGATCCGCCGGTTTAACCTGCGGACGGTGATGGTCCTGATCGGGCTCATCGCCGTGTGCCTGGCCCCCGTCCGCGTAAGCCCGGGGCTGAGCCTGCTGCTGGTCATGATTTTCGGGCCGGCGAGCCTCCGGACCCTGTGGGCGGTCGAGGGGCGCAAGGCTGATGGACGCCCCATGACCTTCGGACAGTCGGTCGAGAAGTTCGTCGCGTCGTGCCTGATCACCCTCCTGATCGCGTTCTCGGCCGCCACCGCCTTCACCGTCACGTGCTTCCCGATCGGGCTCATGTCGATGGGGCCGTATTCGGGGAGCGGAGCGATGATGGTCTTTGCGTTCGTGGCGGGCGGGGCCGCGGCGATCTCTGTGATCTATTCGATGGGCAAGTGGCTCTGGCCGCGAAAGGACTGATGTGACGATCCCCCTGCGCGATCATACGTTCCTGGGCACGACCCAGAGCCTCTGTCCCGATTGCCTGGCGCTGGTGCCCGCGAAGATCATCGCCCGCGGAAGCCGCGTGTACTTCCGCAAGCGGTGCCCCGAGCACGGCGTGCGCGAGGACTTCGTGTGCTCCGACGTGTCGCTCTACGACCAGATGCACCTGAGCGTCCCCGGCAAGATGCCCGCCTTCGGCGTGGAGCCCGACAAGGGCTGCCCCTACGACTGCGGCCTCTGCACCGA
>JANOBY010000683.1:0-5390 GCA_031411935.1 Planctomycetales bacterium | reverse complement strand
GGAGCTTGCTCCCGTCGCGAGAGAACCGCAGGACGAACACGTCGCCCTCGGGGAACGCCAGAGCTCCGAGGAGCTTGTTCTGGGCGAGGTCAAACAGCAGGATTTGCTTCTGACCGGAGACCGCCACGATCGAGGATTTCGGGTTCACGCCAATCGCGGTGATGGGCGTGGAGCGAGGAGAAACCCGCGCGGTGACGAGACCGCCCGAAGGCGCGGCGGATGCGGCGCTCGGGGCCGCGTCCTCGCCGCCCTTGGCCCCCATCCCGCCCTCGATCCAGCGGCGGATCACGTCGATATCCTTTTGCGGGATCTTGGGCGCGTTGGGCGGCATGTGGGGCGTTTCGATGTGCGCGGTGAACGTGTAGAGCGGGCTCTCCTCGGGCTTGCCCGCGACAGCAGCCTGGCCGCTCGCCCCCCCGGCGGTCACGCCGGCGAAGTTCATGAGGTCGAGCTCGCCGCGGGGCCTCTCGGCGTTGTGGCACTTGCCGCAGTACTTGCGGAAGATCGGCTGGACGTCGCGCTCGAAGGTCACGGCCGCGGCCGGCTTCGCTTCCTGCGCGGGGGCCTGCCCGCCCGGAAGGGCCAGGAGCGAGGCCGCCGCGACGGTCCAAAATCGGACGGACATATCCCGCACTCCGGTCAATGATTGAACAGAAATTCATTGGAATTGAGCAGGGCCCAGAAGAGGTCCTCGAGGGCGCGGGCCTTGTCGGGCGACTCCTCGAGCCGGGCGCCGATCTTCTCGGCCTCGGCACGAGTAGGCTTGCGGGACAGGCAGCGGACGTAGAGGGCCTCGGCCACGACCGCGGGGTCCCCGGTCTCGGCCAGCAGGTTCGCGACGACCTTTCCCTCGGCAATCTTGCCGGTGGTCGTCTCGCCGTTGATCAGGTGAAGGGCCTGCGACAGTGTGGGCGTGGTCTTCACGTCGCACGAGCACGCGGTCTCGCGGTTGGCCCGCCCGAAGGTCGTGAGGAAGTACACCGGCGACCGGCCGTCGGGCATCTGCACGGCGCGTCCGCCCTTGGGCAGGCCGGGGAACCGATCCTCGGTCGAGGTCACCTCCGAGATGCAATCCAGCAGGACCTCGGCCCGCATGCGGCGGATCTTCTGGTGGGAGAAGTTCCGCTCGTCCCAACGGTTCGACTCATTCTTGCGCGTGGTCAGCTGGTAGGTGCGGCTGCGGAGGATCTTGCGGACGAGCGGCCGGATGTCGTACTTGGCCGCGACAAGCTCCTTGGCGATCAGATCCAGGAGCTCGGGGTTGGACGGCGGGTTGCTCACGCGGGCGTCGTCCACCGGCTCGATGATCCCCTGGCCGAAGTACTGCGACCAGACCACGTTGGCGATCGTGCGGGCGAACGCCGAGTTCTCGGGCGAGGCCAGCCAGTCAGCGAGCACCCCGCGGTAGTCCTGCCCCGGCTGGAGCTCCGGGGCGCGGTCGCCGAGGTACGTTGGACGCACCTTGCGGTCGGCGATCGGGTGCTTCATCTCGCCGTTTTCGGTGTTGAAGACCGTGACCTCGCGCGGGTCGAGGGCCTGCTTGTAGCCGATCCGGCTGAAGAACGACGCAAACCCGTAATAGTCGTCCATCGTCCAGCGGTCGAACGGATGGTTGTGGCACTGCGAGCACTGGATCCGCGTGCCGAGGAAGACCTGGGCCACGTTCTCGGCAAGGAGTTGCGGCGTGGTCTCGGTCTGGAAGTAGTTGACCGCCGGGTTCTCGAACGTCCCGCCCGTGGCCGAGAGCACCTCCTTGGCGATCTGGTCGATCGTCACGTCGGCTTTTACTCGGGCCCTGAGCCAGGCGTCATAGCCCTGCAGCCCCTTCGGGCTCAGGCCGTTGGCGGTGCGGATCTGGAGCATCTCGGCCCACTTAAGGATCCACAGGTCGCGGAACTCATCGCGATCGATCAGCCGGTCCACGAGCGTTGCACGCTTGTCGGGGCTCGGGTCGTTGAGGAACGCCTCGCGCTCCGAGGCGGTCGGCAGAAGGCCGATCACGTCCACATAAGCGCGCCGCAAGAAGGTCTCGTCGTCGCAGACCTCGGACGGGGCCACGTGCAGGCGGTCGAGCTTGGCGTTCACGAGCGTGTCGATCTCGTTGAACGCGGGGGTCCCGGGCGAGCGGAACGGGGTGCCGGGGCGGACGATGATCGGCACGCCCGCGGCGAACTTATCGAAGCGTGCGAGGATGAACGCCTCTCCGGGCCCCTTGGCCGTGGTCACGCCCTGATCGTCCACGGAGACCGCGGCGTCGTTGTTGCTCAGGAACACGCTGAAGCGGGTCACGTCCCGGTCCGACCCGTCGGAGTACCTGGCGCGGACGACCATGCGGTGCGAGTCGTCGGGCGACGCGAACACCACGCGGGCGGGGGAGACCTCGATGCCCACGGGAGCGGGGGAGTCGCTCGGGTCGCTCGGGGCGCCGGCCTTGAGCCAGGTCAGCAGCAGGTGATAACCCTCGCTCTCGGGCTCGATCCGCTTGCCGCCGGTGTGGGCCACGCTTCCGGTGGCCTTGTTCACGAGCAGGCAAGTCTCGGGATTGGCCTCGTTGATCCGGCGTCCCACGGCCTCGCGTGTCAGGCGGAAGTGGTCGCCCTCGGGGTCATACCCGAACAGAGACAGGCGGAACCCATCCTTGCCCGAGGCCGACCCGTGGCATTTGCCGGTGTTGCAGCCGACCTTGGTGAAGACCGGGAGCACGTCGTTGCGGAACCTCACAGGGTCCACGGCGGCCACGGTGCTCACGGTCACAGGGATCTCGGCCTGCAGGCCCTCGAAGGCGATCTTGATCTTCGCCTCGCCATCTTTGCGGGGCGCCACGATGCCATCCTGCACCGACGCCACGGCGGGCTCGATCGTGGACTGGCAAAGGGCCGTGACCTCGCGGGTCGACCCGTCGGCGTACTCCGCCTGGACGATGATCCCCTGGCGATCCCGGGCGCTCGTGAGCGCGACCGAGGCCGGGAAGGTCGAGATCGTGAGAGGTTTCGCGGCGTCCTCGGCGCCGGCCGCGAGGCCGAGACCGGGGAGACAGAAAAGGAGAAGCAAGCAGAGCATTCCGCGTCTCATGGGGGGCAAGCTCGCGTAGAGGACGAATTTCGGAAGGAGGATATTGGAGGACGGAGGACGCGGGAGGCCCACACCCTACACCGCCTGGAGAATCATGGGGTTTTCGGAGGGTTCGCCTTGCGGCGGAGGGCTTCCAGAGGGCTAAGCGGCTTGCCATCGGCCCCGATCGAGACCGCGCCCGGAGCATTCACCTTGAGCGTCCCGCCGCGCCCGACCCGATACAGGACCGGTTGGCCGTCCACCTGGCCCGCCAGGCGACAGACCAGCGACTCGTGCTCGCCCAGAGGCGTAGTGTCCGAAACCTTGACCTGGAATTGCACCGCTCCTGACCTGGGATCGACCTCGATGGGCTTCACCTCGCATCGAGGCGGCAAGCCCTCAAGCGTGGCGGTCATCGCGGGCCGCGAGGAGTCCGACTGAAGCCTGCACGTGATCGTGACCGTCTTTCCCTGCTCGGCCATTGCCGGCTCGATCTTGCCCGAGATCGGCGACGGGGCGAGCGAGAGCGGCACGAAGGCCGAGTTCACCGGAGTCAGCCCTTCGACCGAGGCACGACGGCGAGACCCGCTCGCCCCGATCTGATTCTGGAGCGCCAGGGTCATCTCGCGCTGGTCACGACGAGGGGGGGCGGGCCTGGCCTGGGCGGAGAGCCTCCACGACGCCGGGTCGGCGTCCGGCCGTGCGTAGATCTGGAGCGTGACCGAGTCCTTGCCCGCCGGGATCGTGCCGGGCCCTTCCATCTCCACGCCCGGGGGCAGGTAGGGGAACGAGACCTCGATCGGCGCGTCGAAGCCCGGGGCCCGCTTGACCGTGGCGACCACGTCCAGCGCGCCATCCTGGGTGAGCGACGCCTTGGGCGCAGACACCTCGACCGAGTAGGGAATCGCGTCGGTAACCACCACCGCGAGCTTGTTCACGGTGGCCGTCTGGTAGCTGCTATCCCCCGTCGCGGGGATCAGGTCCACGGTCTGTTCGAACCCGCCGAGGATCTTGCCGGTCGGGGTGGACGCCTCGCCGCGCACGTCCGCCGTCATGGCCCCGAGCGGGGCATCGGCCGAGGCCTCGATCACCACGGGGACGAAGTAGGTGTCGGCCGGGATGTCGGTGAGGTCGGCCGTCACGCCGGACGGGAGCCCGCTGAGGTCCACCTTCACGGGGCCCTGGAAGCCCGTGCGCCTGACCCCCACGTAGGCAATCACGCGGTTGCCGCGGGGCACCTCGATTACCTGCCCGGCCTGGCTCTTGCGAGTGGGGCTCTGGACGAACAGGGTCAGGCCCGGCGCGGGCTTCTCGACCTCCACGCGGTAGATGAACTCGGGGCCGCCCTCGTGCCTCTTGTCGGTGATGGCGATCCGGTATTCCCCGTCGGCCGGGGCCAGGAATGCGACCCGGCTGTCGTGAGTCGCGTCGTCATCGCTGCGGGCGATGAGCGCACCTTCGGCGTTGCGGACCTCAAGAAGCGTGTCGAGCCGCGACCCGATCCGCTCGGCGAACGCTTCCACCTGGATCGCGTCCCCGGCCTTCGCGCGGATCGCGTACACGTCCACATCCTCACGACCGCCGATCGCGCCCTGGAACGCGACGGGCCAGGCGTGGGGCTCGGGCTTCGCGGCGAGCGTGGAGGCGACCTCGGAACGGTCGGTCTCGTTCACGCTCGGATAGGGGCGTACGCGGAGCGTGGTGGCGGTCGGCGCAGTCCGCCCCTCGCGGGTCGGGTAGTGCTCCCACCAGGGGCCGGCGTCCTCGGGCGTGTCGCCGTCGAACTCGGACGTCTGGCCGTTGCTGTCGCGAAGCTCGATCTGGAAGGGCTTTCCGCTCTGGAGGCCCGGGGGGAAGATCGACGCGGGGCGTGGGAAGTCCCCAACGTGGAGGGCGTAAGTGTGGGTCGGCCCCCCGCCGAAGCTGGTGTCGCGGACCTGGATCGTGTACGTGCCGGACTCGGGGGCGATCAGCGAGGCGAACGGGTCTTGCCGGGTCATGGGCGGGTCGTCCACGCGGATCAGGTCCTTCCCGCCTGGGCCAATCACGGTCAGGACGGTGTCGGTCATCTCGCCGCCCAGGCGGATGGCCTGAACCTCCGCCGACAGCCGATTTCCCTTGGCGAGGGTGACCTTCACGGCGTCCACGTCGCCGGAGTCGATCACCCCGGAAACGGTGGTGTTCATGGCGATTGCCTGCGCCTGCGAGGGCGAGTCATTGGGCTCGATCTCCGCGACCACCGGGAGCGGCGAGAGATGGATCACCCGCAGTTCGGACAGGCCGCCCTTCGTCTGCACTCGGAACGGGTAGGCGCCGAGCCGGGCGTCGGCCGACGCCTG
>JANOBY010000682.1:0-19661 GCA_031411935.1 Planctomycetales bacterium | reverse complement strand
AACGAACCCAAAACGAAGCCAAATTGGGGCCTCTTCCTGGAGGTTGAGCACGCGGGTTGGGAAAGCTACGGCAGGGCCCGATCAGGCGTGCCTAGAATATTCTGGAAGCAAAGAGACGATAGGCCACGGGGCGAGAGGATGGGAAATGGCCGCGGTCCGTTCGATGGCGATCGTCCTTCGCGGCGTGGACGTGTTCGAGACGAGCCGGGTGCTCACCCTGTTCACGCGTGAGCATGGGAAGGTCTCGGCCCTGGCCAAGGGCGCCCGCCGGCTGAAGTCGCCCTTCGGTTCCGGCCTTGACCTGCTGAGCGTTTGCGATATTGTGCTGCTCCACAAGGCGAGCGATGCGCTGGACCTCTTGACGGAGGCCGTCCTGGTCGAACGTCAGGACTCCTTCCGGCGCGATCTGCACGCCCTGTACGCAGGCTACTATGTCGGCGAACTTCTGCACGACCTGACCGACCACCACGATCCTCACCCGCGTCTGTTCGACGCGGCGAGGTTCACGCTCCGCTCCCTGGGCGACCCGTTGTTGCGAACGCGACGGGTATTGCGGTTCGAGCTGGCATGCCTGCGCGAACTCGGCCATATGCCGGCCCTGGAGGCGTGCGTGCACTGCGGCGAAATTGTGGATACCGATGCCGACGCCATCGCGTTCGGCCTGGCGACCGGGGGCGTCCTGTGCCCGGGCTGCCGGCCGGGGCAGCCGCACGTGGCCACGCTCAGCGGCCGAACGATCGGCACCCTGCGGGCGTTCTCGGAGCCGGGGTCGTCGTGGCGGGACCCAAGCCTGCCCATCCAGTCGGCACGCTCCACGATCGGCTCGGTCCTGAGCCACCTGTTAGGAAGACGACCCAGGATGATGTCCTATCTGACGTGATTGATCCGGCCCTGGACTCTGCCGGGCCGAGCGAAATCAGGACGTCTGTCGCGAGAATCAAGGAAGATTCGATGACAGATTCAGCACGGGACCGACAGGCATTTGGGAGCCTTCGCACGCGCTTCGGTGCTGGAGACGGCCCAACCTCAGGTCCCGAGTGCAGCCGGCCTCCGGTCGCCCCTTTCCCAGTGTCCTCCGGCCCTCTGGAGCCCGTGCCGATGCTCACGCCCCTCATGCGGCAAGATTCCCGACGACTCCTGGTCGCGGGGATGGTGCTGGCCGCCTTCGCGGCGACCGGCTGCCAGGGGGGGACGGGCATCATCCGCCGCTGGTCGATGCAGGACGACCGGACGCTCGCCAAGCCCATCAGCAACGAGGAGTTCGGCGACAACCGCGGCCGGCTCGCCCGCTGGTTGACGCCCGAGAAGGCGCCCCACACCGGAGGCAAGACGAACGTCTCGCTGGCCCTCGCGCCCAGCAAGCCGGACCCCGAGACGCAGGCGAAGATCGACGAGGCCGAGAGCCTCTTCCAGCAGGGGAAGCTCGCCGAGGCCGAGCGAGCCTTCGCTCGCCTCGACACCTCCCGGGGCGCGGGCAAGCTCGAGGTCGCCGACCCGGCCTTCGACGTGAAGGAGAACGACGGGCTGTGGAGTCGGATCGCGAAGGGCACGCTGACCAGCAAGCCGAAACGGGGCCAGGCGGCCTGGGGCGAGAAGGTGCTTTTCTACCTCGCGGAATCGCAATATCAGCAGGGTAAGTTTGTCGCAGCCAACGATACTTACGAGAAGCTGCTCAACACTTATCCCGGGAGTCCTCACCTGGAGAAGGCGGTTGAACGCGAGTTTGCGATCGCCCAGGACTGGCTCAAGTCCGAACCCGCGAAGACGGCCGACGCGAACGCCCCGCCCGTCGACGATGCGGTCCGCCAGGCTTCGTGGCTCGACCATTTTAACGGCCGCAAGCCCACGGTGGACGTCGAGGGTTACGGGATCAAGGCGCTGGAGCACGTCCGTCAGCATGACCCGACGGGCCCCTTGGCCGATGACGCGACTCTCGCGATCGCCGAGTATTACATGCGGAAGGCCGACTACGAGAACGCCTCCGCCTACTTCGACCAGCTCATCACCGATCATCCCAAGGGCCCCCTCCTTCAGAAGGGGATGCTGGGCTCGATCGACGCGAAAATGAAAGCGTACCTCGGCCCCGAGTACGACGCCGACGGCCTGGAGAAGGCCCGAGTCCTGATCCGCCAGGTCATGATGGCCTTCCCCGAACGCTCGGACGAGGTCAACAAGAAGCTTGAGAACGACCTGAACCTGATCGCCGACCAGCAGGCCGAGATCACCTTCAAGCGGGGCGAGTTCTACAAGAGGACCGGCTACGTGTCGGGCGCGGAGATGAGCTTCGGCGAGGTCCGCGCTCGCTGGCCCAAGTCCCCCTGGGCCGAGAAGGCGCAGGTCCAGCTCGCCTCCCTCGGGAAGATGAAGCGTCGAGCCGTGGAACCGAGTCGTATCCTGACCCTGCCCGGTGCCCCCGACCCCTCGTCCCAGGGCAGCAGCCCGGGAACCATGGGCGCAACCGGAGGCATGGGCGGGATGGGGGCCGGCATGCCGGCAGGGGCCGGGCCATGATCGGGGACCGACTTCGCAGAACCCGGCAAGCTCGTTCGCGATCACGTAAAGAGGGCCTTTGGACCATGAGTCGCCATCCTCTCCGCTCTCGGCGGTGCCTCCTCGTGGCGATGCTCGGGCTCGCTCTCGGTGGATGTGGCTACACCGTCCGGCCCCCATACAACCGTTCGATCCGGACGGTTTATGTGCCGACCTTCAAGTCGACCCGATTCCGGCGCGACCTGAATTTGCAATTCACCGAGATGTTGCAGGAGGAGATCCGCAACAGGACTCCCTACCTCGTGGTCGGAAGTCCCGAAGGGGCCGACGCCACGCTTCAGGGCACGATCACCCTCGACGACAAGAATCTCGTCCTCGAAAACCCGAACAACCTGCCTCGACAGCTCCAGGCCATGATGTTCTGCTCGGTGACCTTCACCGATAACCGGAACGGGATGACGGCAACGAAGAACACTCCGCCGGCGCTCGTGACGAACCTTTCTCTGTTCGCACCCGAAATCGGCGAGACCGCGTCGCTCGGTTTCCAGAAGTCGATGAAGAAGATGGCCCAGGACGTGGTCGGGATGATGGAAGACCCCTGGGGCGACGAGTACCGCGTGGACATCGACATCCCCCCCGAGGAAGCGGACGCGGGCGAGCCGATGAGGGCCAGAACCCCTCGACGGTAAGTCAAGAACTCCGGCTGTGCGAGAACCCTCGGTTTGCAGTAATCTAGCCCTCCGAGACCCATTCCGGAGAGCTCCGTGATGTCCCCAGCCTACACACCGCGCCTCTGGCGAGCGGGAGACCTGATCCTTGTTGACGATCCCCACCCTCGCGTGATGGGGATCGTCAACGTGACCCCCGATAGCTTCTCCGACGGCGGTAAGGCGTTCGACCCCGCACTCGCCGCGGCTCATGCCCTCGGCCTGGTGGAGCAGGGGGCCGACATCCTCGATCTCGGCGGGGAATCAAGCCGTCCGGGAGCGGAGCCGGTCTCCGTGGCGGAGGAACTGAGGCGAGTCCTGCCCGCGATCGAGGCGATACGCGACCGCATTCCCGCCGTGCCCCTGTCGATCGACACCGCCAAGCCCGAGGTGGCCCGCAAGGCCCTCTCGGCCGGAGCCGTGATCGTGAACGACATCGGCGGATTGACCGATCCTGCCATGAGGCGGATCATCTCCGAGAGCGACTGCGGGGTTGTCCTGATGCACATGGCCGGCACGCCCCGGACCATGCAGGCGAACCCGTCGTACGGGGATGTTGTCGAGGACGTCAGAGACTTCCTCGCGCGTCAGGTGGATCTGGCCGAGGCCGATGGGATCGCCAGGGAACGGATTGCGCTGGACCCGGGGATCGGGTTCGGGAAGACGTATGAGCATAACGTGCGTCTCTTGCAGTCCATGGGGCGGTTTGCGAATCTGGGTTGTGTGGCATTGATCGGCACGAGCCGCAAAGGGTTCCTGAAGGCGATCTCGGGGCGTCCGGTGGAGCAGAGGCTCACGGCGTCGGTGGTCTCGTCGCTCGCCGCATTGAGGTTGGGCGCAAGCGTGGTCCGGGTTCACGATGTCGGGCCGATGGTCGACGCGATCAAGGTCTGGGGGGCGGTTCTGGGATGGGAAACGGATTGAGCGAGTCTCCGGTCGAGGATGGTCTGAAGGCGGAATGCCGGTCGATCGCGGACCGGGCCAAGGTCGCGTCTCGCGAGCTTGCGGTCGTCCGCGGAGAGGTCAAGACGGCCTGGCTCCTGGGCGCGGCCGAGGAGATTCGCCGTCAGTCCTCCCTAATCCTGGAGGCCAACGCCCGAGACATCGATGCGGCCCCTGGGTATGGCCTGAATCCGGCTTCCATCGATCGCTTGACGCTGAACGAATCGCGCCTGTCGGGCATCGAGTCTGCTCTCGCCGAGGTCGCGTCTCTGGCCGACCCGATTGGCGAGGTCGTCCGTTCGAGCCGGCGTCCGAACGGCCTCGACGTCACTCAGGTCCGCGTGCCCCTGGGCGTGGTGTTCATGATCTACGAGAGCCGGCCCAATGTCACGGTCGATGCCGCGGCGATCTGTGTGAAGAGCGGAAACGCGGCCATCCTGCGCGGCGGTAAGGAAGCCATCCATACCAATCGTGCCCTTCATCGCGCGCTGACCGATCCGGGTTTGTTGAGCCGATCGGGAATGCCCCCTCACGCCGTCCAGCTCGTCGAGACGACCGATCGCAAGGCTGTCGGCCACCTGCTCGCGATGAACGACCGCATTGACCTGACGATTCCTCGTGGTGGGGAGAGCCTGATCCGACGTGTGGTCGCCGAGGCCACCATGCCCGTCCTCAAGCATTACACGGGGAATTGCCATGTCTATGTCGATCGGTCGGCCGAACTGACGATGGCCGTGGGCATTATCGTGAACTCCAAGGCCCAGCGTCCCGGTGTGTGCAACGCGGCCGAGACACTTCTCGTCCACCGCGACGTCGCTCCCGTGTTCCTGCCCATGGCCGCGGAAGCACTCACGTCCCGAGGTGTGGAACTTCGCGGGGACGAGACCGCCCGCTCGATGGTGCCCCAGATGTCTGCCGCAAATCCGGCGGACTGGGATACCGAGTTTCTGGATCTGATCCTTGCCGTACGCGTGGTTGACTCGCTCGACGAGGCGATCGCCCATATCGGCCGTCACGGTTCGGGGCATACGGAGGCCATCGTCACCAATGACCTCTCTACGGCCCGTCGGTTCACTTCGGAGGTGGACAGCTCGGCCGTGGTGGTCAACGCGAGCACCCGATTCAACGACGGCGGGATGCTCGGCCTGGGTGCCGAGATTGGAATCTCGACCGACAAGATTCACGCTCGAGGGCCGTGCGGGCTCCAGGAACTGACGACGACCAAGTGGATTGTCTATGGGGAAGGTCAGGTGCGGACCTGACGTCTTCTGACGATGGGCGACGGCTCCTGATCCGTAAAACGGGGGAAGTGCCATCAGACCCGTTGCGAATGTCGATGGTCTCGGCCTATCCTTGATGAAGGTCGTGCGAATAATCCGTTCGGTCTCGCCAGAGGTCGGGCAATCATGTCTCGATTTGCAGTCTTCCTCGTCCGAAGTTCCCACCGCGATCGCGTGGGTAACGTGATCAAGCACGCCGAGCGGCGGCTTGTTCGGCAGAGCGAAGAGGATCGCGTGATCGCCATCGTCGAGGCCCCGCCCGGAAGCCGTATCCAGTCCCGTCGCGACCCGAACGGGCCGGATCAACTTGTCGTGCCGCTCAAGCCCACGTTTTTCGGGCGATTATTCAGCCCGCGCGTCACGATCCCGGCCAAGTATCTGATTGGCGACGCACGCAACGGAGTTTATGGCCTCTCTCTGGTGGAGCCGGAGGGGAAGGTCGGCGGATCATGACCGAGATCAAGCCCGAGACGCATGAGCGTCGAATTGTGGTGTCGGGCGAAGTCCTGAATCAGATCTTTCCCGAACGAGCATTGGCTGAGCCTCCCTCGCCATGGGGACGACTGCTGGGGCGGGTCCATTCGAATCGCCGACTCTGGGCGACCCGGATGTGGTTTCTGTCCCGGGAATGGCAGCCCATTCGATGCCGGTTGATTCAGGTGCGGCTGTGGTGGAAGCTCAGGGTCACACGGCTCCGGTATCGACGTTCGCGTTGATCGCCGCGGGGGGCCGTCCGATCGACGACGGGTCGGAGGTCACGGTGCTTGGTCTTTCCATGTCCTCCGCAGGGCCTCGGGAAGGACTCGTCCGCAACTCCAGTAGGAATGGAAGCCGCGGTCGGTGAGGAAATCGACCTGGTAACCGGCCTCTTTCAGCGCCGCGAACATCTTCTGGTTGGCCTCCCACCAGTCGCCGAAGCGATTGATCAGATCGTTCGACCCGTCGTGGAGGACCACGCGGATAGGCTTCTTCGGCGACGATTTGACGAGATCCGGGTAAACATGGCCTCCCCGGATATTCGTGAAGCTTCCGATCTGCGAGCACACGCGACCGAAGAGTTCAGGTCGTTCCCATGCGACCGTGAAGGCGCAGATCCCCCCGGATGACGCCCCCCCGATGGCACGACCGGCAGGGACGTCGATGAGCTTATATCGCATTCTCAATTCCGGGAGCACCTCCTTCTCAAGAAAGGAAGCGTACTTCGGGCCCAGGGAGTCGTACTCGACGCTGCGGTTGCTCTTGCCATCGTCGTTCACACCGGGATTCAGGCCGACCACGATCGTCACCGGCATGGCCTTCTCGGCGATCAGATTTTCGACGACGGTCCCGACCTTCTCCCCCTTGTAGGCATCTCCGTCCTGAAAGATCATGAGCGCAGCGGGTGTGGCGCCATCGTAGGCAGCCGGGACGTAAATCCATCCCGTCCGGTCGTTGTTGAAGACGGTACTTCGGAACTTCCAGGGGAGGTATTCGCCGTACTTTCTTCCGGCGACCTCCAGGCTCTCGGGGGGAGATTTCCAGTCGGGCATCTCGACGACGCTTCCGCCCACTTTTCCGCGACGGCCAAGTTCAAACCGGTAGGCAAACCGGGTGTCGCCGGGTATCGTCTCGACAAGCACCCAGAGCGGTGAGCCGTCGAGACGCTTCATCTCGTAACCACGTCCCCGGTTAAGCATCACGAAATCGCCGCCCACCCGAGGACGAACGCCCTCGGGTGCGTCGATCACGAAGGCCACGGTTTCCCCCTCGATGAGGTGGCCTCCCCTGGTAAGATCCAGGTCCTTCGGGAAGGACGCCCGGATTCGCTTTTCGAGCCTGCGGGTAGCATCATCGTCGGGGCGAACTGCAAGGGACTCTCGCAGTTCGGTCGGCTTGATCGGGGAATCTTGCCACCCGGGTGTGACGAGGAGGAGACAGAGAAGCAGGTTCATGGGAAAGCCTCAGTACGCCCAGGGGTCGTGTTCAGCGGATATCCGGGTGTTCGAGATGCCAGGCGGTCTTGGTCTGGTAAGCGAGCGCCAGAGCAAGCAGACGATTCTCGGAATAGGCCCGTCCGTCGATCTGGATGGCCGTTGGCAGGCCCTTCTCGTCCCTGCCCGAGGGCAAGCAGATGGCCGGAGTTCCGCACACGTTGCCCGGCCCTCCTAAGGATTTGGCTGAGAAGCTGTCATTGTGCGAACCCGTGGCCGAGGAGGCCGTCCCGCTCGTCGGCACCGTGATCACCGCGTCAAACGGGGCGAACCAGGCGTCGAGGGCCTTGCACAACTTCGCCCGGACGCGCTGGGCGCGGAGGTATTCAGTAGCGAGGATGGCCTGATCGCCGAACCCGCCGATTCGGTCCTCGGGAGCGGTCAACTTGGCGACCTCGTTCGAGGCGACCATCTCCTCGAAGGCGCTGGCACATTCGGCCGAGATGATGGTGATCGCCACCTGGGAGAAGGGCAGATCGGGCACCTCGATCTCGGTGATCGTCCCGAGCCATCGGAAGGTCTCGAGCGCACGCTCGAAGTTCGCCCTCACCTCGGGCTTTGCCTTGGCCACACCATCCTTCAGGATTGCCAGGCGGAAGGATCCGCTGGGCGGATCGGGCCTGTACTCGTAAGGTCGTTCGGAGGCTGAGAGGTCCTCGGGATCGGGACCGGCGATGGCGTCCAGGATGACCCCGCAGTCGTGTGCCGTGTGGGCCATGGGGCCGATCTTGTCGTGCGTCCAGGCCAGGGCCATCGCCCCGTGGCGTGAGACCCGCCCGTAGGTGGGCCTCAAACCCGTGAGGCCGCAGTAGCTTGCGGGCGTGGTGATGCTGCCCCAGGTTTCGGTCCCGATCGCGAACGGCACAAGCCCGGCCGACACGGCGGAACCCGAGCCGGAGGAACTCCCTCCGCTCCAGCGAGAGGTGTCCCACGGATTGAGCCCCGGCCCGGTGAGCGAGGCGTTGGGCTGGCGATATCCCATCCCGCCGGCAATCTCAACCATCGAGAGTTTCGCGCAAAGGACCGCCCCCGCCTCCCGGAGTTTCACGACCACCGAGGCATCCTGGTCGATCACGCGATCCTTGTAGGGGGCACAGCCCCAGGTCGTAGGGATTCCTTTCGTGGCGAGGAGATCTTTGGCCCCGTAGGGAATCCCGTGCAGGGGGCCGCGGTCTTTCCCGGCCTTCCGTTCCTCGTCGGCCCGACGGGCCTGTTCGAGAGCCAGATCCCTCGTCAGGTTCACCACGCAATTGAACCGGCTTCCGAACTTCTCGAGACGTGCGAGGAAGAACTGGGTCAATTCGACCGAGGAGATTTCCCCGGAACGTAACCTGGAGCCCAGGACGGAGAGCGATGCGAATGACAGGTCATCGGCGATCACGGGGGGCTCCCGGGGTTCAGAGATGCGTCATCGAAGGATGTTCAGGCGAGCGGAGCGCGATAGGGGACGAAGATGGGGAAGGGCTCGTCGCCGTTGGTCAACTCGTAGTTTCGGAGGGCATCTGCGCGTCGGACGATTGACTCCACGTCGATCAGGATGGCTTTCCGGGCCGCTTCATCGAGTGAGTCGCCGTATCGCGCGAGGATTAGCGCCATCCTGGCCTCGATCTCGGTGAGGTTGACCGCCGGTTCCTTCTTGGGATCGTCCTCGGCATTCGCGGGAGAGCCCACGCCAGCGGCAGCCCCTCCAAGAAGAAGTCCGCGGACGAAATCGCGACGATGGGAAGATTCCGTCATGAGCGATCAGGCCTCCTCCGGCTGTAGTGATCTGCCAGTCCGATGAAAAAATAGGTACGCAGGCAGGCCGGCGACGATGATCCCGAGCCCCGCGAGCGATTCCACGCGATTTCGAATGAGCATGTCCACGATCAAGATCAACGAGGCGAGCACATACAAGAGCGGAGTGATCGGGTAGCCCCATGTCCTATAAGGTCGGTGCAGGTCGGGTCGGGTCCTCCGCAGCACGAACACGCTGGCGATCGCGAGTGTGTAGAAGACCGTCCCGCCGAAGATGACGTAGGTGTAGAGGACATCGTAAATCGGCTTCCTGTTGAATGCGACCCAGGCCTCGTGCATGAAGCGAGGGAGGGTCGGCTGTTCTGGCGGCTTCATGAGCAGGAAGGTGGTGGCCAGAACTGTCAACAGGATCGACCAAACGGCCTGCGCGAGGATCGCGTTCGCGGGCGTGCGGAACTTCGGGTGGATGCGGCAGAGGCCCGAGGGGAAGAGCCCATCACGAGCCATCGCGAAGTAAGCACGTGGGCCCGACAGGGCGTTGCCATTCAGCGAGATCAGGGTCGAGCAGACGACCACCAGGGCGATCGCCAGGGCTCCCCGGTCGCCAAGGAGCGTCTTGCAGAATACGGCGGCGACCTCCTGGCCCGACCCCTTGTTCGCGGAGGCGCCCAGCTTGATCACGTCCATAGGGAGTACCAGGTGATAGATCAACGTCATCCCCAGATAGACGGTGATCAGGATCGCCATCCCGAGGATCAAGGCACGGGGAATCGTGCGGCCGGGATCGCGGACCTCCTCCGCCATGCTCGAAGCGTTGACCCATCCGTCGTAGGTCCAGAGGACGGCTACGATGGCGGCCATGAAGCCCTCGAACACGCCCCGGTCCATCGCGGCTGGCCAGACCGGGGTGAGGTTGCTCGCGCTGGCCTTCCCAAGGAAGAAAGGGACGACCATCATCGCGACAAGGGCGCCGACCTTCAGAACCGTGCCCACGATCTGCACCGACCCGCTGGCATGAGTTCCCAAGACGTTGATGATGGCCACGCCGGTCATAGCCAGGACAGACAGGAGCATCAGCCAGAGCTTCGGATCCATCGATTTCGGGGCCGGGAAAAGCTGGTCCTGAGAAGCGTAGATCGCAAAGGCCGAGGCCAGAGTGGCTACCGAGCCGGCGCGGATCACCAGAAATTCGGTCCAGCCGAAGAGGAAGGCGGGCAGCTTCCCGTAGGCCTCGCGTAAATACACATAAGGGCCACCGGCCCGGGGCAGCATGGCGCTGAGTTCGGCCAGGCTCAAAGCACCGGCGAGGCTGAAGATCCCGCCCACGATCCAGAGCGCCGCGATGCCTGCAATGTTGGGGACGTTGGATGCGATCCACGCCGGGGTCAGGAAGATTCCCGACCCGATGACCGAGCCCACGACCACGCAAAGCGCGGCGGTCGGGCCAAGAGTTTTGGGGAGGTCATCGGTGCGGGACGCCGAGGGCGGTGCTTCGCTCAAGGTCCGGTCCTCTCGAATCCGAAGGGCTGCGCGAGGGGCGATCGGCGCGACGTAGGGAAGGGGAATGCGGGATGACGAAGACGATCAATTGTTGTGGAAAGCAGAGAGGCGCTTGACAGGCAGGGGGGCTGGTCGCAAACTTTGGCGAGTGGCTCGCGACTTGGCTCCGCGAAGGATACGCCCTGCGAGGCGGCGAATCCAGCCCCGAGCGGCCACCATCATGCGACATCCGCTCTGCACCCATCCTCCACGTCATCGGGGCGAACAGGATCGGGAGCAATCTGAGCCGTGCAATCGTCAAAAACCCCGATCCAGTCCCACCTCAGAGAGAGTGCTGGAGGCTCGTATGAGTCTGAACTGCACCGTCGGCGGCGCGAAGGGTATGTTCGAGGGTCGATTCGCCAGCGAGGTTGTCAGCGTGCTCGACGCTGCGTTCGGCGCGGAGGGAGATTGGGAGGGGAGCGCTCCCCGCCCCTTCGGAGCGATGGAAGTTCACGCCTGGGCCGAGTTCCAGAAGAGGGCCGAGGAAGAGCTTGGCGGTGAGGAGATTCCCAACCTCCTCGCCCTCCGAGCCGAGGGCCGCGGGGTCTACTTGCCCACGCACGTCCGCGCCATGACGCTCCCCCTCTCGGCCGGCGCGCTCCAGTGCGCCAGCCTGCCCGGCCTTCGGCTTGAGCTTGCTACGCTTGCCGAAGTTTGGGAGTTACCCCTTGAAGATGAAGGGCTCGAGTCGATCCTCCGCGTGGCGACCGACCCCGACGATGGATTCGTGGCCGACTTGCCCGAGGTGCTCACATTCGCGAGGCTCGCTCTGGCCGCGAATGAGGCCGCCAGGCGCGACTGCCCGCTCTGGCTCTTCGTGTGAAGGGCCCGCCTCCTCATCGGAATTGACGAGGCGAGAATCAGCCGTTACCGTCCCTCGCCCCCCGGCTTCTCCCCTCCCGTCGGAGGGGCGGCCGGAGGTGGGGAGAGCGGCTTGGCCTCCTGAGCGGCGATGTCGATGCTGTCTTCCAGGATCTTCTGGCCGTCGACCGTGATGACCCAGGAAAGCTTGGGCGTGTTCCGATCGAAGATCCGGTAAGTGTGGGTCCTCGTCACTCCGAGCGGGATGTAGAAAGACTCGTTGTCGGTCTGTCGGTACGCATTCAGGGGCTCGGGGGTGAGGACCACCCGAAGGGGCGATGTGACCGGGTCGGTGGGAAGGTGCGTGACCGAAATCTTGAGTTGCCCGTTGACGTAGCTGATCTCCTGCTTAATGAACTCCGCGCTCGGCTTGATCTTCTTGAAGGGAACGGCCAGGGGCTTGGCGGCCAGGGTCCCGTTGTCCTGGTCAATCACCTTCACGTTTACGTTCTTCTCCACGTTTTCCACAAGATCGGCCGAGGAGACGGTCCCCGTGAGCGACTCGTCGGTCTGTCCGCTCGCCAGGGTGATTTCCTGGCTCAGCGGCTGCAGCCCGGCCAGGTCCAGGCCGTGTGTCACACGCAGGGTCAGCTTCCGATCGCTGAGGTTCTTGATCACGAGCTTGTAGCCCATATCCAGGCCGGGATGGAGGAAGGCCCGGTCCCGGTTGTGGATGAACTGGTCCTTGACCTCGACGGTCCGGTTATTGATGACCTTCCCCTGGAGATTCACCGCATCGATCGACGCCAGGAGGCTTTGCTGGCGCATCTTGACCGACACCAACTCCTTCTGGATCCCCTGATCGGTGACCTCGGGCGCGAAGAACTTCCCTCGGTAGAACACGACGGGCCGACGGCTTCCGGAGAGTTCGCCGTTCTCGTCGGTCAGCACCAGCATCTGGGGATCCGATCGCGGGACCTCGAGCAACGTCCGGCTTGGGGCCTTGGTCTCCCCCGCGCCCGTGACGATCACGCGGGAGTCCCCCTCGATGGGGCCGGGAGGCACGAAGGCCACGGCGAGTCCTGCGGGCACGGGGACGTCACGATAGAGGGAGAGCCGCCCATTCTGAGCAAGCCCCACTTTAAGGTTGGCAGTCAGCCTCGACTCGGAGAGATCGATACTCTCGGCAAGCCCCGTGATCGCCTGCGGAGACCGCGAGTTCTGACGGACCTCGGTCAGGAGAGTCCAGGCTTGCTGCCCCGCGAAGTCGTCGCTGAGACGCATCCCCTGCCAGGCCACGAAGCCGTAGAGTCTCGGGTCGTCAGCCTTGAGGCTTGCCGTGAGGAGTTCTCCGAGAGAGTCCAGAGGGGCCAGTCCGTAGGCCGACTCGATCGAGTGCCGGGTCGTGCCCTTGCCCGCTTCGCCGCCCAAGTCCGCGAACCCGGAGAGCATCCGCGACTTCAGCCCATGGAACCGAGCAGAGAGCTTCGCGAGCTCCTCGTCGGCTGCGGCAGCATCCTTCTCCCACCGACTCTTGAGCGGGTTCTTGACGAGTTCGGGGTCGAGGTCCTCCACGCCCGCGATGATGAGCAGGGCAGCCTCGACCTCGGCGAGATGGACCGCTCTCCGCCAGAAGGCCGGGTCGGCGGCGGCCTTGCTGTCCGTCGTCACCACGTCGGCGGGAAACGAGGGGGAAACGGCCTCCGAGCCTGCCTGCTCAATCAGCGCCTGGCGCCGGGGAGGATCGAGCGTGGGGAGGCAGAGAAGTGCGTCGATCTCCCTCCAGCTCGTTGAGGATTTGAGCCGATCCGCGTTCTGCTCGATCGATCGCTCGAAGGCTCTTGCGTTTCCGAGCAATTCCTTTGATTCCTTGATCAACGCGTCACGTCGCGACGCCTCGATGGCACTGTCGCCGACCTTCGTATTCACGATCATGGCAAGGCGAACGGTCCCGGCAAGGATTTCGCGAAACTCGTCCTCAAGCGAGACCTGCCCACGGGCGATGCATTCGGCGTGGAAGGGGAGATCGGCCTCCAAACGGTCGAGGAGGTCCAGGGCTTCTTTCAGGTCGGCCGCGAGCTTGGTGCAGCTGGCTGTTTGATTCTCGGCGCGGGTGAACACCCCGTTGGCGGCAGAGAGGCCGCTCTGCTCACCCGAGAAGATCAGGTCCTGTCCGTTCCTGCGAATCGCGTCGATTGCGTCCACCTCCGTCCGGATCCAACGTACGATCCGGTCGTCGGTGCAGGCCAGTTCGAGGGCCTCTCGTAAGGCGAAAGCTCGCTTGACCAGCGCCAATCTTCGCTCCCGAAGGCCGGGCAACTCGGCCCCGCGCGTCACGAACTGCCGGTACCAGAAGGGGACCTGCCCCTCGACGTAGGGAGATTCTGTCGGGGCAGAATCTCGCACCTTCTTCTCGGAGGGAAGGGGAGCTGTCGGCTTTTCGGCGGGGGCCTCGGCCTTGGGGGTGTTGCTGGCGTCGGGTTTGGCAGCCCCTTCCTCCTTCGGCGATCCCTCAGCAGGGGGCTTCGTTGCCTGGGGCGGGGTGAGATCCTCTGGCTGCGTCATGAGGTCTTCGACCGCCTGACGGAACGCGACGGGGTCGGCCGGCACGGCCTTCGGAGGGAGAGTCCGTGCAAGGGCCATCGACCAGGGCCGGGCGAGAAGCGGGCTGACCTGCGGGGTCTCTAGCTCCTGGCGAAGCCGGATGCTCCTGTCCAGAGATTCGCGGGCCTCCAGTGCCCCGGATCTCAGGAGCCGTTCTGCTCTCAAGAGTTCGTTCCGATAACGCCTCCAACCAATCGGACTGGAGCGGTAAGGGGAGGGAGTTGCCACGGCCAGGGCGAGGGAGGCCTTCCACTCGGCCATGAGGTCAGCGAGGACCTTCGGATCGAGTGTGGTGGTGGCCGCTCCGGGCGATTCCTTCACACCCTTGCGGGGCAACGCTACCTGAAGATTCGTGTTTCCGAGCAGGACAGGCGTCTGGATCGCTCCCCCACGATTCTCGAAGACCCATCGCTCGACGCGAGGGGCCACGTATCCGAGAAGGTCGCCCGCCGACACGCGGCCGAATCCGCCGAGGCGGCCGTCGAGCGATTGCTTCAGATAATGGGCGAAGACCGAGGAACCTTGGGCCTCTCCCACCCAGCTGATCTGGCCCGGGGCGGAGGCCAGGAGAACGGCGATCGACATGTCGCTGCCGATTTCCTGGGTAATGGCCTTCGCCAGATCACCGGCGGCCAGTCCGAGGGAGCGATCAGGGCCCGCCTGGGCGAGATCGAGAATTAAGAGCTTGCTCGAGCTCTTGCCACGCGTGTTCAAGATGCTGAAAAGCTCCTTTAGCGGCATCCGGCCGCTGGCCTCCCCAGAGAGTGCTTCGGCCGTGACGAGCGAGAATTCCGCCTCGCGGGGATTTCCCCCTACGTCGCAGGTCGCGGCCATGGAGACGATCACGGGGCGACCCCGATGGCGGTCGAGGAACCCGCCAAGTTCTCGCTCCATCCGTGAGGCCAGGGGCTCAACCACGGGGGCAGCGGGGGGCGTCAACCCCGGATGAAGCTGGACATCCCGCAAGGCGAAACCCACCGGCGAGAGAATTCCATCGGGGGCGGGAAGCGAGACGGACCAGATCGCTTCGGCGGGAGGTGCGATCCTGATGATCGGGGCAACGAGCAGCCATCCGAACAGGATGGAGCAGATCAGGCCGGCGGTTCCCGTGAGAATCAGCGCCGCTTGCTGGGGCCTGGAGATCGCGAGTCCTCGCATCGCGGGGGCCGTTCCCTGGGCCGTCGTCGTCATGCTCCGAGACATTGTCCACCCTCCCGGTCGATGGGGGCCGAGACCCGCGAAGTTCGGAGGGGGCCTCTCCACCTCACGACGGCTTGTGGCCTGATCGGAGGCACTGGGAGTCGGTCCCCACTCACACAGATCGTATCAGGTGAGGGGCCCCATGAGGCAATCCGAACCCGGCAACTTCTCGGGACATGGCGGGCCTCCCTTTCGATCGTCATCAAGCGCCGCTATGCTCCTCTGGTAGATCGCAAGGTTCGCGTCGAGAGCGGCCTACCCTCAGGTAAGGTTGGACGCCCGCGTCGTTCGAGGTTGGGAGGGACGCATGCCGAGTCGGCCGGTCCATTGGTTCGAGGGGATGTTCCTGCATCCCCACCACTTCCAGGCTGCGGAACGCCATGCGCGCGAAACCGGTCGGATGTCGGAAGACTGGTATCACCCCTTCAATTGGGGCATACGCTCGATCGACCTGGACCGTGACGCGATCGCCAGCTATTCGTTCTCGCTCCGGAGCTGCGAGGCCCGCTTCAAGGACGGCACCAAGCTCGTGATCCCCGCCGATGCCTCGGTCGACCCGGTGGACCTGAGGGAAGCGCTCTCCCGGCCCGAGGGCAATGTGACCGTCTACCTCGCCGTGCCGTCCATCCAGGCGGGCCGGCCCAATGTCGAGGAACGGCCCACGGCCGACGGCCCACGATTCTCGCTGGAGACCGCGGAGTTTGAGGACGAGAACGACGGGGGACACGAGCAACTCCTCCAGTTCCGGAGGACCCGCTGCCGATTGCTCCTCTCGACCCAGGACCATACCGGGTACGAGGTCCTGCCCGTGGCCCGGATCGAACGCTCGGCCCAGCTGGAGTCAGCCCCTCAACTGGATCTAGGCTTCGTCCCCCCCCTTTTCGCGCTCAGTGCCTGGCCTCCCCTCTGGCGATCCATCCAGTCGCTCTTGCACCAGATCAGTGCCCGAATCGAGCAGATGTCGACGCAGATCGTGGGGCGAGGGATCTCCTTCGAGAGTCAGGTCCCCGGCGACGCCGAGCGAGTGCTCAAGCTCTGGGTTCTAAACGGTGCGTTCTCCTTCCTCGAATCCTCGGCCTACATCCGGGGATTGGCACCTCTGCCCATGTATCAGGAGCTTTGCCGCCTGGTCGGGCAACTCGCCATCTTCTACAACGATCGCCGCCCGCCCAACCTGCCTCCGTACAATCACGAGGACCTCGCCGGTTGCTTCCAGACGGTGATCAAGTACATTCAACTCGGCCTCGACACCATCGGCCCGAGCGCGTTCGAAAAGCGGTTCTTCGAACGCGCCGGAGACCGGCTCCAGGTGGCGCTCGAACCGGCCTGGCTGGCCGCCAATCGCGGGCTTTACCTGGGCGTTGAGACCGAGCTCAGCGACACCGAATGCCAGACCCTTCTCGATTCGATGGACATGAAGGTCGGCGGCGGGTCCCAGGTTGAGAGTTACTTTCGCCAACGCGTGAAGGGGCTCAAACTCACACCCGTGGCCCGACCGCCGCGGGCCCTTCCTGCGGGGGCGGGCACGATCTACTTCCAGGTCGAGCGTGACCCGATCTTCTGGAAGGATGTGGTGGACTCGTACACGATGGCCATCCGTTTGAATCTCACGCACGCCAGCTTCCAGGGGGACCGAATCCTCTCGGTCGCCGTGCCGGGAAGGCAAAAGACGACGAACCTGATGTTTGCCCTGTTCGTGATCTGAGCGTGTTCGAGCCGAGCCCTTCGCTGCGACCTTGTGCCACTCAGGACCCGTTCGCCCCATGAAAGATGCTTTCGGTCAGGTGATCGACCCGATCCTCCGCTACGTGATCGACCTCCGCCGTGGCGCCGAGAGGGGAGACCACGCGGCGATCGAGCTGGTCCGTACGGACCTGGTCGCCCTGCTCGCCGAGGCCGAGCAGAAGGCCCTCTCGGCCCGAGACACTGCGGGAAGCTTCGGGCTCGTCAAATATGCACTCGTCTACTGGGCCGATGAGGTGCTCATCAACTCAAGCTGGTCGCATGCCGACGCCTGGCGCTACCACATCCTGGAGTGGGACATTTACCAGGAGAACGTGGGCGGAGAGAGATTCTATGAGAAGGCGGAGGAGGCGGAACGCCTGACCGATACCGACCCTCTTGAGGTCTTCTTCCTCTGCGTGACGCTCGGGTTTCGCGGGAAGCTGGGGCTCGATCGGACGCAGCTCCGTCGCTGGGTCGATCGGGTGTATGGTCGGCTCGCCGCATCGAATCAGCCTCCCGAGCGGTTCTTGCCCGAGACCGAGGATCGCGATCAACTGGTCTCGTTGGGTTCCCTGCCGGGCAAGACCTTTATGCTGCGGATGAGCGTCCTCGTGTCGATATCCGCGTTGCTGACTCTTGCGGGCTTCCTCTACGCGATCCAGCAGTACTGAGCATGGGCTGAGGTCGAGAGTCCCTCGTCGAAGGCGAAGAATTGGGGATCGCATGGGCAGCGCGGGCTTGATGCTATGGCAATGGGTGGCCGCCCTCGGCGCCGCCGGACTGGTGGCCCTCACCGCGATCTTCGCGCCCAGTTCGCTGAAGGCGAAGATCGCCCGCTATCGCTGGTGGTTCCTGGGATTGCTGGTGATCGCGCTCGGCTGGTTCTTCCTCTCTTACCTCCATCGCAATCACTCGTCCGCGAAGTTCCCGTCGTCGGCGTTGCCCGAGGAGTTTCGGCCGGGCTACTGGCAATGGATGTATGTGTTCCTCATGGGGGCGTTGGCGTCCGGCTTGGCCATGTTGGTGCAGTATCGCCGCATCCAGGCGAGCTCGGCTTCGGACCCCGACGCCGGTCGCTTCCCCGACATCGACTCCGCCTGGCAGGACATCCGATTGCGGTTCGCCCAGGCGAAGATTGATGCCACGACCCAGAAGTTCTTCCTCCTGCTCAGCCCTTCCGAGGACGTTCCCGCGGCCGTCATCGATTCGGCGGGGCTCCAGATTTTTGCCCAGGGCCCTCCCGAGGCCGCGCCGATCCATGCGTTTGCCACGTCCGATGGCGTGTTCCTGACGATTTCGGGCGCCTCGCGCCTGGGACAGCCCGACAACCCCCTGGCCGCCGCCCGGATCGAACACGTGTGCCGTCTCATCCTTTCCTTGAACCCCGATTGCCCCGTGGTGAGGGCGTTGGTGGTGGTCCTGCCCATCGACTGGTGCTCGCGTCCGGAGTCGATCAAGGAGTCGGCAGGCATCCGCGACGATCTCCAGACCGTCCAGCGCGTCCTGGAGGTGCGCTGCCCGATCTTTACCCTGTTCGCGAGCATGGAGCATGTGCCGGGCTTCCTGGACTTCGCCGCGAGGCTTGGCGCCCAGGTCTCCCGGCAGATGCTCGACCAGCGGGTCGGGTTCGCGATCCCCAACGGTCAGGAGTTCAGCGGCGATCTCGTTCAGAGGGGGCTGGTGTGGCAGTCCGGATGGTTCCACGTGTGGTCGCTGAACCTGCTCGCGGGCGAGCCATTGAACGAACGGGTGAACTCCGAGCTCGTCACGCTCGATGCCGAGTTCCGTCGCTATCGCCGTCGCCTCCGGTCGGTGCTTGAGGCCGCCCTCTCCACGCATCAGGGGACGACCCCGGTGCTGTTCCGGGGCTGTTATTTCGTGGCGAACGGGGCGAGGCGGGAGGACCGGGCCTTCTCGGCGGGGCTCCTCCGCGGGGCTCGAAGTCGGATCGTGGCCGACAGCCTCGCGTCCGATTGGTCCGAAGAGGCGGTCCAGTCCGATCGTCGCTACTTCCGCGGGGCGATGGGCATCGGCGTCGTGGGACTTCTCGGATGCCTCTATGTGTGGTCGTTCATCTGGTCCCGCACGCCCACGTTTGCCCTGGTGGGTGTGATCGCCCTGAGCGTGGTCTGGCTCCTCGGAGGGTTCTGGATGATGCGAAAGGCGTGAGGGACTTCTCAAGGCGATGCTCCCGCCCCTCGTCCAGTCCGGGTCGATCGATTCCTTCCCCTTGCAACCACGGTTCAGCAGCTTCGTTGCCCGCCCCGAGGCCCGAAATTGGCTTCGTTTTGGCTTCGTTTTGGGTTCGTTTTCCCGTTTATTCCCCTCTTGAGCCCCCCGACAGTGAGACATAAATCCCGTTCCGAGCTCGACATCCGTAAGGAATCACCCTCTCCGTCATGCACTCGAATTGGGTTCGTTATGCAAAATCACGTTTTCGCGAAATCTGGGCTTTTTGCTGGTCGCCGGCCCCTCCCGGCACGATGCTTCTGATTGTCAATGAGCGGGATTGCACCAGGGGCCCCTTGTCCACTCAAAGTATCGGGATCACACCGGCATCCGATCGCCAAGAACCCTCTGATTCTCGAACTCCCCGTCCACAGTCGTGTGCGGATCGAGCCGACCTGAAGACGTCAGAGCCTGTCCGCAAGCCCTCGGTTCCG
>JANOBY010000681.1:0-12355 GCA_031411935.1 Planctomycetales bacterium | reverse complement strand
GGGCTCGCTGCTGGACTGGTATCGACGCAACTTCGCTGGTGCGGAGGAATCGGAGGCTAAGCGATTGGGGATCTCCGTCTTCGAGATCCTCGACGCCAAGGCCAGCCAGGTCGACGCCGGTTGCGAAGGAGTGCTCATTCGCGAGGACTGGCAAGGGAATCGATCCCCTTTCAAGAACCCCTCGGCGCGCGGAGCCATCACTGGCCTCAGCCTCTCTCATGGCCCCGGTCATCTGATCCGGGCCCTCTACGAGGCCACCGCCTGCGGGACCCGGCAGATCCTCGAAGACGCCTCGGGGTATGGGCTGGACGTTCGGCGGATCATCGTCGGGGGAGGGGGGGCACGTTCGGCCCTCTGGCTTCAGATCCATGCCGATGTGCTCGGTCGCCCGATCTCGCTCCCCGCCGAGACCGAATCGTGTGCCCTGGGCTCGGCCATGACCGCCGCGGTCGCCGCCGGGATCTACCCCGATCTTTCGGCGGCAGGCCGCGCGATGGTCCGTATCGACCGGGTGATTGAGCCCTCGCCCGAACATACGCAGACATACCAGGGCGTCTACGACAGGTATCGAGACCTCTACCATCGCCTGAATTATGATGAGGAGTCACGACGCCTCTGATTGTCAGCCAACGGCCGGGCGGGGATTCCAATCACTGTTTCGCCTTCCTTGACATGTTGATTTTTGGTGACGACCGCGCCCGCCCCGACGGTGGCACCATCGCCGATCGCCACAGGTGCGATCAGGGTCGCTCCGGCTCCAATCATGGTGTCCCTACCGATGGTCGTGATGCTCTTGATGCGTCCATCAAAGTTGGCCGTGATCACGCCGGCCGAGATGTTTGCATTGGGACCAATCTGGGCGTCCCCGAGATACGCCAGATGCTTGGCCATCACCCCTTCGGCCAGGCTCGAACGGTTGACCTCAACGAAGGCTCCGACCTCGGAGCCGTCGGCGATCGATGTACCGTCGCGAAGGTGGGCGAACGGGCCAATTCGGCAACCGCGACCCACTCGGACCCGGCCACTGAGGACCGAGAAGGGGAAGATGACGGAATCGGGCCCGATCTCACATCGGCCATCAACGTAGGTGTTCCTCGGGTCAACCACGCTCACCCCTTCGGTCATGAGCCGATCAAGGATCCGACTTTGCATGATCGCGTGGGCCTGGGAGAGGTGCTGTCGGGTGTTCACACCGAGGATATCGTCCGCTTGCAGGACCGGCAGGGCCACGACCTTCCGATTCATGCTCTGAAGAAGCGCGGGGGCGTCGGTGAGGTAGTATTCGCCCTGGGCATTGCCCGTATCGAGGCGATCGAGTGCATCCCAGAGGCCAGGAAGCTCGAACACGTAACAGCTGGGATTGACCTCATTGATCGCCCGTTCCTCGGGCGAGCAATCTCGCTGTTCGACGATCCTTAAGAAGCGGCCCGCGGAGTCTCGCAGGATCCGGCCGAAGCCGGTCGGGTCGGGGACGATGGCCGTGCCCAGCAGGCACGCAGCCCCTTCCTCGGCCTGCCTGAGCAGGAGGTCCGAAAGGGGTTCGGGCCGGATCAGCGGCTCATCCCCCACGAGCACGAACGCGGGCCCCTGGTAGTCTTCCAGGAGGGACCGGCACGAGCGGACCGCGTCGCCCGTCCCGAGCTGCGATTCCTGGTGGGCAAATAAAACGCCCGGCTCCCCGGCCAAAGAGGCTCGAACCTGGTCGGACCCCGCACCGACCACCACGATGATCGTTTTGGCCCCCGCGCCTCGGGCTGCCTCGACCACGTAGGAGATCATGGGCCGGCCGCAAACCTCGTGCAGGACCTTGGCCCGCTCGGATCTCATCCGCTTGCCGTGGCCTGCCGCAAGGAGGATCGCCACCGGTCCAGTCATCGATCGACAACTCCTTGCCAAAGGCACGACTCCGCTCCGGGGAAGTCCGCTCGGCTGGATCATACGTGGGTGCTCAGTAGTCGTCAATTCGCGTCGAGATCTGCCCTGAACCTTGAAGACGCGAAGGACATCTGGCAGACTGGCCACGTCGGAGACCCAGGTGTCGTCCGCCCCGAATGCCGACCCCGAATCCCGATCTCCCGGAGCCCTCTCGCTATGGACCTGTCCCGAGACGATGTTGCCAAGGTTGCGATCCTGGCCCGGCTGAGGATGGAACCAAGCGACCTCGACCTGTTCACCGGACAGCTCAACCAGATCGTGGGTTTCGTCGCCCAGCTTCAGGAGCTGGATACGACAAACGTCGAGCCCCTCGCCCACGGCGTGGAGGTCCGCAACGTGTTCCGCGAAGACGTGCGTGGTGAGTCCCTTCCTCGCGAGGCCGCACTGGCCAACGCCCCCCGACGCAATGCGGAGAGCTTTCTGGTGCCCGTCGTCCTGGAATGAGTCAGGCTCGCCTCGATTCGGCCCGTCCATCCCCATCACCGCGTCCTTTAGCAGATCTCCATGACCGACCTCACCCGCGCCACGGCCGCCTCACTCTTGAGCCTCATGCAGACGAAGCAGGTCTCCGCCGAGGAGATCGCGCGGGGTTATCTGGAGCGAGCTGAGAAGCTGAATCCCGGCCTCAACGTGTTCGTCCACCTCGACGCCGAGCGAGTCCTCGATCAAGCCCGCGTCGTCGACAAGAAACGTCAGTCCGGCGGGCCCCTGGGTGCGCTCGCGGGCGTACCGGTGGCGATCAAAGATGTCCTCTGCGTTCAAGGCGAGCCGACCACCTGCGGCAGCCGAATGCTCAGGGGCTTCAAGCCTCCGTATGACGCCACGGTGATCACCAGGCTGCGACAGGCCGACGCCGTCCTGATCGGGAAGACGAACATGGACGAGTTCGCCATGGGGTCTTCCACTGAGAATAGTGCGTACGGCCCCACCCGCAACCCGTGGGACCCGGAACGTATTCCGGGGGGGTCGTCGGGAGGCTCGGCCGCGGCCGTCGCCGCCGACCTTGCTCCGCTCTCGCTCGGCTCGGACACCGGTGGATCGATCCGTCAGCCCGCGGCGGTCTGCGGGATCGTTGGCCTCAAGCCAACTTACGGGCGAGTTAGCCGTTACGGGTTGATCGCGTTCGCGTCGTCACTCGATCAGATCGGCCCGTTCAGTCATGATCTGGCCGATGCGGCATTGCTCATGGAGGCAATCTCCGGGCGAGACCCGATGGACGCCACCAGCGTCGACACGCCCGTCCCCGCCTATTCCACGACCCTCGATACCCCCCCGAAATCGCTCCGCATTGGGCTCGTCCGCGAGTTCTTCGGCGAGGGGCTTGATCCCGAGGTCGCCGCCTCCGTTCGCGAGGCGGTTCGCGTCTACGAGGCCGCGGGCGCGACCGTGAAGGATGTGTCGCTGCCCCATTCCAGGTACGGTGCACCTGCCTATTACGTCGTGGCGCCTGCCGAGTGCTCGAGCAACCTGGCGCGCTACGACGGCACGATCTTCGGGCATCGCGCGGAGGACTTCTCGGCGAAGTCCCCCGAGGAAGAGGGGCTGCCGCCGCTCGTGCGGATGATGATGGCCAGCCGATCCGAGGGCTTTGGAGCCGAGGTCAAGCGGCGGATCATGCTCGGGACGTTTGCCCTGTCTGCAGGCTATGCCGACCAGTATTACACGCAAGCACTCAAGGTCCGCAGGCTCATCCGCAACGACTTCGACGCCGCATTTCAGGAGGTCGATGTCCTGATCGGCCCGACCACGCCGACTGCCGCGTTCAAACTTGGAGAGAAGTCGGCCGACCCGCTCGCGATGTATCTCTCGGACATTTACACGATCACCACCAATCTCGCCGGGATCCCGGGTCTCAGCATCCCCTGCGGCCTCACCTCGACCGGGCTGCCGGTCGGACTCCAGCTCATGGCCCCGGCATTTGCCGAAGAAAACCTTCTTCAGACGGCCAGGGTATTCGAGAGGGCGACCGACTGGCACACTCGGCGCCCGCCCCTGGCCTGAAGGCCCTTCGCCGAACGAACCGACCTTGCCTCCGATATTCGCCGTCGCATCCGCCCACGAGAGCCCGCGTTCATGGAATACACGATCGTCATCGGCCTGGAAGTTCATGTTCAGCTGCTGACCGAGAGCAAGATGTTCTCGGCCTGCGGGACGGAATTCGGGCTGCCTCCCAACGTCCAGACGGACCCGGTATCCCTGGGAATGCCCGGGACGCTCCCGGTCATGAACCGAAAGGCGTTCGAGCTCGCGCTCAAGACGGCCGTGGCACTGGGCGCGGAAATCGCCCCGTTCACCAAGTGGGACCGGAAGAACTACTATTACCCGGACCTGCCCAAGAACTATCAGATCAGCCAGTACGACCTCCCGTTCAGCCGAGGGGGAAGTTTGTCCATCCCCGCAAGGAAGGACGGGGGAGGGGGCGGTCAGGTCACGCTCACAAGGGTCCACCTGGAAGAAGACACAGGCAAGCTCACTCACGGATCAGGCGGGTTTTCGGAAGTCGATCTGAACCGCGCAGGGATCCCTTTGCTGGAGATCGTGACCGAGCCGGAGATCCGGAGCGTTGCCGACGCGAAGGGGTGCCTCGAAGAACTCCGCCTGACCCTCCGGTCGCTGGGAGTGTCTGATTGCGAGATGCAGGAAGGCTCCCTTCGATGCGATGCGAACGTCAACCTGCACATCCCCCACGAGGGGAAGATGATCGCGACTCCGATCGTCGAGATCAAAAATTTGAATAGCTTCCGCGCCGTCGAGCGGGCGCTTCAGTATGAGGCCGAAAGGCAGTACGAAGCCTGGAAGAAGGACGGCCTCACGATCCACGACGCCTTTAAGGAGACGCGAGGCTGGAGCGATCCCGAGGGCATCACCAAGCCCCAGCGCCAGAAGGAGACGGCGGCCGATTACCGTTACTTCCCCGAACCCGACCTTGTGCCGGTGGTCGTGGATCAGGAGTGGATCGATCGGGTCCGCTCCTCGATTGGCGAACTTCCCACGCAGCGACGTGCCCGCTTCGAGAGCGATCACGGGTTGTCGCCCTACGATGCAAACGTTCTCGTCGAGCAGGGCGAGGAAGTGGCCGACTACTACGACGCCGTTGCGAAGGCGACCGGCGAGTACAAGCTCGCCAGCAACTGGATTCAGCAGGACGTTCTGAGGGTGGCTAAAGAGCGTAAAATCTCGTTGGCCGAGTTCCCCGTGCGTCCGGACGCCCTCGCCGACCTCATCAATCGGGTCAAGAGTAAGCAGTTGAACACGAATCAGGGGCGCGAAGTCCTGGGCAAGATGATCGAGTCGGGCGAGTCCATCGACGCCATCGTGACCGCCGGCGGATACGGCATGGTCTCGGATCGGGGAGCCATCCTTGAGGCGATCGAGGCCGCCCTCGCCGCCAATCCAAAGGCCGTCGAGGATCTTTCCAACGGCAAGAAGCGGCCCGACGCCGTGAAGGGCTTCCTTCGAGGGCAGGTCATGAAGTCCACCGGCGGGAAGGCCGATCCGGCCCTTGTGGGAGAGCTTCTGGACGCCCGAATCGCTGAGATTTCCGGATGAGCCTCTTCAATCAAGATGTGGGCTGCCCCCCGACCTAACGAGAACCCAGGACCCCGAGATGACCTCGTCGATCGACCGCCGTCAATTCCTGGCTGCAGCAGGCTCTCTAGCCTTGGCCTCGACGCCACCCGCTCGGGCGGCCGATGAGCCGAAAGGCTGGAAAAAGGCGTTCATGCTGGGGCAGACCTCCGGTGCCATCCTTCCGACCTTAGAGATGCTCAAGGAGGCCGGATTCCAGGGGGTCGAGCTCATCAGCCCCAATAAGCTCGACCGCGACGAGGTCCTGAAAGCACGGGACAAGACCGGGATCGTCATTCACGGCGTTTCCGGAGGACTACACTGGAGCAAGCCGCTCTCGAGCCCGGACGCCGCTGTGGTCGCGGAGGGGAAGGCCGCAATCCTGACCGAGATCGACGACGTGAGCGCCTATGGGGGAGACACGGTCCTGGTCGTCCCTGGCGTGGTGACGGACAAGGTCACTCATCGCCAGGTTTACGAACGGTCCCAGGCCGCAATCAAGGAGCTAATCCCCGCGGCGAAGAAGAAGGGCGTCACGCTCGCGATCGAGGAAGTCTGGAACAAGTTTCTCCTGAGCGCCCCGGAGATGGCCCGTTACATCGACGAATTCCGGAGCGACTCTGTGGCTGCCTACTTCGACGTGGGCAACGTGGTCGAGTATGGATATCCTCAGGAGTGGATTCGCGACCTCGGCAAGCGAATCGTCAAGATCCACATCAAGGAGTATGCCAAGCCCAAGAGGTTTAGCTACGCGCTTGGTGAAGGCGAGATCAACTGGCCCGAGGTCGCGGCGGCCCTGCGAGACGTCGAATACAAGGGCTGGATCACCGCCGAGGTGGGCATGGGCGACCTGGCGCAGATGAAAGACGTGGTCGAACGCATGCACAAATTGCTCGACGCCTGAGACTCAGAAGCCCAGAGCCCGCAAGGCGAGGTCGCGGATCCCGGTCATCGGAAGAAGCGGCTCGCTGTCGGGTGGCGCTCCATCACCGATGAAGACCGGCCGATCCCGGTCATGTTGTGCAATTAGCCCGTGACTTCCCTTCACGATTAACGCATCCAGCGGGACCACATCGAAGAGAGTCCGAAACCCCAGTTGCTTCTGCATAAGTCGACGAATCACACGCCCCTTTGGCCAGACCAGATTCGGGTCGAAGAACAGTTCGCACGGGTCATAACCGGCTTTGCGATGGATATCGACTGAGCGGGCATAATCCGGAGCCTGTCGGTCGTCCAGCCAGAATGGATAGGCAAACCAGGTGTCGGGCTTCGCCAGGATTACGAGGTCGCCTGAACGCTCATGGTCGAGCCCGATGGATTCCCGGTCTTCCTTCCCGATCACGCGATCGACACCTTCCAGCGCTTCGAGACAGGCTCGTACAGGAGCGAGATCCGCGTCTGCTTGAACGTACACGTGGGCAAGCTGATGGTCACAAACGGCGAAGGCCCGGCTCTGGAAGGTCTCGAGTGTCTCGCCAAAGGGTCCGCGGCGGAGGCCGAGGAAGCCCGACTCCCGGAGAGTTCGGTTTGGATAGACGACCCGCGTGACATCGCCATGTCCATATTCGTTGACGACCCACACCCTGGCTCCGACCTCATTCGCGGCGTCGAGGATCGGTTCGCAGGCGCGGTCAAGCTCCCCCACGACTCTGGGCAAGTCCGAGCCTTTCGGCCCGAACCGCTGGAGATCATAATCGAGGTGAGGAAGGTAAACGAGCGAGAGGTGAGGCCGATCATTGCGTAGAATATCTGCCGCGCATCGGCCGATCCATTCAGTGGAGGCGAGCCCAGCCATCGGCCCCCAGAACGTGTGGAACGGGAATGATCCTAGGCTCGACTCAAGTCGCTCGGTCAGCCCCTCGGGTGACCCCGAGATGCCGAAGGATTTGGATCCATCTGCGCCGTAATAGGGTTTGGGCGTGACGCTAAGGTCAACCGCAGCTCCCTGGTTGTACCACCAGAAAAGCTTCGCTGTCCGGAACTCATGTCCCGAGGCTCTGGAGAGGCGACGGGCCGTCTCATAGAACGGCTCCGCCTGGATAAGCCTGTTCGACTGGAGCCAGAAACGGATCTCCCCCGTGTCGCGAAAGTACCAGCCATTGCCTACGATTCCATGCTTGCTCGGCGACTCTCCCGTGAGCATGGTGGCCTGCGCCGAGCAGGTTACTGATGGTAGGCACTCAACTAATGGCCGCGACCACCCATTTTTGGCTAAACGTGCGAGACGAGGGGCCAGCGGCAGGAGCCTCTGGGTAAGACCAACCGTATTGAGCACGACCAGAGGCGTGGTCGTCATGACGTTCTCCAGCATTTCCCAGAATGAGGTCGCTTCGTGAGCATCGAAAGTGAGGCCCTACCCATTTACGCCTTCGTTCCCGGAGGGCCTTGGCCACACCCGATCCGCGACCCGGGAGGGCACTCCTTTCAGGCTCATCGGGAAGCCCCTCTTCGGCTTGAGGAAGGACGATGGGAGAACTCAGCCCCTTATCGACGAGGCTTTGAACTCTTCAATGCCGGATACTACTGGGAAGCTCACGAGGTCTGGGAGTCCCTGTGGATGGTTCACGGCCGTCATGGTCGTTTCGCTGACCTCTTGAAGGGACTGATCAAGCTGGCTGCTGCCGGTGTGAAAGTCCGCCAGGGACAAGCACACGGAGTCGTGACGCATTCACTTCGGGCTCTGTCGTTATTCGAAAAGGTGCGGCTTGAATGCGGACAAGAATGTCTCGGGCTGAAACTCGGAGAACTGGTCGAGCGGGCGGACGCGATCTCGCGGAATCCTCCGATTTCCACCGCATCCAGAAATATAGCCGTGGCGAAAGTCTTCGAGTTCCGGATCGAGCCCGCTTCAGCAAAAAACCCGGGATCAGGAGACGACCGGAGTCGAACGCCTGATCCCGAGCGATGAAGAAGGAAGGTTCAGGCGATCGAGGCAAGGCGGCGGCGTCTCCACGTACCGACGACCACGGCGAACGTCGCGAGACAGGCCGTGAGCACGATCCCCTGGCCTCCTCCCTCGACGAAGCCGTAGGCATGGAGTCCCGTACTAAGGACGAAATTCACGCCGTACCAGGCCATCATCACGGATGCGAAGCACACGACCGACGAGGCGATGAGCCCGAAGGTATTGACCCACCCGGCGAATCGCCCGTGCAGCGGGACGAGATAGACGAGCAGGGTGATCAGAGCCCAGACCTCCTTCGCATCCCAGCCCCAGAACCGACCCCACGATACGTCGGCCCATACTCCTCCGAGGATGGTCCCGGCGGCGACCAGAAGGACGCCGACCTGCATGGCCCGGTAGTTGAAGCTGGCCAGGGGCTTGATCCGTGCCGCCGTGTTCTGCATGGCCTCGACGCGTGGATCGAGCCGCGTCAGACTGGCCGACTGCCTGGCGAGGATTTCCGCCGCCGAGGGTTTTCTCGCGGCCGGGGACGCCACCTCAGGGAGGACAGAGGCGTTTTTGTCAGTGGAGCCCGGGACGCTGGTTCCGTCCGGCGTCACGGCGACCGATCTCGCCATAGCGCCCAGTCGCGAGAGAATGACCATGACGAGCCCGAGCCCTGCGATCACGGCCGGGACCAGGGTAAGACTGACCTCGGCAGGCCACCAATCGGGCGTCTCGATCGCTCGCCTGGCCACAAGCCCGGCCACGCCAAGACCCGTGGTCCCGAGACCGAGGCCAAGCATACGGGACGAGGCACGACTCGACGCCTCGCCGATCAGGCCGAAGATCGCGGAAACGCTGAGCATCATGCCAGTGAGAGCCAGGGCTCCGAGTGCCAGGGGATAAGGGGAGTTTGCCGATGTATCGGCCGTCACAGCCTGGGCTGTGGAGGATGCGACCTCGACGCTCTTGCTCGCGTTCGCGAGTAGCCCATAGATCCCCAGGGCAAGCATCGGGAGGCCAGGCAGGAGCGGAAGGGCGAGCCGAGCGTAAGAGACATCCCGACGGTAAGTTGCCGACAGATAGTAGGCAATCGCCAGAAGACCCAGGCCCATGGAGAGGGCGAAGGCGGCATAGCTCGAGACGATCGTGAGGACGTGGATCGTCAGCCAGTAATTGCTGCGAAGCACGGGCTGGAGGTTCTTGATGTCGGCATCGAGCAGGGAGACGTTGGCCGCGAGCACGGTCGCAAGCAAGGCCACTCCTGAGGCTGCCGTGGCCGAGTACTTCTTGCGGTAGATCAATTCGAGGATGAGGCCAAGACTGGAGGTGACCAACGCCACCCAGATCACGGTCTCGTACATGTTCGTCACGGGCGCCCAACCGGTGATTCGGATCCGATAGTAGAACCCAAGGATCTCGAGCCCGATACCCGCGATCAGGGAAGCCATTCCGAACACGTACAGGCCGGTTTCAGCATAGCTCGCCTTCGCTTGCCTCGCTGAGGGAGTGGACCCAATGCTTAGAAGAAGCAGGATCAAGGCAGCCCCATAGGCGAACTGAGCCCGATAGAAGGGGGCAAATGAGTTGAAAGCAGTCTCTCGCTGCAACTCCGCCGATGCGGGGTAGGGCACCATCGAAGAACTCAAGGAACGAGCGGCAGCCAGCAAGCGAGCCTGATCCTCATCGGAGATCGGTGCAGAAGAGGATGCCAGAGGGTCGCGGACCGCCTTGAATGCCGCCACGCGGTCGGCCTTCAGGTCGCTCCAGGTCTTGTGCCCAGTATCCTTCTTCAGGAGATACGGGATAGAGATCGACTCGCCCAGGACTCGCGCCGCGGTCGCGAACGAGTTCACGGCCTCGGTCGTGATGTTCCCGGGTGACGTCTTTTCGACCGCGATCAGATTCTCGTAAGCCTTGCGAACCGTGGCCACCTTGCTTGCATCAAACCCTGCATTCTCGAATTCCGAGACCTCGGACGAGAGAATTAGTCGCAGTGGCACCCACCCCGACTTCTCGCGAAGCCACTCGAGGAAGGCGGCGTCGAACTCGGGGTTGGCCCCAGGGTCACGGCGATCCCGCGACTTCAAATCCTTTGCATACTGCGAGTATTGGCTGATGGCATCGAGTTCCAGAGGGGTGAGGCCAGCCTCCAGAGGGCTCACCCGATTCCCGGCGTTTGGAGGTTGCTTCTGGAGGAACTCCCGGTACTTGGTCATCCCCTTGAGCGTGAATTCCAGGTACTTCGTGTTCAGAGGGCGAGGAGTAATCTGAATGTCGTACGCAGGGTCGCCAAAGGTGTTGCCATCTCGCAGGGCGCGATAAAGGGCCAGACGCTTCCCGGCTTCGAGTGCCTTCTTCTCCAACGCGTTATAATCGGGGCGCTCCTCGAACTCAGGCCGGGGGCTGGGCCGATTGCCCAGCTCGATCAGCCAGTCCATGAAGGCGACTTCCTTGCCGCCGACCTCGATCCGGCCGGTCTCCAGATCATTCGGCGAAAGCCACTTCTGATCGGGGCTGATCTTGTGGGCGAGCGTCTTGAGTGCCTTGCCGAACTCCTCGGAAACGCCCTTGAGGCTCGCGGCGGCCTTGAGGTCGGACGAGGTCACGTCGGGGTCCTTCGCGGCCTCGGCCACCCGGTTGCGGTCTGCCTCGGACAGCGAGGTCTCCTTGCTCAACCTTGTCAGAAGTTCGCGGGCCGGGATCGAGAGCAGCCTTTGCTTGAGCGGCAGGTACTCGAAGGCAATAAATTCCTTGTCATCCCAAAATTCAGGCCTGGCTCGCCAGTCGAGCATGGCCGCCATGGGAGTCCAGGTCTCGGTAGCTTTCCCATCGGCGTCCGCGAGTTTGATGGTCTCGCGGGTTACGATCTCCTTGACCTGGAGACGCGCAAACGTGTCCAGCGGCTTGACCCGGCCGAGATGCTGGACGGCAACCCCGCCGATCGCCGCGTAAGGATCTCCGGACGAGGTCAAGCCCTGAAAGGGAGCCGAACCCATGGTTGCCGCTAGGGCGATCCCCAGGCCAATGAACGCACTTCGGCGCATGGTGACGATCCTCAGTCGGTGTGGGTTTAGAGGTCTTCAAACGCGTCGGCTTCATCCGACGCGAGAGTCTTTGCCGGAATCTTAGTCGGTAAGCCGCTGAGCTTGGATTCCTCGACCGCAAGACGAGCCTGAGCTCGCTCGCGTTCCCGCTTGCCGCCATCGGTGAACACGCCCGCCCTCATGTAGAATTGCAAGAACGTGCCGATGACAACGAGAAGGCAGCCGCTGTAGATGATCTGCCAGGCCGGATCGTAGTGGACCTGGAAGAACGACGCATAGACACCGTCGCGATCGCCGGTCTCAGGGTCGGGGACGCGGTTAAAGCTCTGCTGATAGAACGTCCAACCGCGGTGGGTGAGCGGCTCGTTCATGGTGATCACGCGGGGGTCGTCCGTCAGCCCCATCTCGGGGTCTGTCAACTCGACGTCGCTGCGATAGGTGGCGAAGGAGCCCGACCCGGGATCGGTGCCAGGCTCGAACTTCTTCAGCCGCAGGGTGAAGGGGCTGGGCCGAAAGGTCTGACGGTCGAAATCGTATGCGACTCGATAGGTCTCATCCCCAAAGTTGACCGTCTCCCAGTGCACGTCGTTGGGCATATTCAACGAGGTGCGGAGCAGCGAGACACGCTTTGTGGTTCCGTTAAGCGTGATCTCCGCCTGGATCGCGGGGGTAGCGTTTTCTCGAAGGGCGAAGGGGAGCTGGACCGGGGTAAAGACCTCGCGAAGCTGGCCCGTGGGGATGTAGTCCTCAATGCGAAGCACAAGGGGCTTGCCCATACGGCTCTTGGTCGAGATCGCCACATCCTGACCCACGGAAATCGGACCCGGGGCCGCGGCCAGTCCGTCGCGGTTGAACGCCCTCAGGTAGAAGCTTCCGCCTTCGTCAGAAAGGACCTCGATTTGAGCCAGTCGGGCATTCA
>JANOBY010000680.1:0-12005 GCA_031411935.1 Planctomycetales bacterium | reverse complement strand
TCTCGAAAATGGGCTGGTGCGAGCTGAATTGCACGCTTTGCAGCCAGGTGTGCCCCACCGGGGCCATCCGCGAAATCTCGATCGCCGAGAAGCTGGGCACCGGCCCGTTCGAGGTGAAGGGGCCGATCAAGACCGGAACCGCGTTCTACAACCAGGGCCGATGCCTGCCCTGGGCCATGGATACCTCGTGCGTGGTCTGTGAGGAGGTTTGCCCGGTCAGCCCCAAGGCCATCTTCACTCGCAATGTGCAGGTGACCGACCGCTGGGGACGAACGCTCGAACTGAAGCGCCCCTATATCGATCCTGAGCGTTGCATCGGCTGCGGTATCTGCGAGCACGAATGCCCGGTGAAGGATGACCCCGCCGTCTACGTGACCGCGATCGGCGAGACCCGCGACAAGAACCGTTCCCTCTTGCTCTCCCTCGTCGAGGATCCCAACGCGAGCGAGCTGGTCTCGATCGGCTGATCAAGGTCATCCCGATTCATGCAAAGGCCCCGCACGAAGCGATCGTGTGGGGCCTTCGCGTGGATCGGGTGCCTACTCGGCCAGGTAGGTCTTCAGGATCTGAGGAAGCTCGCCCGAGAATCGGCTTCGAGGCATCACAACGTCGCACCCCGCCGCTGTCGCGGCGGCAAGGGAGGCCGTATCCACGTGCGAGCCGAAGGCCACCAGGGCCGTCTGCGGGCTCGCCTGCTTGTAAAGCTTCAGCGCCGAAGGGCTAACCGCGTCTCCGGCCGTGAGATCCGCCAGGATCACCCTTCGCGGATGTTCGGCGAGGAGCTTTAACACCGCGTCCTGACTGCCCACCACGCCTACGCGGAGCCCGAGGGCCTGCGCCGTCCCCGTGACCTTGCTCGTGAAGATCAGGTCGCGACAGATCAGGATTCCCGTGGCGATGGGGGCCACGGGGAGGGGCGAATCGCTCAAGGGGAGACCTCGGGCTGGAACATCTGCTCGACCCAGTCGGGACCGAGGCTCGTGAGTCCGGGGATCACGGCGTCGGCACCCGACTGCCGAAGCTCGGGATCGGCGTAGGTGTTCGACACGCCCACGGCCCACATGCCGGCGCCCTTGGCGGACTGGATCCCCGCAAGGCTATCCTCGAACACGAGGCAATGGGCGGCCTCAAGGTCCTCCCCGCCCTCGGCCCTCAGGGCGTCGAGGGCCAGGAGATACCCTTCGGGATCGGGCTTGCCGTTCTTGGCGTCTTCGGCCGAGACGATGGCCACGATCCGGTCGCGGACGCCCATTCGCCTGAGGCTGAGCTCGATCTCCGGCCGGAGCGCCCCCGAGTTGATGGCGACCGGCCAGCGATCGGCCAGGCTCTTGATGGCGTCGGCCGCTCCTGGAAAGTACTTCAGACCGGTCTCGGCGCGGACCAGGTAGCGGTCGGCCTTCGTCTGGATCAGCCTGACCAGCAGGTCGTCGGTCGCCTGGACGCCGTTATCGGTGAGGGCTTCTTCCAGACAACGGCGGTCGTCGAAACCCAGATATCGATCGTGGTAGTCGGCCTCGGTCAGGATCACGCCGACCTCGGCAAGGACTTCGCGGAAGAGGTCGAAGTGAAGGTGTTCGTCGTCGACGAGAACCCCATTGAAGTCGAAAATCACGGCGCGGATCATGAAGCTCTCTTGTCACGGATGAACACGGACTTCCACAAATCTCAATCTGTGCTCATCCGTGAAGAGATGGAACTCAGATGGCCTCGGGGCCACGCTCCCCGGTCCGGATGCGGATGCAGTCGTCCATCGGCAGGATGAAGATCTTGCCGTCGCCGATCTTGCCCTCGGGCCCGCTGCGCCCGGCCTGGATGATCGCGTTGATCGTGGGCTCAACGAAATCCTCGTTAACGGCGATCTGGAGCTCGATCTTGCGGAGCAGGTTCACGGTGAATTCGTGCCCGCGGTACACCTCGGTGTACCCTTTCTGGCGACCGAAACCCTGGACGTCGCTCACCGTGAGGCGGAACACCTCGACGTGAGAAAGGGCTTCCTTGACCGCCTCCAGCTTGGTCGGCTGGATGATGGCGATGATCAACTTCATGGAGGAATCTCGTGGTTTTCAACGGCGCCGCGGATTTGCGTCGTGACGATGGCTGCTCCCTGGTGCGGCCGCGGCCCCTTACTTCACCCGGAAGGACGGCCGGCGTCAACTGAAAAAAGACGCAGGAGGCGCGGTCGCTCCGACCCTCGCCCCTGCATCCGCGTGATTCGGTCCCGCCGCAAACTCAGGGATTGCTGGGGCTGGGGGGGACCGGGGGGAGTGTCGCGGCGGGCGGGGCGGGCTGGCCTTCGGCCGGCCCCTCGGGTGCGGGAGCGGGAGCGACTCCCTCGGCGGGCACTTCCGGCAGGGGCGGCGGGGTGATCGTTTGCGTGGGCGTGGTGCTCTGGTCGTCCATGGAACCGGTCATGATCGGCCCGCCCATGATGGGGCCGGGGCCCATGGTCCTCATGGAGGTGTTGCAACCCGGGCCCGTGCAGGGGACGGGGAAGTCGTCGCACGTGTCGCAGTGGGCGCATCCCGCCAGCCCGCCCGCGAGGATCGCCGCGAGCGAAAGCAATCGTGATCGTGTCATCCGAATCCCTCCTTGTTCCTGGGGATGCGGCCCGGGGCCGCCCTCCAGAATCCCGCTCGTCCGTCTGGAAATTTGGCGATTCCTTCGCCAGCGAGCCGGGTCTTCGTAGGGCAGTTATCGTCGCCGTGATTGTGCCGGCTGAGACCATCGGCCCGGTCGGAACGGCCTCGGGGACCGGATCTTCCGGATACGCCGGTTATCGCGAAGGGGCCACCTGCGATTCGGTTTCTTGAGAAAATTTGGCTTTCGTCAACATTTTCGGGAAATTCCTGCCTCGGCGGTCGCGATGTTCTACCTTGTCGGGAGGGTCGAGCGAGTATCGCCAGCTCGTATCGGCACTGAGCCCTGATTGGCTTCGCCCGCTCGAGATGAGCTGGATCCCCCCTCTGCGCACCAGGGACAAGCCGCTACAGGAGCCCTCCGCCATGCCTCCGCGTCGTAATCATCGCGATATGGATCGCAATTCGTCCCTGCATATCTACCTCCAGGAAATCAACGCCACGCCCCTCCTGAACGCCAGCGAGGAGCGAGAACTCGCCGAGAGGATCGCCAACGGTGACCCCGAGGCTCGCGAACATATGGTCAAGGCGAACCTGCGCCTCGTGGTCAACATCGCGCGCGGGTATCTGAACAAAGGCGTGGGCCTGGAAGACCTGATCGAGGAGGGAAACCTCGGCCTCATGAGGGCCGTGGAAGGGTTCGACGGGTCGATGGACAACCGATTCAGCACCTACGCGAGCTACTGGATCAAGCAGTCGATCCGACGCGCGGTCATGAATCAGGGCAAGCCCATCCGCCTGCCCGCCTACATGGTCACCCTGCTCTCCAAGTGGAAACGCGTCACCGTGGCCCTGAACGAGAGGCTCGGTCGCCCGCCCCTTCCCGAGGAGATCGGCAAGGTCCTACGCCTGTCCAAGAAGAAGGTCGGCATCGTCGCGATCGCAATACGCGTGAACAACCTCACGCCGCACCCGGACGGGGGCGACAACGAGGGGAACATGCTCAACGACGTCCTGACCGACGATCGCTCCAAGACCGCCGACGAGCAGTTGATCGAGTCCGACGACATGGCGAGGATCTACGAGCAACTCGACCGCCTCGACCTCCGCGAGTCGGCCGTCCTCAGGATGAGATTCGGGCTCGACGAAGAACGCCCCCGCACCCTTCGAGAAATCGGCGAGACCCTGGGTCTGACCCGAGAACGCGTCCGCCAACTGGAAAACGTGGCCCTTGCCAGGCTCAGCTCGGTGCTGGACGTCGAACGAGCCGGTCGATAAATCGTCCCTTGGTAAAGCGGCCCCCGCGCAAAAGGGGTCGAGACCTTGGGTCCTCTAGTGCCGATTCTCCCGCGGGGCAGGCGTTCCTGCCTGCCTGAGCTTTATTTAGGCAGGCAGGGACGGCTGCCCCACGGCGCGATCGTCACGATTTCCAGGGAACCGCAGTCAGCCCTAAAGGGAAGCACTCCAAAGATTCCATCCAGACTGATCAGCGAGGTTCGTGCACGGACCGAAGCGTCGGTGCGATCGCTCGTGAGTTCAGATCAATCCGACAGGTCCGCGACGAGGGCTTCGCGGAGCTTCTGGATGGCCCGGGTCTTCTCGTTGCTCACGGTCTTCGGCGCCACGCCCCATTGCTGGGCGATCTCGGCGGGGCTCTCGCCCTTCAGGGTCGCGCGGATGAGGGCGGCCTCTCGGGGATTCAGGGAGCTGGCGATCGCCTCGTACAGCGCGCCTTTCCAGGCCTCGGCCTGGTCGTTCCCGCCCGAGGCCACCTGGGCTCCGTCGTCCAGGGGGGCGTAGGACTTCTCCCGTTGGGCCCTCTTCTTCACCGTGTCGATCGCGCGGAAGAACTCGGGGCCCTTCATCGTTTCGCGAGTGAGCGTCTCGCGGATCCCAAAGTTGCCCACTTCGGCCAGGAGTTGGTCGAAGGTCGGCCGTCCCCAGGTTTGCAGGAGGCTCGTGTAAACCGCCTGGGTGCAGTCATCGTGAGCCTGGGCCGAAAGCCCGGCGCGGGCCCAGCTTCGCCCCAGATAGCGATCCAGCTGCGAGAGGCCCAGCGCCATCCGGTCGGGGTCGGCCGTGATGACGATCCGAGGGCCGGCGACCAGCTCCTCGAAGTGGGTCGCCTCAAGGGCGGCATCCCAGGCGTCGTGGCCCGCCTCAACCACCGGAGGAATCGCGGGCGTTTCCGGGGCAAGCAGGATGGCGACCGGGAGGAACGATGGCGCGGCGGCGTCCATGAGCCGGAGCGCTTCGAGCGCCTCGACTTTCGGCAGATAAGATCGTCGTCGAATCTTGTTCCGCTCGTCGCCCAAGTTCTCAACCTCCCATTCGCCGAGCCTCGTCACACTCGGAACTCGGCCCACTGTCCCCTAGCCTATATCGCAACTGCTCAAACTCATCGAGCCCGAAATGGAAAAAACTCAAAGGATCTTAGATTGCATGCATGCAATTGTCCAGCCCGTTCGGTTTTCTCTGTTCTTTACATTAGAATATCCGTGCCGAAAGACCGCCTGATTCGTCGAAAATGAGTGCAGAACTCAAATTACGACGCCGGAACGACCTCTCCAATGACGGGAGCAACGGCTTTCGGTGACTCCACCAGGAAGGGGCAGCCGGAATAGAGTTCATCGGGTGCCTGCGAGGTGTCCTGCTCGGCCTCGGGAAGGCCGGACAGGGTGGCGATCCGGGCGTTCACGGCCTCGAGCATGGCCGAGGAGTACCCGGGCCAGAAGGAGTCGATCTTGCCCGAGGTATCGATGAGGGCCAGGTAGGCCGAATTCGTGACGTGGTACTTACGAACGAGCTCCCCGTGGGGATCGAGCAGCAGGGGGAACGGGACGGCGTACCGAGCGGCCCAGGCCTCGGCTTCGTCACGCTCCCGGTCGATCACACCGAAGAACGTAACGTGGCCTCGATAAGCGGCATGGAGATTGTTGAAGTAGGATTCGGCCGACACGCTGCACGGGCATCCATCCTTGATGAAGATCAGGACGACCGGTCCTCGCTTCCATTCATCCGAGAGCGTATAGGCCCGACCGTCGCTGGCCATGCCCCGAAAATCGGCGGCCTCGGTCCGCTCCTGGGATTCGGCCCCTCGAAGCATCTCGGGGCTGACCTTGTGCTTCTCGACCTCTTCGTCCGATTCGCCCCGGCTGGCCTGCGCCGCCTTCATGGCGCTGGATCGAATCGCGACGAAGCCCCCCAGGGCACAGGCGAGGAGGATCCCATAAACCCAGATCTGTCTCGACAGCATCTCGACCGCCCCGAAAGCTGAAGGCCCGAACGTGCAAGCCGTCTCCAATTAGCGTATGTCATCTTGCTCGTAAATCCCAGAGGAGAAATCGTTTGAACTTGATCGGTGCTCGCGCGGGGGGCTATGATCTCAGACGTAGACGTCAGGCCGTGCGTCGCCCTCGCGTTCTTCTCCGCGTCCATGGCGGACGAGCGATCGCCCGAGCATGGGAAACTCCATGATCACTCCCCAGGATTCGCGCTTCTGGCAGGCGGCGGTCCGCAGCGGCCTCCTCGATATGGCTGCGCTCCAGAAGGCGTGGGACGCGATCGAACCCGGCAAGCGGACGTTCGACGCCGCCGACCGCCGCCTGGCCCGTCAGCTCGTCAATACCGGGGTCCTCACCCTATGGCAGGCCCAGCAGATCCTGGCCGGTCGCTGGCAAGGTCTCCGGATCGACAAGTACGAGCTGAAGGACATCATCGGCCAGGGAGGCATGGGGCGGGTCTACCTGGCACGCGACGTGAGGCTCGACCGCATGGTCGCCCTCAAGATCCTCGCGCGGGACCGGATGAACAACGCGAGGGCCCTGGCCCGATTCCGCCGTGAGGCCAAGGTAGGCGCGCAGCTCCAGCACGAGAACCTGGTGAGGATTTACGACGAGGGGGAAGCCTACGGTGTCCGTTACCTTGTGATGGAATACATCGAGGGGAAGACGGTCGGCCGGCTGATCTCCGAACTGGGAGCCCTGCCCCCGCTGACCGCGGCCGACATCGCCCGCAAGGTGGCCATGGGGCTCGACCACCTGCACCAGAAGGGGTTGCTCCATCGCGACGTGAACCCCATGAACATCCTCATCGATCGCGACGGGACCGCCAAGCTCACCGACCTGGGCCTGGCGATCGACCTCGGCGATGACGACGTGGTCACGCGTGACGGCGCAACCGTAGGGACCTTCGACTACATCTCGCCCGAGCAGGCCAAGCACTCGCGGATGGTCGATGCCCGCGCCGACATCTACTCCCTGGGCTGCACGCTGTACCACATGATCTCCGGGCGCGTCCCGTTCCCGACCCCCAGCCTCCCCGAAAAGCTCTACGCCCACCAGCTCAGCGAGCCCGAGCCCCTTTCCCATTTCGCCCCCGACGTTCCCGGGGAGTTGACCGCCATCGTCAGCAAGATGATGCGAAAGTCCCCCGACGATCGGTTCCGTCGCGCCTCCGATGTCGTCCGGGCGCTCGAGCCTCTAGCGAAAAGCTCCCTGTCGGCGTCGCGTATCGCGTCGGGAGGCTCGACCACCCTGGAAGCGACGGCCTTACATCCCATGTCCTCGGGAAGCCACTCGCCGATGGGCTCGGACCCGGACTTCGCCTACCAGCAACCGCCCCCGCAGGCACAGACGCCAGTGACGCCCCCCACCGATCCGCTCGATTTTTTCATGAAGATCAGCCTCGATCCCGAGCCATCGCTCTCGGGCACGCGGTCGAGCGTGAAAAGCAAGTCACGATCCGGCGAGGCGATCTGGAAACCTCGCTCATTGCGAGGGCTGGTCGTCGGGATCGTCGGAGGTGCCTCCACGGCCCTGATCCTCGGGGGGATCATCTACTGGTTATTCCTCAGCCGCAGCACGTCGGACGATCGCCCTGCTCTCCGCACCCCGGGCCTGAGCGTCACCCCCAGCGCGCCGGGCGACATCGTCGTCCGGTTCCCGAACGGCGAGACGCTCTCTCCGTCCAGCCTTCGCGAGGCGATCCAGCGTCTCTCCGGGGCCGGGGGGGAGATCACCCTTAAGTCCAAGCGAGTCCCACTCGATGCAGGCCCGGGCCCCACCTTGCGGCTCGGGAGCGGGCATCTCCGGATCAAGTCCGAGGATGGACTCCGCGAGATCCGGGTCGAACTCACCGGGTCCGCCCCCTGGCTCGAGGTCGCTCCCACCGCGAGGCTCACCCTGAGCAACATCTCCGTCCGCGCTGAGGCGGTCCTGACCGGTGACGGCCAGCCCAATCCGGCAAGCCCTCCGATCCTGATCTCGGCCAACGGCCCGGTCTCGCTGGAACGCGCCGAGTTCTCGACCACGGGCCGGGACCGATCCATTCGCGCGCTCGCCGCGAGGGGTATCGAGACCCGGGTCTCCGGCTGCTTGTTCGACGGATTCGACCAGCCGATCGCCCTGGACCTTTATGCGAATGCCCAGGCGAAGATCTCCCAGTGCATCTTCGTCCGCGACCGGGTGAACGTCCTCGCCGGGTGGGCCATCTCGGCGAGCCGCCCCCCGGGGGCATCGTCGCCCACGCCGAGGCTCACGATTGACCGCTGCACCTTTGTGGGCTCGGGCGTCCTGTCGGTGGGGAAGGTGACGCCCGAGAATCCCCTGGCCGTGATGATGACGAACTCGGCGATCCAGACGAATTCTCTCTTGATGACAAAACTCGCGAAGGACAAGCTGGCCGTTTCCTTGCCATGGAAGGGCCGAGAGAACGTGTTCTCGCTCAACTCCGCGGCCTGGGTGCTCACGGCCCCGACGGCGTTCGAGAGCATCGCTGACGGGCCGTCCGACTTCAAGGGATGGACCGAGCTCTACCCGGCCGAGGAGAGCTCGGAGGCTCGCCCCATCCCGTTCGCCGGGAAATCCCTGGGCGAAGGCAAGGGGGTGGAGGACCTCAAGATTCCGACCGAGCCGGGCAAGCCGGCTTTCGGGGCCGACCCGGATCAGGTCGGGCCGCTGGTCAAACCGTGACTCACGTGGCCTTCGAAGGGAACAGGACTCGTTCGACCCATGTGGTATCGACGCGGGACTCGGTGAAGTCCGGGTTGCGGAAGATGCGGCGGTGCAGAGGAAGGGTCGTGGCCAGCCCATCGACCTGGAGTTCGTCCAGGGCCCGTCGCATGACCGCCATCGCTTCCAGGCGGGTCGGCGCATGGACCAGGAGCTTACCCACGAGCGAGTCATAGTTGGGCGGGACGCTGTACCCGGCCTTCACATGCGAGTCCCACCGGATTCCGTATCCGCCGGGAACCCGCAGACCGCTGATGAGGCCCGGCGAGGGGCGGAAGTTGTGGTCGGGATCTTCGCAATTGATGCGGCACTCGAAGGCATGGCCCATCTGCGGGATGTCGGCCTGCTTCAGCGTGAGGACCTCGCCCGCCGCGATCCGGATCTGCCACTTCACCAGGTCGATGCCCGTGACCAGCTCGGTCACGGGATGCTCGACCTGGATCCGCGCGTTGACCTCGATGAAGTAGAAATTCTGGTCGGCGTCCAGCAGGAACTCGCAGGTGCCCGCATTCACGTAGCCCGCACTCTTCACGAGCCTCACGGCGCTCTCGCAGAGTCGGCGGCGGACCTTGTCGGACAGGGTCGGGGCGGGCGACTCCTCGACGAGCTTCTGATGACGGCGCTGGAGCGAGCAGTCGCGTTCCCAGAGGTGGACGGCGTTGCCATGCGAGTCGGCCAGGATCTGGACCTCGACGTGGCGGGGCCGGTCGATGAACTTCTCGAGATAAACGCTCCCGTCGCGGAAGGCGGCCTCGGCCTCGTTGCGGGCGGACTGGAGTGAGGTGAGGAGGCTCGACTCCTCGCGGCAGACCCGCATCCCCTTGCCTCCTCCGCCGGCGGCGGCCTTGATGAGCACGGGGTAGCCGATCTCGCGGGCGATCCGGGCCGCCTCGGAGTCGGATGTCACGGGGCCGTCCGATCCGGGCACGCACGGGACCTTCGCGGCGGTGGCGACGGCCTTGGCCTCGGTCTTGAGCCCCATCTTGCGGATGGCCTCGTGAGGAGGCCCGATGAACTCAAACCCGCAGGTGCGACAGACCTCGGCGAAGTGGGGATTCTCGCTCAGGAACCCATAGCCGGGGTGGATCGCCTGGACGTCGGCGACCTCGGCCGCGGCGATGATCCGGGGGATGTTCAGGTAGCTGTCGGCGCTCGGGGCGCGTCCGATGCAGATCGCGCGGTCGGCGAGCTCCAGGTAAGGGGCGCCCCGGTCGGCCTCGGAGTACACGGCCACGACCTCGACGCCCAGCTCCTTGCACGCCCGAATCACGCGGAGGGCGATCTCGCCTCGATTGGCTACCAGGATTCGCTTGAACATCAGCGATTATTGCCTTCCGTGTCGCTCGGGCGGGAGCGCCTGGGCGAGGGGATCTCGGGCCCTCACCAGGACGTTCCGACAGGCCTCGGAGCCAGAATCGGGAGTGGTTCACCAGGGAACACGGTCTTCAGGATAGATGAGCTGGGGTCGGGAACCGCAACCCCCGGTCAAGCCCGTGGGCGGGAGCAAGTGCCCGGCCTTCGCTCAGAAAAATCAGGGGGCGAGCCGGAACAGGGGCTGTCCGAACTCCACGGGCTGGCCGTTCTTGACCAGGACCTCGGTGACCGTGCCCGAGAGGCCGGCGGGGATGTCGGTGAAGACCTTCATGGCCTCGATCACGCACACCGTGGTGTCGCTGCGAATCGCGGTGCCGACACTCACCAGGGGCGGGGAGTCGGGCGAGGTCGAGGCGTAGAAAGTCCCGACCATCGGGCTCTCGATCACCAGGCCCGCGGGCGTAGCCGCCAGAGGAGGGGTGGCGCTCGGGGCCGCGGAGGACGGGGCCGCGTGAATTTGCACCGGGGCGGGAGCATAAACGGGCGACTGGGCCGTGCTCACGACCTCGACCCCTCGCCTGCGAAGCCGGATCCGGGTGGGACCGTCGCCCAGGTCGATCGCCGTGAGGTCGTACTTCTGCATGAGCCGCACCAGGTGACGAATGGTCCGGACTTCGGGGTTCTCTTGGCTGATCGGCTCTTCGGACATGCCTCGGCTCCGCAGGGTATCGTTCAACGGCGAGGGGAGCGATCGAAGGATCCCGGTCGCCGGTACGAGGGTCTCAGGGGGTCTACCTACACTCGGATCCGCACGGCGTCAAAATCCTTGGGGAGGGAGGAGAGGACCTCGGCGCCGTCGGGTGTGACCAGGACGTCATCCTCGATCCGAACCCCGCCAAGCCCTGGCCTGTACACGCCGGGCTCGACCGTGACGATCATCCCCGGCCTCAGCAAGTCCTCGGAATGGGGCCGAATCCAGGGAGATTCGTGAATCTCCCGACCGATCCCATGTCCGGTTCCATGGCCGAACAGATGACCGAACCCTGACGCCTCAAGCGACTTACGGGCTTCCGCGTCCACCTCTCCGGTCAGCCGACCGGGCCGGATCGCGGCGATTGCCCGGCTCTGCGCGGCGACCACGGCGCGAAACATCTCCCCGTACTCCTCGACGACGGTACCTGTGAGAACCACTCTCGTCAAGTCGCTTCGATATCCATCCACGGTCGCGCCCCAGTCTATCAGCAGGAATCCCCCCGAGGAGATCCTCTGCCCGACCTGCGGATGGGCATGAGGCAAAGCCGAGCGCGGCCCCGCCGCCACGATCGTGTCGAACGCCGGACGCGAGGACCCGAACTTCTTCATGGAGGATTCCAGTTCCTCCGCGGTTTCCACCTCGTCGCGTGACAGGTCGAGCCCCTCTCCGAGCCTTGTGAAGGCCGCCTCCGCGCACGCCACCGCCCGGCGAGTGGCCGCGATTTCCCCCGCGTCCTTCACCATGCGAAGGCCCTCGACGAGCCCCGACGTGCCCTGGAGAGTCACGGTAGGACAGCCTTCCCGGACCGTTTCGTGGGAGGCGACCAGCAGGGAGTTGGCCTCGAACGCGAGCCGAGAGAGAGCCAACCGCCCCACCACCTCGGACACCGCCGCCCACAGATTCTGGCTGACCGGGCGGATCGAGACCTCCAGGCCCGGGCATTCTTCCTCCAGTTGCGTCGAATACCGCGCATCGCTCACCCCGAGCACACGCTCGGGCAAGACGAGCAGGGCCGAACTGTCGCCCGAGAAGCCCGTCAGGTACGAGACGTTGATCGCCGAGGTCACCAGCAACGCGGGGAGCGATTCGGCGTGCATGAGGGCGCGGAGGGCGTCGAGCCGGGCGGGATTGCGGTCATTCATGAGGGCGATCTCGGCGTAACGGGCGCGATAACATCTTGCCCGGACGTGCCTGCGCCGGCAATCGATGTCTTCGGTCGTTCGGTGATGGTACCCTCGGGGAGCTTGCCAGATCGAGAACCCAGGGAGAGACGATCATGACGATGCGAGGAATCAAGCTTGCCGCGATGGTCCTGGTTGCCGCCGGCGTGGCCGCGAGCGACGACCAGAC
>JANOBY010000679.1:0-3502 GCA_031411935.1 Planctomycetales bacterium | reverse complement strand
GCACCCGCGGCATCCTCCCGGACGAGCGACCCAAGTCCTTGCCGATCATGCACATCCGCATGACTTCGCGTGGCGTCCGGGGCGGCCGAATTGGGTTCGTTTTGCAAATTCACGTTTTCGCGAATTCCAGGCTTCCTGGTCGTCGGGTCGTGCTCATCCTGCGGATCCGGATTGTCAATGAGCGGGGTGCCTCGCCGAAGCTTCACGACTCCATACTATCGCAGGGACCGCGGTCACCGATCACCGCCGCACGGCAAGTGGGGCTGGACCTCGGTCACGCGTCGAGATCCGAACGAGGGGATAGCGGGTTGCTTGCCATCGCGGACTCGAGTTGCGACGATGACGGCCATCGACACTTCTCGGGAGAATGTCCTCGACGATGAGCATGCCTGACCCCACGCCCGATCCGGAACCCGAAGGTCGGGGGTGGGCGAAGTCCCTCGTTCTGGGGCTGGTCGTCCTGGCGATCTACCTGGCCAATGGCCGGGAGATCGGCACTTACGACACGCAGCCGACGAGCCTCCTTCCTCTGACGATCTTGCGGGGCGAGGGCCCGCATCTCGATCGATTCCGGCCGATCCTCCGTGAGGCGGACGGGCGACTGCCCGTGTATGTGAGGCAATCCAGGGGGCATATCGTCTCCCGCTATCCCCTGGGGCCTGCGCTCGTGGCCTTGCCTTTGGTCTCGCCCCAGGTCTTCGCGATGGATCGGCTTTCTCCGGGCTGGGACGCTCATCCCGTGATCGCCTGGAACCAGAGCACGCGAATGGCCAAGAGGGCCTCGGCGATGCTCGCGGCGCTGACCGCCGTGGTCCTTTACCGGCTCCTGAGAGACCTCGGCCTGGGCCGGGTGGCCATGCTCGCGACGGCGGCCGCGGCGCTGGGCTCCGACATGTGGGTGGTGGCGAGCCAGGCGCTCTGGCAGCATGGCCCGGCGGCCCTGGCTCTGGTGAGTGCGGTGGCGCTGCTGGCCCGTCGCGACCTGTCGCGGATGGGGTTCTTTTTCGCTGGAGTGGCGGCGGGCATCCTCGTGCTCTGCCGCGCCATGGATCTCGTGTTTGCCGCGATCCTTCTGGTCCATGTCGGTTGGAAGCACCCCCGGCGCCTGGGCTGGTTCGTGCCCGCTCCCTTGCTTTTGGCCGCCGGACTTCTTGCCTACAACCTTGCTTACTTCGGGGTTGTTTCGGGAGGACAGGCCGAGCTTGAGGCGAAGCATCCTGAGCTGCACGGGTTTCCCGGGCCGTGGTCGGGAGACTTTGTGGACGGGGCGCTCGGCACCCTCCTGAGCCCGAGCCGCGGCCTGTTCGTGTACAGCCCGTGGGTCCCCCTGGCGTTGATCTCGCTTCCGTTCGTGTATCGCCGGATCCGCACGCGGCCTCCTCTGGTGTGCGTGGGGGTCGGGCTCGTGGCCTACTACGTCATCCTGGCGAAGTACGCCGTGTGGTGGGGCGGATATTGCTTTGGCCCGAGGTACTGGACCGACGTGATGCCCCTGCTGGCCATCCTGCTCGCGTACGGGCTGGATGCGGCGAGGGCGCGGAGTCGCCTTCTGTTCGCGCTCTTCGTGCTGGCGATCGTGGTCTCGGTGGCGATCCAGGCGATCGGGGCGTTCTGCTACCCGAGCAGCTGGTGCCTCTCGCCGACGAACATCGACCTCGACCATGCCAGGCTCTGGGACTGGTGGGACTCGGAGGTGAGCCGATCCCTGAAAGAAGCCGCGAAGCAACCTTCTCGGTTCCAGTCCCTATAAGTGATCGGGCTGTGGCCCGTTTTTGGCCCTGGGGCTCCCCTCGATGATCGCGACGCAAGAGCCCGCCTCGAAGCCTCGAACCCGGCAAGCCTCGGCCGCATGGGCCTGGGGCGTGATCCTGAGTCTGTGCCTGCTCCATGCGGTCGGTTCGCTGGGGGCGATGGGCGGATGGCGCGAGATGACCGGCCCGTCGCCCCTGCTCATGCACGATCACCCGTTGCACCAGCATGCGATGGCCACGTCCCGGGTGCTCCTGGCGAGGACCGGCCTGCCCGCCGGATATGACCCCGCGATCATGTCGGGTTACCCCAAGAGCGTGGTGTTCCCGCAGTCGGACACCCTGCTCGAGGTGGTCGCCTTCCTCACCCCGGGCGTGCCGATCCCGATCGTGTACAAGGTCCTGATCTTCACGATCCTGGCCACCCTGCCCTGGTGGATGGTGTGGGCGGGGGGCGCGTTCCGGCTGAGTCTCGCGGAGACCGCCTCGGCCCTGGGCCTCTTCCTGATCTATGTCTGGACTGAGGGGGGCGGCGGCGGCTTCCCCCTGAACTACGCGCTCTACGGGATGCTCACCTTCCTGATGGGTGTCCCGGTCTCGCTCGTGGCCACCGGGTATGTGGTCCGGTACCTCGAGCACGGCGCGACGCGGCGCTTGCTGGGTTCCTGTGCCCTGACAAGCCTTGCCTTCCTGGTCCATCCGACCGCGCCCTTGATCGTGGCCCCGGCGACGCTTCTGGCCTATGCGGTGGCGTGCCGAGATCGGCGGATGGTGGGCCGGGCGCGGCACCTGGGATTCTGGTCGATGCCGGTGGTTGTGCTCGTGGCGAACGCCTTCTGGTGGCTCCCGGGCTTCTGGCTCAGGGGGACGAAGGGGGACAGCGGGTTCGCCTTCTTCCACCCCGAGCCGGTGCTCGGCCGCCTGGGGGAGATCTTCCTCGCCGCCCCTCCGATCCAGTCGTTCCTGATGGCTTTGGGGCTGGTCGGAGCGGTTGTGTTCCTGGCTCGCAGTCGGATTGGCTCGGCGGCCCTGGTCGGGTTTGCGGCCGCCGGTCTGGGGTGGGGCTACCTTGCGGGCGGCCTGCGGTCGCTCGATTTTCTCCAGCCCGGTCGGCAGACGTATGCCCTTTACGCCTCGGCGTGTCTTTTCGGGGGCGTGGCCGTGGTTGCCCTGGCTCGAAGGCTCGCGGGTGCGGGTCGGGGTTTGGCCTGGGTGGCGGTCCTCGGAGTCGCCATGATCGGTTTGCGGGTGTTCGGGCCCGCGATGGACAACTCGATCCGCTCGCGTCTCGGCCTCCTCCCGATCCCTCAATCGCGAGCCTTCCTGTCGAGCAAGCCGAACCGCCAGTTCACATCCCTTCTGCAATGGATCAAGGCGAACGTTCGCCCCGGTGAGCGGGTGTTTTACGAAGAAGTCGGCTTCGGCGTGCCTGGCGATCCCGACCCCTTCGGCGAGGGCCGATACAGCGGCCTCTTGCCCCAGATGGCCGGCGTGGAGATCGTCGGCGGGCCGTATCTCCACGCGGCGGTCGAGGAGAACTTCACGCAGATCGGCGAGGGCAAGCTGTTCGGAGAGGCCGGCTGGTCTCGCGAGCAATTCCTCCGGTTCGCCCAGCTCTACCGGCCCTCGGCGTTCGTGTGCTGGAGCAAGGCGGCCCGCGAGTTCTGCCGACGCAATCCCGACCTCATCCGCATGACCTATCAGGACGGCCCGATCCTCGCCGGGCGCGTGGAGGGCTTCGGCGGGGCCACGAT
>JANOBY010000678.1:0-5507 GCA_031411935.1 Planctomycetales bacterium | reverse complement strand
GGGAAGTCCCGTGAGGTCGAACGTGGCGCGACGGATCAACGCGCGCTTCTCGGCCCCGGTCATAGCGCAGGGCGGCCGCGAGATAGAGCCCGGCCCGATCGCGGTTGTCCTTCCTCAGGGCCTCGGCCGCGACCTTGACCTTCGCATCAATCTCGCCCTTGCGCCGGGCGGACTCCTTCTGGTGGGCTTCCTTCGCGGCGATCTCGGAGGGTTCGGCGACCGCCCGCTCGTTCCACATGGCCACAACCTTGTGGTTCTGCATGGATTTCGTCGACTTGAAGATCCCGGCCAGGCCGTAATAATCGGCGGTGGGGATCGGGTCGAACTTGTGGTCGTGGCAGCGGGCGCATCCGATCGTGAGCCCCAGGAACACGCGCCCGACCGTGTCGACCTGCTCGTCGATGATGTCCATCTCCATCTTCATCGGGTCGTCCTCGGCCAGCATTTTGGGCCCGAGAACGAGGAACCCGGTGGCCGTGATCCGTTCGCGATCGGCCGCAGCGTCGTGGCGCGGCGGGAGGAGGTCGCCGGCGATCTGCTCGCGCACGAACTCGTCGTACGGGCGGTCGTCGTTGAAGGCCCGGATCACGTAGTCGCGGTATCGGTACGCGTTGGCGTAGGCCACGTTCTCGTCCATGCCGTTGGAGTCGGAGTACCGCGCCAGGTCCAGCCACTGCCGCCCCCATCGCTCCCCGTACCGGGGCGAGGCGAGAAGCCGGTCGATGACCTTCGCGTAGGCGTCGGGCGACTCGTCCGCGAGGAACGCGCGGACCTCCTCCACCGAGGGGGGAAGTCCCGTGAGGTCGAACGTGGCGCGACGGATCAACGCGCGCTTCTCGGCCCCGGGGGCCGGCGAGAGCCCCTTGCGTTCGAGGTCCGCGAGCAGGAACCGGTCGATCGGCGATCGCGGCCAGTCCGCGGCCTTCACCTCGGGCGGGGCCGGATCCCGGACCGGCTGGAACGCCCAGAACGGGGGCTCGGGATCCGCGCCAACTTTCGGGGACGAAGCGGGGGCCGCGGGTTTCTCGCGATCCGGCCAGGCCGCCCCCGAGCGCACCCACTCGGCCAGCTCGGCGATCTCGGCCTCGGGCAGCCTCCCCCTGGGCGGCATCTTGAGGTCGCCCTGATAGCGGACGACCTGCACCAGAGGGCTCTCGTCGGGCTTGCCCGCCACGACCACCTCGCCGGCGTCGCCCCCGGAAGCGAGGCCCTCCGCCGTGTCGAGCCGGAGGCCGCCCTTCTGCTTCTCGGGGCCGTGGCACGACCAGCAACGCGCGGCGAGCAAGGGCCGGACCTTCTTTTCGAAGCGATCGGGGTCCGGCGAAACGGCCCCGTCGTCCGCGATCGCCAGAGACGAGGCCGCTCCGCACAGCACAAGCAATCCGAAGACTCTGGCCCGCATGCAAGACCTCGCCTGGTTCGCGATCCTCTCCCCGGCAGGTTCAACAACTGTTGCATGATAACCGAAGAGTAAGCGGCGGTCCAACGCCGGTCGATCCCAGCCGCGAGGTAGGCCATTCTCGGGCCGGGCCATCTCAGCCGGGACCAGGAACCCACCTCGGACGAGAAACGTAAAGCTTCATAGCTTACGCCCGACTACGCTTTTGGTGCGGATAACAACCAGATTACGCCGACTCTTTGCGTGAACACCCGTGGGGATGGTATGTTTGCACGGCCGCTGAGGTCTTCCCCGTGAGATTGCGCCTCGCCTGTTTTATCCCGAATACGGGAGAAATCGGTTGGGCGGTGACCGCCTTCCGGCTTGCACCGGGATTCGAGGGACAGCCTACCGGGATTCGAGGGACGTCTTACCGGGATCCGGGGGACGTTCCTACCGGGATTCGAGGGATGAGAGACCGGGTTCCGGGGGACAATTTACCGGGATTGGAGGGACATTTTCCGCTGGAACCTCTTTCCTTCAAATCGCTTGCGACGCGGATAACTGGATTAACCTGTTCAACCTCAGATCAAACCCAACACCGACCCGGGATTCGTGATGGTGGATTCGGACTTGGAATCTCTGGGAGAACGGCCCGATGAGCGGCCAAGGGGCGGCGATCCGGCGATCGGCCGGGACGAGATGAACCTGGCCGAGTTCCCCCTCGTGCTCCTGACCGACCGGGTCCCGGCGGACCTTCGTTCGGGGCGGTCCCTTCGCTACGAGACCAACGGCGGGGGACGAGTCACGGTCTCGGGCGGCGAGGCGTATGGGCTACCCACCGCGGGGGATGCCGACGTGCTCGTGGGGCTGATCCAGCTCACACGTCGATGGAACAACTTCGCCGACCCGAGGGTCCCGTTCACCCGCTATGAGCTGCTCAAGGTGTTGCGATGGTCCGACGAGGGCAAGTCGTATCGCAGGCTCGAGGAGTCGCTCAACCGCTGGATCGGGGTCACGCTCTATTACGACAACGCCTGGTGGGACAACCTCGCGAAGAAGCTCGTGACGGCCAAGCTCCACGTGATCGAGACGATCGTGATCGACGAGCACCCGCGAGGCCCGCGGTCCCGGCCGGGATCCTACTTCGTCTGGAACGCGACCTTCATCCAGAGCTGCCAGGCGGACAACCTCAAGCAGATCGACCTGGACCTCTACTTCGGCCTGCGAAGCGCGATCTCCAAGCGAATCTATCGGTTCCTCGACAAGCGATTTTATCGTTCGCCCGACTGGACCTTCGACCTCCGCCAGTTCGCGTTCGACCACGTGGGCGTGAGCCGCTCGTACGCGGCGAACGTGGGGAAGATCAAGGAGAAGCTCCAGCCGGCCCTGGACGAGCTCGAGGCCGCCGGGTTCCTCGAGCCCATGCGTCGCGAGGATCGTTACTCAAAGCAGGGACGCGACTGGTCGATCCGTCTCATCAAGAAGCGGGCCCCCCTGCCCTCACCGCCGAGGGATGCGGCCAGGCGGGCTGCTCCCGAGTCGACTCCGTCTCCTCTCGCGGCCCGGCTCGCCGCGATGGGCGTGACCTCCCGCGTGGCCCACGAATTGATCGCCGAGTTCGACCCCGAGCGTATCGAAAGGCAGATCGACATCCTCGAATGGATGCGGGAGTACCGGGTTGGCCAGGTCAAGGAGCCCGGGGCCTGGGTCGTGAGCGCGATCCGCGACGACTACGCCCCGCCCGCGGGATATCTGAGCAAGGCCGACCGCGAGGAGGTCCTCCAGAACCAGGAGGCCGCGCTCCTTCGTGCTTCCAGGGATCGGGAGGAGGCGGCCGAGACCAGAAGGCGGGAACGGGCCGACGACCTCGCGATCGAAGCCTACTGGGCTGCGCTCACTCCCGAAGCCCGCCAGGAGCTCCAGCGGAGGGCGATCGAGGCCGCCCCGCTCGACCCGTCGCTCGTGAATTCACGCCTCAAGCGTGCTTATGCGAAAAGCGCCAGAGACGATTATATCCGCAAGCTTCTGTCCTCTGCGGTGGCCGGGTCCGACCCGAACGGGTAAGGCGATCGGCCCTCCACCCCCCTGCCCCGGGAACGGTCTGGCCCGGCGAGGAACTCCCTCGCCGGGCCGGTTTGCGACTGCTTGATGAGGTGATCATTCGATGGAATATCGATGATCGACGATCCGCGAGCCGTCCCCGAGCGGGGATCAGGCGGCGTCGGTGTCGGCCCGTTCGCGATCTTGCAGGGCCTTCATGGCCTTGCGCAGGAGTTGCAGGGCCGACACGCCGGAGGCCTTCCTCCACCTGATGGTGACGGTCCCCTCCCCCACGTCCAGGGTGATCGGCTCGGGCTTGGAGGCGGGCGACGGACGCTTGGAGCGGACGGCCCTCACGAGGTCCTCGACCTCGCTGCGGGTGAGCTTCTGGTCGAGCACGACCTGGGCGACTTCTTCCTGGGCCTTCGATCCGGGCACGCGGGCGATCTCGTGCGCCACGGTGGCGGCCAGGGCCCCGGCCTCGACCTGCTCCTGCACGGGCGCGGGCAGTTCGAGCAGCGAGAGGGCCCTCACGACCGACGCCTGGCCGATGTGCAGCTCCTTCGAGAGCTGGTTGCCGCTCCACCCTCGGAGGTCCATCAGGGCCTTGTAGGCGCGGGCCTGCTCGACCGGCCGCAGGTCCTCGCGCAGGGCGTTCTCGACCAGCTGGATCATGAGCCGTTCCTCGGCCGGGATCTCCTTCTCGACGATCACGCACATGAGCTCGCCCAGGCCGGCGAGGCGTGCGGCCCTCCACCGGCGTTCGCCCACGAGGATCACGTAGAGCCCTCGGGCCTCGTCCCATCGGACGCGGATCGGCTGGAGCTGCCCCCGGGTGCGCAGGGAGTCGGCGAGACGCTCCAGGGCCTCGGGGTCGAAGTCGCCCCGGGGTTGGTCGGGGTCGCCGGTGATCATGTCCACGGGGATCGAGGCGGCGTCCCGCGAGCGGGTCACGCCCTTCCATCGGGCGGGCGGCCCGGCAGGCTCGGCGGCGGAGGAAGGCGCGGAGGCGCGGTCGGCGGCGGTGGAGTCGCGGACGTTCTTGCCCGCGGATCGTCGCAATTCGTCGAGCTTGGACATCAGGCGGCCTCCCCCTTATTCGCGGCGGAACGGACCCGGGCGAGGACCTCGTCGGCCACGGCCTTGATGGACTTCGCCGCGGCCGATCGCGGCTTGTAGTGGGTGACCGGCTTGCGGTGCGCGATGGCCTCGGGGAAGTCGGCGGCGGCGGGAAGCCTCGACGCGAAGACTTCGGCGCCGTAGTCCGACCGCAGGGTGTCCTCGTAAAGCTGATGGATCGCGCGGCGGGGTTGGACCATCGTCACGAGGTAGCCGAGCAAGTTCAGGTCGGGGTTCACGGCCGAGCGGACCTTGGCGATCGACCGGCGGACGGGGCCGAGCCCCTGCGCCCCGTAGTCCTCGGGCTGCACGGGGATCAGCGCCCAGCCCGAGGCCGCGAGCGCGGCCCACGAGCAGAGGTGGAGGTTCGGCGGGCAGTCGATCAGCGCGATGTCGTACCGGCCGTGCAGTTCCTCAAGAAAGTCGCGCAGGGCGATCTGGTCGGGCCACGAGGCTTCCTCGGGCGTGGGGCGGTTGTGGCGGTCGGTGTGGATCGACCCGGGGACGAGGTCGATCCCGTCAACGCCGGAGGAGCGGATGATCGCCTCGGGCGTGGCGGTCCCGTCGTACACGGCGGCGATGGTGGACATCGGGTCCAGGCCCTCGGCGGCGGTCGGGCCGAGCAGGCCCTGGGAGAGCGACGACTGCGGGTCATTGTCCACAAGCAGGACCCGCCGCCCCGCCAGGGCCAGCGCCCCCGCGAGGTTATGGGCGGTCGTGGTCTTGCCCACGCCCCCCTTCATGTTGATCAGGCTCACCACGTCCATGCCGTTCCTCCGCGAATAGGCGATCCCACGCAGAGGATATCGGCACGCCTATCCGCGGCGGATAAGCATTCTCGGGACGGGGGTCGATGCGCCACCGAGATGGCGGATTCTGCGCCCGGAAGGGTCGCCATCCTGGTCGTCACTGACTCGGGATTCCGTGGGCGAAGATTGCGACGAAATCGAAGCCCGGGCCGCCTGTA
>JANOBY010000677.1:0-4562 GCA_031411935.1 Planctomycetales bacterium | reverse complement strand
CCAGCGGCATGGTCATCCGCACGAGGGTGGCCGACATCAACCTCATCGGCCGCAACACCCAGGGCGTGCGCCTGATCCGCGTGGAGGACGGCGACACGGTGGGGTCGCTCGCCAAGCTGCCCGAGGAAGAGCAAACCGTGGCCGAGGCCGAGGTCCTGGACGCCTCGCCGGTCAAGCCCATCGACCCCGAGGCCCACATCTTCGACGACGGGGTGGGAGAGGCCGAGGCCTCCGACCACATCGACGATGAAGACGCAGACGGCGAACCGGATGCGGAGTAAGACCCTTGGCGAGACAGGACGAGCTCAAGCCGTCGGACCAATCTCCGATCGTCTATCTGATCGCCGGACCGAACGGTGCGGGCAAGACCACGTTCGCCACGGAATTCTTGCCCGACCTGGTCCAGTGTCGAGAGTTCGTGAACGCCGACCTGATCGCCGCAGGGCTCTCCCCATTTGCCCCCGAGGGCCAGGCCCTGCGTGCGGGGCGATTGACGTTAGCTCGCATCAAGGAATTGGCCGCAACTCGTCAGGATTTTGGATTCGAGACGACGCTTGCAGGTCGCGGATATGTCAAACTGATCAACGATCTGAGGGCTTCGGGCTATCAGACCACCCTCTACTTCCTCTGGCTGCCCAGGGCCGAATTGGCCGTGTCGAGGGTCGCCAACCGAGTTCGACAGGGCGGGCACGATATCCCGAAAGAGACCATCCTCCGACGCTTCGAAGCGGGGCTGAACAACTTCTTTACTCTGTACTCGCCCATCGTGGATTCCTGGCACATCCACAATGGTTCGTTCCTCCCACCGCCGCTCGTCGCCAGCTCTGTCGATGGGAGCCTGCAAATCTTCGATCCCGGCCTCTACCAGAAGTTCCAGGCCCAACGGGGGGATTGATTTCATGTCCGAGCGGACGCCCGAAGCGCTGAGGAAGCTCGCGGAAATCGCCTTCCGCCGGGCTGCGGCCAAGGTCATCCTCAGGGCGAGGCAGACGGGCACGCCGGTCATCGTCTGGGAGGATGACCAGATCCGTTATCGATCGCCCGAGGATTTTCCCGAAATCAGTGCCCAGGGCTGGGGCGAGCTGTCGGCTCCTCCCGGAGAATGACCGGGCCCACGCGTTCCCGCGTCTTCGCATGAAGGTCTTCGACGGATACTCGCACCAAGGGTCTGACCATGAGCCACCGATTGCTGTCCCTCCTTGTTGTCTTCGTGTTCGCGACCGGGGCCCACGCGGAGGGGCCCGTCTCCGTGACCGCTGAAGCCGGGGTGAAGCAGCCCCAGGCGGCGGTGGATGCGAAGGGGCGGATTTTTGTGGCGTTTGGCAAGGGCAACGAGATCCGGTGCGCCGTCTCCGAGGACCTGGGCAAGACGTTTCGCGAGGGGAGGGTCGGTTCCATCGGGGCCCTTTCGCTGGGGATGCGGCGAGGGCCTCGCGTGGCTGTGACCGAGGATGCGATCGTGATCACGGCGATCGGCGGGGACGAAGGCAAGGGGAGAGACGGCGATGTGCTGGCCTGGCGATCGACCGACTGGGGATCGACGTGGAGCGGCCCGATTCGCGTGAATGCCGTGGTGGGGTCGGCCCGCGAGGGGCTTCATGCCATGGCCGCCGGACCCAACGGGCAGGTCTTCTGCACCTGGCTCGACCTGAGAAACAAGACGACCGAGATCTTCGGCGCACGTTCCAGCGACGGCGGAGCGACCTGGGAGCCCGACGTCCTCGTCTATCATTCACCCGACAAATCCGTGTGCGAGTGCTGCCACCCGAGCGCGGCGTACGGAACCGACGGTACGCTCTATGTGATGTGGCGGAACCTCATGAAGGGGAACCGCGACATGTACCTTGCGAAGTCCGACGACGGCGGCAAGACGTTCTCGTCGGCGAGCAAGCTCGGCCAGGGGTCGTGGCAGCTCAACGCCTGCCCGATGGATGGCGGATCGGTGTCGGTGGGGGCGAACGGGGGGGTCACCACGGTCTGGATGAGGGCCGGTTCCACGTTCCTCGCCTCGCCCGGCCAGAAGGAGCAGAAGCTGGGCGCGGGCGTGCAGGGCTGGACCGCCATCGGCCCCGACGGCCCCTACGCCGTGTGGCTCGAAAGCCGGCCTGGCAAGCTCGTGATGCTCGCCCCCGGATCGAGCACCCCGAAAACCCTGTCCGACAAGGCGTTCGACCCGATGATCGCCTCCGCGCCCGGGGGCAAGGGGCCGGTGGTCGCGGCCTGGGAGGGCACGCCCGAGGCGCCCGGGATCCACGCGATGGTGATCGCCCCCGCGAGCAAGCCTGCTCGGTGAGGCCGAACTCGGCCGGGTTTGCCCAGGTTCGAGGTGGGGAGCGTCGGGCGGTTTACTCCGAGGCTCGGAGTAATGGCTCGTGCGTGTATTGGGTGGGGACGGACACGATCGGGTCCTCGATCGTGGCGTCCGCCCTCCGCCGTCCGACGACCCTCACGTAGCCGAGATGACGCCCGCGATCGGCCTCCAGCGTGGCGATTTCCACCTGATTGTCGGGGGCGATGGCCTTCTGCCACGCTCGCCAGACCTCCCACCCGCCGTCCATCGTGTCGGCCCGGTCGATGTCCACCAGGCCGGTCCGCTCCCAGTGCCGCCGCCACCAGGCCGCCGAGTGGAGGCACCAGAGCTCCGGGGTCCACCAGGCCCTCAGGTGGTCGGGCAAGGGGCCTTCGATCTCGTCGACGAGTCCCGCCCCGACGATCGCCAGCGGGCCGCCCGGCTTCACGAACCGCGCGAGGTTGCCCAGGTACATGTCGTCCGTCCCGAAATAGACGAAGGAGTCCACGCACACGATCGCGTCGAAGAACCCGGGGGCGAAGGGCAAGGTTCGGGCATCGGCGTGGATCGGGAACACGCCGTCGGCCACGCCCGCGTCCTCGATCCGCCGGAGGTTCTCGGAGGCGCCGAACCACAGGTCGGTGGCCCAGACCTGCACGCCGAACTCGCGATGGAGGAAGATCGACGAGGCCGCCCGCCCGCACCCGAGGTCGAGCACGCGCATGCCGGGCCGCAGGTCCATCGCCTCGGTCAGCCACTCGGTCAGCCACAGGGCGTGGGCGCCTCCGCTGGCGCCGGCGGCGATCCATCCGGGATGGTACTTCGACGAGCGGGGGAACCGCTCCGAGGCCAATTCCTCGTCGAAACTCATGCGGACGTCTCCCGGTTTGATGCGCGGACGGAGGGAAAACCTCAGGGTCGATCCATCCCCGATTTCTGGAGCCACCAGGCGATTCCTGCGACCTGCGCGGCCACGATCACGATGAAGGGGATGAGGAAGGCGGCCTTCCTCGTCTTGTGGCGGAAGGTGCTCATGGCGGCGGCGGCGGCCGGCGACCCTCCGACCAGGGCCAGGCCCAAAAGCACGCGCTCGGGCACGCGTCGGCGGTTGGTCATGGCGCGCTTCTTGTCGATCCCGTACACGAGGAACGTGGCGAGGTTGATCGCCCCCAGGACCGCCCACAGGGGGGACCACCCCGCGTACGAGCCCAGGGCCACCGCGCCCACCACGACCACCAGGCCCAGCGCCAGGGCGCTGACCATCGCGGGCGAGAGCCCCCGGCGGCCCGGCTCCACGCGGGTGGCTCGCGGGCCCTTGCTGGAGACCTCGGCGGTGAACCTCACGCGCTGGCCGGGCTTCAGGGCGCATCCCCCCTGCACGGTCGAGGCGTGCACGAACACGTCCTTGTCGCCGTAGGCGCTCGAGCGGACGAATCCGAATCCGCGCTCCTCGTCGTACTGGGTCACCACGCCTCGTTCCATGGCAGGGCCTCTTTCCGGGAGGGTCGCGGGGCTCGGGGTTTGCGGACGGTGTTCGGACCTGTTACGGTTTCTTCCGATCGCGGGGGCCGCGGCCATGCGAGACCTCAGCCCCCTTCGCGATCCCCCGGCCCCGCGCCGAACGGTGATCGCCCTCTAGAGTACCGCGAGCTAGCCTCATGTCGAGCCCCGAATCGACGCCCGCCCTCTCGGCGCTGGACCGAGCCCGCGCCAAGGCCTACTGGCGGCTCCTGCCCCTGCTGTTCCTCTGCTACGTGATCGCCTACGTGGACCGGAACAACGTGGGGCTGGCGAAGCTCAAGATGATCGACGACCTGCCCGCCTTCAACGACGAGGTGATCGGCTTCGGCGCGGGCGTGTGCTTCTTCGTGGGCTACCTCCTGCTGGAGATCCCCGGCACCCTGCTGGTGGAGCGCTGGAGCGCCCGCAAGTGGATCTGCCGGATCATGGTCACCTGGGGCGTGATCGCCTCGCTCACGGCGTTCGTGAAGGTGCCCTGGCATTTCTACGGGATCCGCTTCTTGCTGGGGCTGGCCGAGGCCGGGTTCTTCCCCGGCGTGATCGTGTACCTGACCCACTGGTTCCCCAACCGCGACCGCGCCAAGGCGCTCTCGTGGTTCATGATCGCCACGCCCATCGCGCAGTTCGTGAGCCCGCGCATCTCCTATTACATGCTGCGCATCGGGACCGACGAGAAGGTGGGCGACGCGATCGTCAACCACCCGATGATCCTGGGCCTGAAGGGCTGGCAGTGGATGTACATCGGCTGGGG
>JANOBY010000676.1:0-4000 GCA_031411935.1 Planctomycetales bacterium | reverse complement strand
GACCTTCGTCCGACGCGAGATACGCCTTGAAGGCTTGCGTGCGTGCGACGTCATACGCCGATCGAGTCGGATCGCCATCGCCGAGCGACTTGTGCTCCCGTTCCCACTGCTTTTGTTGCTGACGCTTCTCGTGGGCATAAGACCAGTCGGGCGGCGTGCGATTCTCCTGGACTCCGTCTATGAGAAACGCGGCGGGCGAGACTTTGAAGCCCGGGAATCCTTTGGGTTTCTCGTGCATCCCGGCGTCGGTGATGGCGATCCACCGCTGGATTGACCTGCGACCGTGGTTCTTGAGCAGGCGACGAATCCCCGCCTCGTCCACGCCGATCTTTCGGAGTGGCCCAAATAAGGGATCGTCCAAAATCGCATTCTTTGGGCCACTGGCGCGTTCGGAGTTCGGTTGGCGGAAGTACGGCCCTTCATGCAGCAAAACGACGTACGACCCCTTTCCACGCTTGAGAAACAGGTCCTTCACGGCGGACTGTCCTTTCCCGAGTTCGATCACGCCGTGGTTCAGAAGTTCGCCAAGGCATTTCGCGAGATCAAATTTCCGCTTGAAAAGCGGACGATCGGCGGAGAATCCGAGCCCGTTGATCGTCAAGTCATCGACGTTGAGAAAGACCCGCTTGCTTCGCCAGAAGCGGTCCTTGAGTTTGAGCAGGAGGCGTCGCGAGGCCGGGGTGAGCGTGCGGTACAGGTCGAGGTCGAAGAGCAGGGTCCCACCTGACGCCTTGCAAAAGCGAAAGAACGCGGGGTTCCATTCGATCCGCCATGAGCGATCGTTATCGACGGCTTGCCCCAGTCCGCCGCCGGTCGGAAGCAGGATGCTGAGAAACTGGAACGCGACGTGCTCGCGAGCCTGGGACTCGGGGTTGTAAAACCCTGTGTTGTGATAGCTGGATAGGGCAAGGCGAAGGAGCGATTCGCGAAGCTCGGCGTATTGTGTTCCGCCGGTGGCGAAGCCGAGTTGACGGAGAATCCAGTACGGCGTGGCAAGCAGGATGGGCTCCGCGTCGGGACGCGATAGCGTGGCACCGAGCAATCCCCAGAGGATGTACTCGTCGATCGATTGGAGGCCCAGCGGCGAACGCACGGTCACATGGGCGGTCGACCGTCCCTCCGGAGTCGTGAACGAATACGACGTGACAAACTCCTGATTCCGCAACTTGCCACCTTGAAGCGGCCAGAGGGCCGTTTCCAGCAAAGAAAGCTGGGCAATCCCCTCTCGCTCGATGCCGGGCAATCGGTATTGTTGCGAGGGCTGGGCCTTCGTCTTGCCGGCGAGTGGCGTCGTGGTTGTCATCGGCTCGGGGGAGCATCGTCGAAGTCGGTCTTGGGGTCAAACCGTTGCCGTTGCCTTGTTATTGGAACGTGTCGGCAAGCGTGGACAATTGTTCTGTGCGTCGGGCTCATGAGAAGAGTCGCTTGAAAATTCCGCCTTTCGGTTTTGGCTTTTTGGGCACCTTCGGTTCGGTCTTTACGGACGAGACCACGGTCGCGTCCTTGGTGTGGGCGTGGTCCCCCGCCATCTTGCCGTCACCGAGCGTCAAGTGCTTCTGGAGCGAACCAATGAGGATGTTCCCTTCGCGGAGTCGCTCGCTCAGGCCGTTGATGAGTTCCATCTGCTTGGAAATGAGATCCGATTGCTGCGTGATCTGACCATTCTTGATGTCGAGTTCACGCCGGAGCATTTCCAGGAGGGCTCCGTTCCCCTCTCCGCGGTCACGTTCCGGCAGGGTGCCGGAACCTTTCGGCGCGACCGTTTCGAGCGGAACCTCGCGGCGGAGAAGCTCCTCGCTGATGCGCCAGGCAAAGTTTTCACCTTTCAAGCGGAATTGGGTCGCCTCCTCGGGCGTCGGCTCGATCTGGTTTCGGTCGGGATGATGATCGTTTTCCAGGATCGGATAGATGATCCGGCGGATCGAACTCGGCGATTTTCCGACGAGTTGCCCGGCTTCTTTGACGGTGAGAAACGGTGACACGGTAGGGGAGGGAAGTGACGGACCAACACTACCGGAGCGGGAACCCACCGCAAGGGGATTCCGAAACGCTTCCGGAGGGTTTCACGGCAGGATATCGGGAGGGTCGCGGATGGTCTTTCTTGGCTTCCAGACTGGTTTCCATGGGTGTCACCGCCACGACTCCGCAAGCGTACCGATGCCATTTCAAGGCGACTTGCCGGAGTCGTCGCATTGGTGTCGAGTGACACGGTGTCATGGAAAATGTCATGGAAGTTTCATGGAACCTTGGCGGAATGATCTCCGGCAGATCAAACCGGTGGCATGCCGTAGCCGCCGACGGGCGCGTAACAGGAACTCACCAAGCGGGTGACGCACTCCGTGTGACCGTCGGCAGCGTCGCCCAGCATGAAAGCTGCGGGGCCGAGATGGGAGTGACTCGGCCCTTGGTTCAGTCGGCCAGAACGGGCGTCTCCTCTCAGCACAAGCGAATACTCAAGAATTTGTTTAACGGAAATTGTCACGCCCCGAACGTTGCGCGAACGTCACGCAAAGAGCACGATCCGGTCAGCCCCTTCATACCCGGAGGCCCCGTGGACCGAGCCGAACTGCTGGAACTTGCCTGCCGTGGATTGATCTCCGTCCTCTATGACTTGCTTTTGCAGGGCCTCTTGCCCACCGAAGCCGAGTGGCAGGGATGGACCACGCTGACCCACGCCAACGGGCTCCCCGCGAAGCTGGGCCTGCCTAAGGTCGAACGACCGGAGGCGTCATGAAGCTCACCGTCGACGGCGTGATGTTCTATCTCGGCCGTCTCCGCAAGGACGGGCGCCGCAACGTCGAACGCGTCCGGATGGACCAGCGCAAGCTCCTGCCCACGCTCCGCAAGGCGAAGGTGGGGGCCAAAATGGACGGGTCACGGCTGTTCTGACTTGGACGGCACGAGTAATCGATCGCGATCCAAATCACCAACCGGCCGCTGATCAAGCGTTCGAGCCCGATGGCTTGTTGTGGGAGCAGGCATCGATCAGGACAATGTTTCGATCGTCTTCGAGCTTCATTTCCTTCAGGATCGACTTCACCCGTTCGCGTTCGCTGTCGTCGAAGTAGATGATGACCTTGATCGATTCCTTGGTGCCGTTCGACCGCTCGTAGATCTGCGTCTGCTTCTCGAGGTTTCGTCTGAGTTTCGTATTCCTGGCGAGCTTGAACTCCACGAGCGACTTGTCCCGCTTGCCGTGCGATATCTTGAAATCCACCGGGCCACGGCCGTTGTTAACCTCGCGATTGACGTCAAAAGGCGTCGCGAACCAGGTCAGAAGGAAGAGGATCTGCAAGTCCTCCTCGGTGCCGATGGGATTGCCCTTCAAATAAAAGATTCGGTAGCCGTCGCGGTCCTCAATGACGTGCTTGAGGAAGAGAACTCGCCTCATCGCCTCGTCATGGGTGAGTCCCGGATTCCTGTAGAATTCCGTCCCGGCGAGGTCGCAAGCAACGAACTCCAGAATCTGCTTCACATAGAGCTGTTCTGATTCGTCGATTTTCCTGGTGCTGAATTCCTTCGCACCACGCCCCGACTCCTCCTTGAGCTTAATGTAGTAATCCAAGATCTCCGGATGTGCGTCGATCAGGCGCGAGGCCATCTCCATACGCGCTTCCTTCTCGCTTTTCTTGTTCGACTTCTCTCGCCTGTCCTGCTCCAACATTGCCTTCAGCAGGTAGTTGTTGACCTGGGCGCGGAGCGGACCATCAGGGATCGAGTCGGCGACATCCTGCAGCCTCTCGGCGAGGTCCGCCCGGTTGATCCAGGTTTCCTCCTTCGTCAGGAGGTCCTTGGGAGTCAAGAGGACGTAGTCACCGCGGAAGGAGGGCAGCTCGAATGGGACCGTCTCCCAGGATTCGGTCTGGTAGTTGAATCGCGCCCGCTCGACCTGGAACCTGCCGCGATCCTCAGGGCGGAGGTGCTTGAGGGCGAATTCCTGGGTGTACTCGCACAAGTAAGTTTTTATTAAATTGGTCGCGAAATCGCTGATGCTGTCCTT
>JANOBY010000675.1:0-27340 GCA_031411935.1 Planctomycetales bacterium | reverse complement strand
ACGGTCGCCGTCTTGCCCTTCCAGGCCGCCTTCTTCTTGCGAGGAGGCGGGGAATCCGAGTCGTCCTCGGCCGAGGCAAGCTCCACATCATCCACCTTGGACGTCAAGCGTTTGCGGGACGATCTGCCTCCGCCCGCGTCGTCCTCGTCGGCCTCCGCCGTGAGATCCGCGTCCTTCTTGCGCGAGGATCGCCGTGTCGGGGGCGAATCCTCGTCGCTGCTGTCCGCGCCCGCCACCTTCACGTTGCTGTCCTTGGGCGTCTTCTCGGCCATCTGGGGCGAGTCGACCACCGGCGTGTCGTTCAGCCCGAGCGTGAAGGTCTTGGGGTGCTCCTGCCGACCTGCCTGACTTGCCTTGTATTCGCGATAGGGCCAGGTCACGACCTTGCCCGTGGTCTTGGCCACCGTGACCGCCGACCGGCCGACGACCCCGGCCGCCTTCTTGGTGGGGCCCGCCGCGGCGCATCCCGGGACCAGAAGGGCCAGAAGGCCGAGGAGCGTGATCGCTGGCTTTGTCATGGGCGGGACTCGCACGATACGCGCGGAAGGGGCGGAACGGACCGGCATCCAGGGGAATGGCCGGGCCGCAAAATATCTTTCATGTCCATGGACGTCAATCCGTCTTTGGCCACGCAAACGCATGCTCATCCCTGATTTCGACACTCGCCTTGACGAACTCATCCGATTGCCGATAGTTCCGCCTCATCGACCCAGCGCTCGGCGGATCCGCCCACGTTTTCCGAGGAACCCAGGGATGACCAGGTCTCAGCAGAAGCCCAGAAGCGGCAAGATGCGTTCATGGGTCAAGTACGTCCTGCTCTTCTTCATCGGGGGAGGGACCGGCGTGGGCGGATGGCAGCTCAAGGACCACCCGATCCTCCAGAAACTCGTCAGCCAGTTCCTCCAGAAGCAGGGGGTGGATGGCGAACTCGGCGACGGACAGGGCCTGCGCAAGGTCGCGAAGCTCCTCACCCATGCCGACGCCTACATCACCCCGGGCACCTTCGAGGTCAGCGTGAAGGACCTCGCGATCCAACCCGGACAGTTCAAGCCCGGACAGGCCGTGGACCTCCAGGTGCGGCTCCTGAAACGCGGGGCCGAGGGTCGCGACCGCATCGTGTGGGACAGCAAGGGCCGCAATGAGGACTCCGTCGAGGCCACCCGCGAGGGCCTGCACACCGGCTGGGCCGACTCGCCGTTCGACGTCGAATGGACGCCCGGAGATACGTTCGTCCTGGAGGTCTGGGAGCACAGGAAGATCTTCGGGAGCCGAAAGAAATTCGAGTGGGTCTCCGACAGCGCGAAAATTTTCCCGCTCCGCTCGGGCACCTTCGACCTCTCCCTGTTCGAGCAAGGGGCGGCCCGCCCGGGCACGTCGGACAACCAGCTCACGATCGCGAGCAGGCCGAAGTCCGAGGCCGCGGCCCGGGCGAAGTTCGCCGAGCGTGACGAGGACGACGTGCGGATCAAGTGAGTGACCCATCCCCGAGGGCAAGATCATGAGCATCAAGCTATCGGTCGATCGGCTCGAAGGTGACGGCAAGACCCTCGCTGTCCTCCTGAGCGACCAGGGGGACACCGGCCACATCCCCCTGGCCTGGCTCCCCAAGGGGACGAAGCCCGGCGACGTCCTGACCTTCGCCATCAAGAAGGACGCCGCCACCACGAAGGCCGTGGCCGACGAGACCGCCAGGGTCCAGAACGAACTCACCCGAGACGACGACGGTGGAGACGTGACGCTGTGAAATCTCGCCTGCTCCGCCGGCTCGTCGCCCTGGCGCTCGGGATCTCGTCGGTCTTCCTCACGACGACCCTCTCGGCGAGGGTCCCGGCGAAGGCCCTGGCGACGATCGAGTTCATCGACGTGGGACAGGGGGACGCGATCCTGATCACCTCACCCGAGGGCAAGACCGCGCTCATCGACGCCGGGCCCTCCAACGGCGTGGTCACCTCGCTGAAGGAGATGGGCGTCGAGTCGATCGACCTCGTGGCGGTCAGCCACCACCATTCCGACCACTACGGAGGGATGCGCGAGGTGGTCAAGAAGTTCCACCCCACCTACTTCCTCGCGACCAACAGCAAGCACACCACGTCGATGTATCTGAAGCTGCTGACCCAGGTCAAGGAGCAGGGCGTCAAAGCGATCGGCCCCCTGAGCAAGCCTCGACGCATCGAGCTCGGGTCGGTCGTCCTCACGATCTTCCCCCAACCTCCTTTGAACGACGAGGAGGAAAACGATAACTCGATCGGTCTCCGCGTGACCTACGGGTCGGTCTCGGTCATCCTCAGCGGCGACAGCGAGGAAGACGAGCGGGCGTGGTGGAAGAAGCACAACCCCGAGCTTCTGCGGGACGCCACCATCCTGAAGCTCGCGCACCACGGAAGCCGCAACGGGACCGACGCCGAGTGGCTCGACCTGATCCAGCCCGAGCTTGCCGTGGCCAGCCTGGCGACCGGAAACTCCTACGGGCATCCGCACTCGGAGGCGCTCGCCGTACTCAAGCAAAAAGGCGTGCCTCTGAAACGCACCGACCGCGAGGGCACGATCCGCATCCGCACCGACGGTCGCCGCTGGAGCGTGTCCCGCTCCGAGATCGCCAGCCGCCCCACCGAATCCGATTCGAAGAAGACCTCGACCCGAAGACGCTGAGGCCCAGATCACGGCGGCCCAGCGCCGGCGAGCCGCTCACCCGGGTGGAAGTCGAACGAGATCTTGAACCCGCAAACCTTCGAGCACGAAGGTGTCGAGAGAGCAAGTGCCTGCACACCGACCGCGATCCCTGATGCCCATCGAAAGCTACTCGCGTCGAAGTCAGGTACGCGGCCCTTACGCGGCCAACCGACCGCATACGCCCCACGCACGCCCGCCTACGTTTCCCGCACGTCGCCAGGTTCGTGCGATTAGCTGTGTTATAGGGTCTCGATATTAAGGAGATGGACTGGCGGCAACTCGCCAACCGGGATCTGCACACGATCTCACCTTCTCTCCTCATCAACCTCGCCGATCAATGGAACAGAATCGCCGGAAAGGGGACTCATGTCACAGAAAGGGAGAGGCTTAAGCTCGAAATTCATCCATACACCACCAGGTCAAGTTTGATTCAGAAAGCGAGGATCAAAAAAATCGTGATTTTGCAGAACGAACCCAATTTCCTCCCGGACGCCGAGACCGCAGTTTCCACTAATTCTTTTTGTCGAGCAACTTATACCGAATCCATCTGCTTCGCCAGGGTCGAATATTCCCAAAAACGAACCCAAACGAACCCAAAAACGAACCCAGATCGAAGCCAATAAATGGAGGCCGGCAGATCCAACTTTGACATAGAACCCCAACTTATGTATGATTCATCGAAACTCAGCCCTCGCGAGGTCCGAGACGACAATGACGACGGTTGCAGACTCCTTGATCGGGGAACTGGCGGATGCCAATCGGGAACTTGAGGGGGCCTCTCCGCAGGAGATCCTCAGGTGGGCGGTGGCCCGATATCAGCCCGGGCTGACCATGGCCACGGCCTTCGGCCCCGAGGGGTGTGCGATCATTCACATGCTCTCGCAGATCGACCGCTCGGTGCGGGTCTTCAACCTCGACACGGGGTATCAGTTCGCCGAGACCCTCCAGCTTCGCGACCGGATCGAGGAGAAGCTGGGCATCTCGGTGGAGCTTGTCCGGGCCGCGGACTCGGTCGAGCAATACGAGCGGTCGAACCACGGCCCCGTGTACTCGGTCGATCCGGACCGCTGCTGCCATGACCGCAAGATCGTCCCCCTCCGCCGCGCGGTCGAGGGCTACCAGGCGTGGATCTCCTCGATCCGGGCGGACCAGTCGTCGCACAGGGCCCGCGCCAAGGTGTTGGCCTGGGACCCGAAGTTCAACCTCGTGAAGGTGAACCCGCTGTTGAAGTGGTCCCACCGCGACGTATGGGCCTATGTGATGGCGAATGACGTGCCCTACAACCCCCTGCACGACGCGGGGTACCCGTCCATCGGCTGCTGGCCCTGCACCCGGGCCGTGGCGGCGGGGGAGACCGACGAGCGGGCGGGGCGATGGGCCGGGCAGGCCAAGACGGAGTGCGGCCTGCATTCCATGGACAGCAGCCAGCTTTGAGGACTCGCGAGACCGAGGACCCCCGATGAAGATCTCCGCCAAAGCCGAGTACGCGTGCCTGGCGATGCTGGCCCTGGCGAAGAACCGCCAGGAGGCCTCACCGCTGCGGATCCGCGAGATCGCCGAGGCGAACCAGATTCCCGAGCGGTACCTGGTCCAGATCCTCCTCCAGCTCAAGGGCGCGGGGCTCGTGGCAAGCATCCGGGGGGCTTCGGGCGGGTACAGGATCGCGCGGCCTCCGGGCGAGATCACCGTCGGGGCGGTCCTGAATGCGATCGACGGCCCCGAGGAGCCCGCGCGTCCGCCATCCGGCCCCCTGGCCACGGCGCTCTCCCACGTGTGGTACGAGGTCCGCCAGGCCCAGAAAGCCGTACTCGACCGCACCTCGATCGACGAGGTCTCCGAGAAGACCACCCCCCAGGAATGGTTCATCTGAACCGTCCCCCGTCTCGCGCCGATCGCGGCCCAGATGACCCGATCGCGGGCCATGAGCCCCGCCCCAGACGACCCGGATTGACAAAATTCAGGGTCCTTGTGAGAGTTGCGACCCAATTAAATCGAGACCGTCCACCGACAGACATCCGTCTTCCACGTAAGGAGCACGGTCATTCCCGCGCCCTCCACCCAGAAGTCAACCGGCCTGAACACGCCCTACGGCGGCGAACTCGTTGACCTAATGGTGAGCCCCGAACGTGCCAAGGAAATGAAGGCCACGGCCAGCCAGCACGCGAGCCTCACGCTCGACGAGCGCGGCCTCTGCGACCTCGAACTGCTGGCCACCGGCGGCCTTTCGCCCCTCACGGGCTTCCTGGGCAAGGCCGATTACGACCGCGTGGTCGCCGAGCAGCGCCGGGCCAATGGGACCCTCTGGCCCCTGCCCGTGACTCTTCCCGTCACGCCCGGCGACACCGTGGCCGAGGGCAAGATCCTCGCCCTTCGCGACGTGTACGGCAACTTGCTCGCCTTCCTGCACCTTGAGGAGATCTTCGCGTACGACAAGGTCGCCGAGGCCTCGGGTGCCTACGGGACGACCGACGCCATGCACCCGGCCGTGGACTACCTGAACAGGTCGGCCAGCCATTACGCCTCGGGAAAGCTCGAAGTCCTGCGCATCCCGCCGCACTACGACTTCGCCGATCTCCGCCGCACCCCGGCCGAGCTTCGCGAGCATTTCCAGGCGCTGGGCTGGTCCAAGGTGGTCGCCTTCCACACACGCAACCCCCTGCACCGGGCCGAGGAGGAGCTGACCAAGCGCGCGGCCGAGCAGATCGGGGGCGGCCTCTTGATTCACCCGGTCGTCGGCGTGACCAAGCCCGGCGACGTGGGCCATTACACCCGCGTCCGCTGCTACCGGGCGCTCGTGGACAACTACTACGACAAGCAGTCGGCGGTCCTCAGCCTCCTGCCGCTGGCCACGAGGATGGCGGGCCCTCGTGAGGTGCTCCTCCACGCGATTATCCGCCGAAACTACGGGTGCACCCACTTCATCGTGGGCCGCGACCATGCCGGCCCCGGCCATGACTCGACCGGCAAGCCCTTCTACGCTCCCCACGCCGCTCAAGAGGCCATGGGCAAGTCCAAGGACGAGATCGGCATGGAGATGGTCGACTTCAAGCAGATGGTCTACCTGCCCGACGAGGACCGCTACTCGCCGATCGACGAGGTCCCCGCGGGCGTGAGGACCGCCCACATCTCGGACACACAGGTCCGCGACGACTACCTGGCCAAGGGCCTGCCCCTGCCCGAGTGGTTCAGCCGCCCCGCCGTGGCCGCGATCCTCAACGAGACCAACCCGCCCAGGTTCCGCCAGGGCCTGACCATCTGGTTCACGGGGCTCTCGGGCTCGGGCAAGAGCACCGTGGCGCACGCCCTGGTCGAGCGTCTGGCCGAGTTCGGACGCAACGTGTCGATGCTCGACGGGGACGAGATCCGCACCCACCTGTCCAAGGGGCTGAGCTTCTCCAGGGAAGACCGCGACGCCAACATCAATCGCGTGGGGTATGTGGCCGGGATGGTCGCCCAGCACGGCGGGACCACGCTCTGCTCGGTCATCAGCCCGTACCGGGGCCCTCGCGAAAACGCCCGCAAGGCCTCCAGAGGCAACTTCGTCGAGGTCTTCTGCGACACGCCGATCGAGGTCTGCGAGAAGCGTGACGTGAAGGGCCTGTACGCCAAGGCCCGCAACGCCGTGGTCGAGGGCAAGGGGATGGGCTTCACCGGCGTGGACGACCCCTACGAGGCCCCTCTGAACCCCGAGGTCACGATCGACACGAGCAAGCTCGACGAGCAGGAGTGCGCCGACGTGATCATCAACAAGCTGCTGGCCCTGGGGTACATCCTGCCCCACGGCCATGTGGTCGTGTGAGGATCGCCTGAGCCGCAAGGCCACACGATCCGCGGCCCGGACTCTTCGCAGCGAGGGGTCCAGGCCTCGTCGTGCGCCATGCGTTCACAGCGAACATCAAGGACGATCCGGGCCGAGACGGAACCTTAAACGATCAATTTGCGGATCGCTTCCGATGATACGGGTGAGATCACGCCCTTCTCGGTGATGATGCCGGTGATCAGCTCGGCGGGCGTGACGTCGAACGCTGGATTGTAGACGTTGATGCCCTCGGGCGCGGTGGACGACCCGAACCCGTGCGTGATCTCTCGCGAGTCGCGTTGCTCGATGGGGATGAGCGACCCGTCGGCCATGGAGAGGTCGAAGGTGCTGGAGGGTGCGGCCACATAGAACGGGATCCCATGAGCATGGGCGAGCACGGCCACGCCGTAAGTGCCGATCTTGTTCGCCGCGTCGCCGTTGGCCGCGATCCGGTCCGCCCCCACGACGACCATCTGCACCTTCTTTTCCTTCATGACCTGCGCGGCCATGTTGTCGCAGATGAGGGTCACGGGCACGCCTCGTCGCTGGAGCTCCCAGGCCGTGAGCCGGGCGCCTTGAAGGAGGGGCCGGGTCTCGTCGGCAAACACGTGGATCGCCTTGCCCTGCTCGTGGGCCGAGAACATCACGGCCAGCGCGGTGCCATAGTCGGCGGTGGCCAGGCCTCCGGCGTTGCAGTGCGTGTGGAGACCCTGCCCCGGCTGGATCAGGGCAGCGCCGAATGCCCCGATCGCCCGACACATGGCCCGGTCCTCGTCGGAGATGGCCTGGGCTTCCTGAAGGAGCGTCTGGAGGAACGCGGCCCGGTCGAGAGCCTTGGCCTCTGCCGCGATCCGATCCATCCGATCCAGTGCCCAGAACAGGTTAACCGCCGTGGGGCGGCTGGTCCGGAGGTGGGCGGTCGCGGTATTGAGGGCTTTTGCCGGATCGTCACCCGATCGGGCTCCGATCACGGCGCCAAAGGCGGCGGCGATCCCGATGGCCGGGGCGCCGCGAACCCTCAGCGACTTGATCGCCTCCCAGACGGAGTCCACGTCGCGCAGGTCGATCTGACGGAGGGTGCCGGGCAGGAGCGTCTGATCGATCAGCCGCAAGCACCCATCCTCGGCCGTCCCGACCCACTCGACCGTGGCCAGGTCGGGGCTCACTCGTCCTCATCCTCGTCGTCGTCGCCGGTCTCTTCGGGGTCGATCCAGGAGTAGAACTCGGCGTACACGTCCCAGATGCTCTTCATGGCGTTCTTGAGGTCGCCATGCTTGACCGGGCCGCCGGTCCCCGAGTAGCCCGCCACCTGCGTGGCGATGCGGAGGAGTTCCAGGTTCTGCTCGCGCATGGCGAGGAAGATCTGGCTCTGGGTGGCGAGCTCGAGCTCCTGGCTCTCATCCGAGTGGTCGTGGGCGTCGGACGGGTCGAGATCGTCACTCATGGCGATGTAGCCCTTTCTGGAAGGATGAGGAAACGTGGGAAAAGGGGAAACGACTCGTTGTCGCTCAAAGCGAGGAGAGAGTCAACCCGAAGGTGGAGGCCACGGCCTTGTTCGTCACGCGGCCTCCGTCGATGTTCACGCCATCGGCGATCCCGGCGTGGCCCGCCGCCACCTCCCTCCAGCCGTGGTTGGCGAACTGGAGGACATACGGCAGGGTCACGTTGCAGAGGGCATAGGTGCTGGTGCGGCCGACCGCGCCCGGCATGTTCGTCACGCAATAATGGACGATGTCGTCCACGAGGTAGGTGGGCTCGCGATGCGTGGTCGGGCGGCTGGTCTCGATGCACCCGCCCTGGTCGATCGCCACGTCCACGATCACCGCGCCCGGCTTCATCCGCGCGAGGTCCTGCCTGCGGACAAGCCGAGGTGCCCTGGCCCCGGTGATCAGGATCGCCCCGATCACAAGGTCCGCGCGCTCGACCGACTCGAGGATCGTGTGGCGGTCCGAGTAAAGTGTCGTCACGTTCGGCGGCATGATGTCGTCGAGATAGCGGAGGCGATCCAGGTTGATGTCCAGGATCCGGACGTTGGCCCCCAGCCCTGCCGCAACGCGAGCCGCATTGGAGCCGACGATCCCTCCGCCCAGGACCGCGACCTCGGCCGGGGCCACGCCCGGTACGCCCGCGAGCAGGATCCCTCGGCCCTCTTGCGGACGTTCGAGATACTTGGCGCCTTCCTGGATGCTCATCCGGCCGGCGACCTCGCTCATCGGGGTGAGCAGAGGCAGGGTTCCCTTGTGGTCGCGGATGGTCTCATAGGCGATCGCCGTGGCCCGGCTCCTGATCACGGCCTGCGTGAGGGCCTCGTCGGCGGCGAAGTGGAAGTAGGTGAACAGGACCTGCTCGGGCCTCATGAGCGGCCACTCGGCCTTCTGCGGCTCCTTGACCTTCACGATCATCTGGGCGCGGGCCCAGATCTCGGAGGCCGAGTCCACCAGGGTCGCGCCCGCCGAGGCATAGAGCGTATCGGGGATCCCGCTGCCCATCCCTGCGCCGGTCTCGATGAGCACCTCATGCCCGGCCGAGGTCAGTTCCTCGGCCCCCACGGGAAGCATGGCCACGCGGTACTCGTCACCCTTGACCTCTTTGGGCACACCGACGATCATCGAGGCGGACTCCTTGGCGGAACTTGCGTCGGCTGGCCGAAACGGCCTTTATTGCAACAGGTTGACGCCCGCGATTCAAGGTCACGAACCCGAGAAACCTCGCATGCGCTCCCGAGTTGCGATCGGAGTGAAGTCCCTCGCGGACCGGATCGAGATCGACGCCCCACGCTACACGGCCACGATCCGCAAGCGAGGCTATGTGTCGGGCGTGGCCGAGGGCTCGTTCCACGACAAGGGGAGCGGGGCCCGCGACCTCGGATACGGCCTGGACATCGCCGACTTCCTGCTCGAACCCGCCGACCCGTCGGCGCCGATCCCTTCCGGCCAGTACGAATTCGGCAAGGCCGACCCGTTCCACGGCCGGATCCCCAAGCGGTACGTCGAGGGCCCCCAGATCTGTACGCAGGCCCGTGAACTCGAGCCTTCGATCCACGTCGGCCCCGACTTCGTGGCCATCCGCCAGCGATACGTGTGGAATGTGGCCCATGCTCCCCGCTCCAAGGCCGGGTCGGTCTGGGAACAGACCCTGATCTTCCCCGCGGCCGAACGCTTCTTCCTGGCGTCCGATCGCGTGACCGTGGCCAACGCATCGGACGAGCTCTTCCTGAGGATTGACCTTCCGGGCCACATCCGCTCGGACAGGGGGCAGACCTTCGACCACGTCTATCTGAGCTACGCCGAGCCCTCGACGATCCCCTCGACCGAATTCGGTCAGGACTTCCCGCCCGATGCCCGTTTCCTCTACAGCCGCAAGCCTGGAGCGATCCCCGACCGCATGATCCGCGGCTATCAGGTCCATCTCGAAGGCCCGAAGCCCGGCCCGTGGCTCGCCGGGATGACCCTGGACGCGAGCGACGTGTATCAGGCCTGGTGCCACAAGCGGGGATATGTCTGCATGATCCAGGAAATCGGCGGGCGGAAGGTCGAACCCGGTGACACCTTCGGCGCGGCCTATGTGATCGGCTGGTTCGACGACGTAGATGCCATGAACCAGGCCTACGACCGCTATCGGGGGGCCCGGGGCTGGGCGCTCGACGGCCCGGACGCGTCCCCGACCGGCTACCGAGCCCTCAGGGGGGAGGAACTCGGGACCTGAGGCCCGAGGTCAATCGTCCTCGAGTTCTTCGAGCAGCTCGTTGACCTCGCGGTCGTGCTGCTCGCGGTTGAGGATCCCTTCCAGATCCTCGTCCTCCGAGTCGCGGTATCGGTTCGTCTTGGACCCGAAATCGGCGGTGGGGTCCGAGATGTCGATGTCCTTGGTCGGCGCGTTGGGGTCGGTCTGGGTGCGGGCCCGCAGGTAGAGCTTGATCGGGATGTCGCGGAACGGGAGCTTGTGGCGGAACACGTTCAACAGATAGCGCTGATACGGGGCTTCAAACAGGGAGGGGCTGTTCACGAACAGGACGATCGTGGGAGGCGCCGTGCCGACCTGGGTCGCGTAGTAGATCTTGGGCTGGCGGTTCTCTCGCATGGAGGGGGGATGGGCCTCGACCGCCGTGCGGAGGATCTTGTTGAGCATGCCCGTGCTCACACGCTTCTGGGCCTGCTTGAACATGGCCTGACCGAGATTCAGGAGCGCCTTCACGTTCTTTCCGGTCTTTGCCGTGATGAACGCCAGGGGGGCGAACGGCATGGTGCGGAACGCGTGCTGGACCGAGTGGGCGTACTTGGACATCATCTCCGACGACGGGCCGTCGGGGTTTGCCGCCATGAGGTCCCACTTGTTGATCACGAACACGACCGGCTTGTGCTGCTTGGCGATGTAGTCGCCCAGTTGCTTGTCCAGCCGTGACACGCCCGCCGTGGCATCGAGGAACAGGAAGACCACATCGGCGCGACGGATCGATCGCTCGGCGCGATGGACCGAGTAGAAGTCCAGGTCGTCCTTGATCTTCGCCTTGCGGCGCACGCCCGCGGTGTCGATCGCGACGAACGGCAGGCCGTCGAGCTCGAATCGGACGTCCACCGAGTCCCTCGTGGTGCCGGCTCGCTCGGAGACGATCATGCGCTCGACGCGGGCCAGGGTGTTCACGAAGGTGGACTTGCCCGTGTTGGGGCGGCCCACCACGGCGACCTTCATCTCCTCGTCGCCCGGCTTGGGGTCGAGGTTCTCGGGCATCTTCTCGACGATCAGGTCGAGGAGTGGCCTCTTGTTCCGGTTCTGCTTGGTCGACACGTAGACCGGGGTCCCGCGGCCGAGCTTGTAGAATTCCTCGACCCGGGTGTCCATCGTGGGCTCGTCGGCCTTGTTGATCACGAGGATCACGGGCTTGTCGATGTACCGCAGGCGGGAGGCCACTTCCTCGTCGAGCGGCATGCGGCCGTCGCGGCAATCGACCACGAAGAGGATGAGGTCGGCCTCGTCCATGGCGGCCTGGATCTGGCGATCGACGTCCTCGCTCAGGTCGTCGCGATCGACCATCCCCACCCCGCCGGTGTCGACCAGCTCGAAAAATGGGGAGTCCACATCATCACCGCTGGGCACGAGGGCGCCCACGCGGTCGCGGGTCACGCCCGACACGTCGTCGACGATGGCGATCCGGCGACCCGCGAGCCAGTTGAACAGGGACGATTTGCCGACATTCGGGCGGCCGACGATAGCAACTTTGGGGACGGGCATGATTCGGCCGGGGCGTGGCGAGTCGGACAATCGGCCCCAAGGCAGTCGGGAGGGATCGTCCGGTCTGGATCGGGAATGCGAGGCACGCCGGGGTGTGGTTCACCACGGAGTACGTTAGTATAAGGGGCATGACCGACGTGCGACAAGGTGCAGACGCGTACGAAGCGGCGGGAAACGTACCGGATGAAGAGCCGGCGGGCCTGGAAAACGGCTTCACGGTGCTCGACGGTGTGGCGGTCGTGATCGCGGCGGCCGTGGCTAGCCTGCACCTCCGAACGCCCATGATCCGCGCCCTGGGAGCGAGTTCAGGTCTCCTCTGGATCACGTTCGCCGGCGTGGCGATCTCGGCCGCGGGCCCCGTGCTTCTGATCATGAGACGCTATGGACGCCGGCCTCTGGGTTATCCCCGGTTGGGGGACAGGCTCTGGGCCTTGCTGGGCTCGCCGTGGATCCTGACCGCCATGCTGCGTCCGGCGAGTCTCGGGGAGGGAAACGGGTCCATCAGCCTCTATGGAACGATCCTCACGATCGCCGTGGGGATCACGAGCCTTCTGGTCCTCGTGATCATGTGGAAGGTCTGGGTCCTGAAGCCGCCGGGCTCCCGCGTCCCGGCCAGGGGCCCGGTGCCGTGGACCGAGAGGCTCGGCATGGCGGTCTCGGTCGCCTGGCCGTTGCAGAGCGCCTTCCTGCTGATCGTCCTCGACTCCGAGACCATGCCCCCCGGCCCTTGACGGGAACCCCGATCGCCGCGAGATCGCCCACGATGACCCACGCCCCCCCGCCCCGAGGCCTGCGCCTTCTCGACATGCTCGCCCTGGTGGCGGGTTACAGCCTCGCGGCGCTGCTCATCCGGGCCTTCTGGCCTCACGAGGGGATGCCCACCCAGTGGGCCGGGCTCTTCGTGGGGATAACCTACGCCTGGCTGGGGCTGGCGATGACCGGCCCGCTCGTGCTGCTCCTCGATCGCCGCGCGCGGCTGCCCGATCCCGGCACCCGCCCCGACCCCGGGACCACTTACACCTGGGCCGAGACCGCCTGGTTGCTGGTCGGGGGATACTGGATCGGCCTGGCCATGTTCGTGGTCCCGTCCCGCCTGCCGGTCAATCCCCTGATCGGGGTCTTGCCCGTGTTCGTGGCGGTGCTCCTGCGGATGTTCGGTCCGCAGAGGGTCAAGGTGTGCCCGGCCTCGTGGACGCATCGGGTCGCGGTGGTCGTCCTGTGCACCTGGCCCGTCGCCTGGGTCGCCATGATCATCCTGAGCAAGACGCTTTGATCGTCGATCACGGGATACGTCAGGCTGTCATTGATCCACGCAAAACGGCCGGGCCTGATTGGGCACCGACCGGGGAGCGAGATTCCGGTGAGTTGGGGTTTCGAGGAGGTCGAGCACCTCATCGCGGAGGCGCTGTAGGTCGGCATTGCTCCGGTTTTCCCGCATCCAGGCGTTCGCCTTGCGCGAGTAGCGTTCCGCCTGGGCCCGATCGCCGTCCTTCAGGGACACCATGGCCAGGATGAGCCAGTCGTCGGCCGTCTCCGCGTGGCGCACCTCGATCGACCTGAGGGTGGTCTCGCGCGCCTCCTTCAGATTCCCGACGCGGGCGAGCGTGAGGCTCAGCGTGTTCCAGAGCCGCCAGTCGCTCGGGTCGAGTTCGACGGCGCGACGTGCGTACTTCTCGGCACGCGCGGGATCGTGCGGCGAGCGGCGGGGGTCGCTCACGAGCAGCCAGGCGAGGTTGTTCAGGGCCTTGGCCGAGTTGGGGCAGAGCCCCACGGCCTCGACCAGGGTGCGATCGGCCTCGTCGCCCTGCCCGAGCTCGGCCCGGATCATGGCCCACACGCTCATGTTGGCCGCCAGGCCATCGCGATAATGCGAGTTCTCGGGGGCGTCCTGGAGCAACTCGCGCTGGACCTGGACCAGTCGCTCGTACACGCGATCGGCGAGAGGCATCTGGTTCTGCGCCGCGTATAGGACCGCGAGATAGTACAGCGAGCTGCAAAGCCCCGACCTGGTCTCCTCCTGCCCGATGCTGCTCTTGAGCAGATTTTCATAGGCCTGGATGGACGCCAGGAAATCCTCCTCCGACCCGCTCAGCCTGAGGATCTTCTTGGTCAATCCCAGCCCGAAATGGGCCTTGGCCAGGGTCTCGCGCCGACGAGGGTCGGTCTCGCCCTGCAGGAGCACGCAGAGGTTCTGATAGAAGCTCATGGCGGTCTGGAAGAACTGCTTGTCCTCCTCCTTCACCTCCCCCCCGCGGAGGTTCGTGACCGTGGCCATGGCCCTCATCGTGACGGCGTCCGAGGCCTTCAGGGCCACGTCCACGCCCTGGTTCGTCTTGACGAAGTACTCCCAGTTCTTGCGCTGCTCGGACAGGACGAGCAAGGACGCCACGACCGCCGCCACGATCAGGACCGAAGCCGCGGTGGCCACGACCGCGCGGTGCCTCCGGATGCTACGAGACGCCCAGTCGAAGATCGTGGGCCGCCTGGCCTGGATGGGCTTGTCCTCCAGGAAGTTGCGGAGGTCGTCGGCCATGTCCTGGGCGGTCGTATAGCGCCGGGATGGCTCCTTGGCCATGGCCTTCAAGAGGATGGTCTCGAGGTCTCGCGGGATGGTCGGGTCGATCTTGCGAGGCGCAATCGGCTCTTCCAGGAGGATCCGGTTCAGGAGCTCCTGCCGGTCACGACCGCCGAAGGCCGGGCGCAAGGTCACGGCCTCGAAGAGGGTCGCCCCGAGGGCATACACGTCGGCGCGCTGGTCCACGATCCCTCGCCGGGCGTGGACCTGCTCGGGGCTCATGTAGCGCAGGGTGCCGAGGAGGTCGCCGGTGCAGGTCAGGCCCGGATCGTCCCGAAATCGGGCGAGGCCGAAATCCGTGACCCAGAGCTTGCGGTCCACGTCGATGAGGAGGTTCGCGGGCTTGATGTCGCGATGGAGCACGCCAAGGCCGTGGGCATGCTCCAGGGCCTCGGCGGCCTCGATCCCCAGACGGGCCACCGCGCGATGGTAAGCCAGCCCTCGCCGACGCGCGGTCCCTTCGCTCGGGCCGTTCCCGCCGATGCTGGAGGGAGAAGGGGCCAGGCTCTCGGTCGGAGGGACGAGGTCGTCCCCCTCGACCGGCGTCCCGTGAGACCGCAGGATCCCGTGAGGCTTCCTGGACAGGCCCGATCGGCGGACGTCCTCGATCATCGCGGCCAGGGTCTGTCCCTGGATGAACTGCATGGCATAGAAGGGGACCCCCTGGTGCTGCCCCACGGCGAAGATCGGCACGATGTGCGGGTGGTGGAGGTGCGCCGCCGCCTGCGACTCCACGCGGAATCGCTGCTTCTGCTTCGGATCGATGGCCGCCGAGAAGGGGAGCACCTTCAGCGCCACGCGACGGTTGAGAGAAATCTGCTCGGCCTCGTAGACCACGCCCATGCCCCCGCGGCCGACCTCCCGAATGATGCGGTAGTCGCCCAGTCGCGTGTCCGGCTCCAGGGCCTCCTCGACAGGCAGCTCGGACGGGTCGGGCGCGAGGTTCAGGCCGGCGCTCTCGAGGAAATCGAGGCCATCGAGGCACTCCGAGAGCGCGTCGGCGATGTCGGGATAGCGCGAGAGGAATTCGGAGCGCGCGGGCTTCAGCCCGCAGCGAAGATCGGCGAGGTACTCGTCCAGGGCCTCCGCGAGGCGAGGGTCGTCTCCTCCCTCGGTATGGGCGGAGACGGGGCTCTGAACCTGGGGGGCCTGGGCGACCCGGCCCGGCGTTCTTGCCTTCATCGCAGATCCTCCAGGGTTCGCCGCAATCGAGCGAGGGCCCGGGCCCAGAGATTTTTCACGCTGTCCTCGGTGCGTCCCATCCGCTCGGCCACTTCGGGGAACGAGAGGCCTTCCAGATGACGCAAGATGATCACCTCGCGTGAGTGGTCGGGCAAGGCCCCCAGGGCGTCGGCCAGGATCACGGAATGCTCATGACGGACGGCCCGCTGGCTGGGGGAGGTCAACGGTGCGATGAGTCCCTCCTCCAGCGCGTGCGACGACCGCTCCCACATCTCCGAGATCCTCCGCTCCCGCCTCGGGTCGCGCCTCTGTGTCCCGTAGTAGTGCCTCACCTGGTTCAAAAAAATCGCGGAAAGGATCTGACGGATCCAGGCCAGGAATTCCCTCTCGGTGCTGCCCCGGAACCGGGCGAATTCGCGATGCGCCTCCATGCAAACTTCTTGCAGAAGATCATCGACATCGAGCTTTCCGCGAAGCTTGCCCATGCGGAGCCGGGCGAGGAGCAGGAGGTAGTTCCGATATCGGTCGAGGAGCACCCCGAGGGCATCGCCCGAGCCGGCTTTGGCCGCGGCGAGCAAGGCTTCGGGATCGATCTGGAGATCGGGGTTCATGAATGGACTCATGAGACCAAGGTCACGATCCCCAGCCAATCGCGCCGGTGTGGCCGGTGGTTTTTTGGGGAGGCGGCCGTCGAGGGTCGATCGTCGGAAAGGAGCAACGGAGAGACCCGCCCCGAAGTCGGAAGTCCGCGGATCTCTCAACGCCAGGCCGGCTGGAATCCGAGCCGTCGTATGTTCGTCGGGCGACAGGAAATCTTGAGAGATGGACGCAGAACAACCGCCCGCGATTCATCCCGCACGACCTCAATCCCCTACTGCGACCCTGGCACACAAAAAAATTGAGGCGGTCGCGACGTCCTGGGGACATCGCAACCGCCTCACGAGATGGAGATCCGATTTCGCAAGTTCGAGGGTTGCGTCAGCGAGACGCAACGTCCTCGTTTTCCTGCTGTTCATCGATTTCGGGGGCCCAGTCCGGTGGGAGCCCGGCGCGGGCGCGGAGGGTATTCATCCAGTCGCGCATCCTCTCGATCGCGGCCTCCTGGCGAACCTCGTCGAGCATGAATCGCCCGAGTCCGAACTCGTACAGGCTGGCGACCTCGGTCTTGTCGCGCTCCCTGAGGGTCAGGGCGTAGTACACGTCCTCGGGCGAGTTGGCGGCGACGGCCGCGGTCGTGGGCTGGAGCGAGTACATGGCCTCGCGGAGCTTTTCGCCGGCCAGCGCGAGCTCGGGGATCTCGGTCGCCCTGGGCGTACCGAAGGCCCCTGCTCCGCTCATCAACGCGGGGGTGAACCGGGCACGGGGGTCCGTGATGATCACGGTGCGGTTACCGGCCGCGGCGCGGATCTTCTCGCCGCCCGAATCCTTGGCGGCGGCGTCGGCGATCCGCTTCGCCTCGGCTTCGGCCAGGGGGCGGGCCTTGGCCAGCTTCCAGGCCTTCACCACGTCGGCTTTGACCTCGGCGAGCGTGGGCACGCGCGAGGGCTCGCTCTCGACCTTCCAGGTCAGGTAGCGGCGCTCGTCACGGTCGGTCAGCTCCAGGGGGTCGTAAAGCCTCGTTTTCGGCGAGAATGCCAGGACGGAGAACAAGGGCTGGTCATTGGAAGGCGTGGTGCCCAGGCGGGCTTCCTTGATCGCGCCGAGCCCATCGGGATCGGTCGAGGGGACGAGCTTGCCGGACTCGTAGGTCAGATTCTCCTTCGCCGCCGTGGTCTTCAGGAGGTCGCCGGGCTTGGGCCGGGCGGCCGAGTCGTCCGCCTTCTTGCCCTCGGCCTCGTCGGCGTAGAACTGGTCCTCGAAGGCCCGCATGACGTCGTTCTTGATCGTGTAGAGCTTGTTGCCGATCTCCTCGCGGGCCTTCTCCAGCGCCACGACCGAGGCCACGCGTTCCTTCACTTCGGGGAAGGCGTCGTGCTTCGTCAGGTTGGGCTCGCCCGCGAAGATGGACAGCGGGAGCTCGCCGGGAGGGGCGGGAAACTCGTCGGGCCGGGCGTCGTAGGCGGCTCGAAGTTCCTCGTCCGTCAACTTCGGCTGAAGCTTTTCGGCGAGGCTATTCACGTCGGCCGAGATCGTCTCGAAACGGACCTTCTGGGGGATCAGGAACCCCGGCTCCGGGCTCGACGAGTTCGGCAGGCGGTTCTTCCCCTGGTCGAACAGCGACGCGATCTCGGCATCCGAGGGCTCCGGGACTTTTGCCACGAACTCGTCCACGCGGACCGGGACCGCGAAGACGGAGACCTTCTCGTTCTGGTCGCGATAGGCCTGGAACACGTCCAGAGGGGTCACCTCGGCCGTGTCGGGCAGGCGACGCACGTCGCCGATCCGGATCTGGTTGGCGATCTCGGTCAGGAGCTGCACGTCGGTGACCTGGCTGGGCAGCGACGAACGACGATAGATGTCCTCGAAGAAGCGCGCGTTGAGCGAGTCCCTCGTCTGCTGGCGTAGCCACTTGTTGGCGATCTCGGGCGTGGCGGGCAGGCCCAGGCGGTCGGCCTCGTGCTCCAGGATGATCGCGTCAACCAGCTCGCGGGTGCTCGTCCCGCCGAAGACCTGGGCGAACTGCGGGTTCGGACCGGCGATCTGCTGGAGCGCCTGGAAGACGAAGTAGTTCGCCCGTCCGCGCTGAACCCGCATGGGCTCCAGGTCGCTGGCGTGCAGGGTCTTCCACTTGAGCTTCGCGATCACCGGGTCCTTGCCGGAGCCCGAGGAGCCTGAGCCTCCGATCCACGAGGGGAGCGAATCGCTGAGCACGAAGCTGAACATGGCGAGGATGGCGAAGATGGCGAGCATCTTGCGCTGATGCTTCCGAAAGACCGAGAACGGCATGGATGACCCCGATTCGAGTGGCAACGTCCCTGGCGAGCCGACGGAGAAAACGAGATGCGGAACTCCTGGGCTCCGTCCTCATCCTAGTCTTGGCATGCCGCCGGGTGAATTGGCCGACCCTACGACAGAAAACAAAAACCCGGGGCCATAGGCCCCGAGCGTGGCCCCCTTGACACGACCGGATACGCTAGCTTATTGAAAGGCGCGGCCATCCGACAACGGATCGTCGCTCCGCAGTGTACCAGGATTCGCACCGAAGGCAATCAGGAGTCGCACCGGGGATCGACCGTCCCGGGCCTCTTCAACGAAAGTTAATCTCGTGGCCCGCAAGACCGCCAAGCCGTCGGAGACGCCTGCACCCGATGGAGTTACGAAGGCCGTGGCCAAGCCCAAGGCCAAGGCCAAGCCGAAGTCCGCGACCGCCAAGAGCAAGGCGAAGGCCGCGGCCACCCCCAAGGCGAAGAAGACGCCCGCCGCGACCTCACGCGCCGAGATGCCCTCGGGCTCGGGCAAGGCCCTGGTGATCGTCGAGAGCCCCAAGAAGGCCAAGTCGATCAACAAGTTTCTCGGATCCAAGTTCATCGTCAAGGCCAGCATGGGCCACGTCCGCGACCTGCCGAGCAAGGGCAAGAACCTGGGCATCGACGTGGCCCACGGCTACCGCCCCACGTACGTGATCATGGACGACAAGAAGAAGACGATCACCGAGCTCAAGGACATCGCCGCCCGCTGCGACATGGTCTACCTCGCGACCGACCCCGACCGCGAAGGCGAGGCCATCGCCTGGCACCTTCAGACCGCGCTCGACCTGCCCGACGAGCGGGTCCGCCGCGTGAAGTTCTTCGAGATCACCGAGAAGGCCGTCCGCGCCGCGTTCGATCACGTGGGGCCGATCGACATCGACAAGGTCAACGCCCAGCAGGCGCGCCGATTCCTCGACCGGTTCGTGGGCTACCAGGTCAGCCCCTTGCTCTGGAAGAAGGTCTCGTTCGGGCTCTCCGCGGGCCGCGTGCAGTCGGTGGCCACCCGGCTGATCGCCGACCGCGAGAAGGAGATCAAGGCCTTCATCTCCGAGGAATACTGGCGGATCACGGCCTCGCTCGCCCCGGCGCAATCGACCGACGAGACGGATCGCTTCCAGGCCGAGCTCGCCGACTGGAAGGGCGAGAAGTTCGCCGCGAAGGACGAGACCACGGCCCGATCGATCCGCGATGCCCTGGCCTCGACCGACTATCTCGTCTCCAAGCTCGAAACCGTCGAGAAGCTGGACAAGCCCGACGCCCCGTTCAAGACGAGTACGCTCCAGCAGCAGGGCGCGATTCGCCTGAGGTTCTCGGGCAAGCGGACCATGAAGATCGCGCAGGAGCTTTACGAAGGCGTGGACGTGGGGGGCGACGGCCCCTCGGGACTCATCACCTACATGCGTACCGATAGTTTGCGCGTGTCGGACGAGTCGATCACCGGCGTGAGAGAGCAGATCGCCCGCGAATACGGCGACAGGTACCTCCCCGCCAAGCCCAACAAGTACGCGGCGGGCAAGCAGGCCCAGGAGGCCCACGAGGCCATCCGCCCCACCGACCTCGCTCTCGCCCCGGAGGCCATCCGCACGCGGCTCACCCCGGACCAGTTCAAGCTCTATCAGCTCATCTACCGCCGGTTCGTGGCCAGCCAGATGGTCCCGGCGCGGTTCGAGGTCACGAATGTCGAGGTCACGGCGGGCGAGGGCCTCTTCAAGACACAGGGCAAGATCCTCCGCTTCGACGGCTATCGACGGGCCCTCCCGCCGGGAGGCAAGCAGGAAGACGCGCTCCTGCCGCCGCTCACCGTGGGGCAGAAGCTCGACCTGATCGAGTTGAATCCCACGCAGCACTTCACCCAGCCGCCCCCCCGGTTCACCGAGGCCACGCTGGTCAAGGCTCTGGAAAAAGAGAACATCGGCCGCCCGTCCACGTACGCCCCGATCATCCAGACGATCCAGGACCGCAAGTACGTGGAGCAGAAGGAACGCCGGTTCTTCGCGACCGAGCTGGGCGTGGTCGTCACGGACCTGCTCGTCGAGCATTTCCCCAAGATCCTCGACCTGAAGTTCACCGCGCACATGGAGGACGAGCTCGACGAGATCGCCGAGGCCCGCATGGACATGGTCCAGGTGCTCGACGAGTTCTACGGTCCGTTCCAGGAGTCGCTCACGCTCGCCGAGACCCAGATGCAGCGCGTGCAGATCCTCTCCGACGAGGTCTGCCACAAGTGCGGATCCCCCATGTACGTGAAGTACAGCAAGGGCGAGCCGTTCCTCTCCTGCTCCAAGTACCCCGAGTGCAAGGCGACCCGCCCTCGCGACGGAAGCGCCCGCGTCGAGGCGGTCGAGTCCGAGCACATGTGCCCGAAGTGCGGCAAGCCGCTCATGATCCGCGAAGGCAAGCGCGGGCAGTTCATGTCCTGCTCGGGCTACCCCGGCTGCAAGGAGTCGTTCAATATTGACCCGCAGGGCAACCCGGTGCCCTCGGTGATCGAGACCGAGCACGCCTGCCCCAAGTGCGGCAAGCCCATGGCCCTGAGGCAGGGCGCCCGGGGCGCGTTCCTCGGCTGCACGGGCTACCCCAAATGCCGCACGACCATGCCCGTGGACGACTCGGGCAAGCCGGTCGAGCAGGTCACCGTGGACGTGAAATGCGAGAAGTGCGGCGGGCCGATGGGCATCAAGCAGGGGCGGCGTGGGGCGTTCCTCGGTTGCCTCGCCTACCCCAAGTGTCGCAGCACGGCGCCCATCCCCGACGACCTCAAAGAAAAGCTCGGCGAGGCCGCGCTCGCCCCGGCGGCGGCCTCTGGGACCGACCTGAAGACCATCGAGGTGCCGGAAACCTGCGACAATTGCGGCTCGTCGATGACCGTCCGCAAGGGCAAACGCGGCTTCTTCCTGGGCTGCTCGGGCTATCCCAAGTGCAAGACCACGAAGGAGCCCAGCGAGGCCACGCTCGAAAAGATCATGGCCGTGACCGGAGGCTGATTCGGGCGGGCGTGGAACGACGATTGCGACATGTCTTGGTTGTATCCACGCCCGATCCACCCGGAGCCCTCGCCGTGAAGCAGCCGAACGTGACCATGTACGGGTCGACCACCTGCGGGGACACCACGCGGGCCCGCGCCCTGCTCGACAGTCAGAACATCCTTTACGAGTACAAGGATGTCGACGACGACCCCGCGTACAACGACTACATCGCCGACCTCAACGGCGGGAAGCGGGTCATGCCCACGCTTCGAATCGACAACCAGACCTTCGTGAACCCCTCGGAATCCGACCTGCTCGAAGCCATCAAGCAGGCGTCCGAAGACCTCACGTGACGTTCGAGAGAATGTGCAGCGTCCACGCCGATCTCACCACGAGGGACAAGCTTCCCGGGTGAGATCGGTCCTGTCCCGCGAGCATCATGCGTGCGGCCCCCGATTCAGGACACGCCCGGGGCGAGCCTTCACGCCACGGTCAGGGCTTGGGGTTCGGCTTCGGTGCCTGGGCCAGCGCGATGGCGTACGCCGTGGCATAGGTCCGGCAGTGTGAGATCGAGATCAGGATGTCGCCGATCCCGCGTTCGATCGCGATCTCCCTGGCCCCTCCGCGCACGAGGACCCTGGGTGCTCCCGTGACCATATTTCGGACCTCGATATCGGTCCAGCAGATCCCCTTGCTCCAACCGGTGCCCATGGCCTTGAGGATCGCCTCCTTCGCGGCCCACCTTCCGGCGAAGTGTTCGGTGGCCTGCTTCCGCGCCTGGCAGTAGCGGATCTCTCGCTCGGTGTACACGCGACGGAGAAAGGTCTCTCCATGCTTCTCGATCATCTTGCCGATCCGGGGACATTCGATGATGTCGGTCCCGATCCCCAGGATGTCCATGCCGGTTACGCCTCCTCGTTCAAAGTGCCTGGGTCGTGACGATCTCGTGCGTGTTCATCAATTTTCGAGGGATGGGACGCCGATCGGAAGACCGGATCGTCGCGATAGTACGAAGGCGGAGGGGCTCCGCGCACCGCCTCGGCTCGTTGACAATCCGGACCACCAGCGGGGCCATCTTCAACAATCGGGGAAGGCGAGCTTCGCGAAAACATGATTTTGCAGAACGAAGCCAATCTGGCCGCCCGAATTGAGCTCAGGAATGGGATGGATACCTCAATCACGAAACGACTTGGGTCACGGCACTGGGTCCGGCTGTTCCTGAGGTGGACGGTCAAACGAACCCAAAACGAAGCCAATTTCGGGCTCTCTGGACGGGAAACGAACCCATTATCGGGGCATGGCCGTGAGGGAAATGCCTCCCGATAGCCTAGCGGAGAGTGCCCGGGGCGACCACCCGCTCGGGGCGATCCGCATACACGGACGGAGGTCCATCGGGTATATTGGCCTGTTCGCAACGAGCCCCGCGCCAGGCCGCTCGCCCCCTCGTTCAGGATGGCGGTCGCGGCTCTCTAAGGATGGAGCGCATGTCCGACCTGTTCGCAGATTTGACCCCGTCTCAGCGGGAAGCGGTGAGCCACCGCGACGGCCCCATGCTCGTCCTGGCCGGGGCCGGATCGGGCAAGACCCGCGTGATCACGCGCCGGGTGGCCCACCTGCTCGACCAGGGGATCGGCGGGTCGAACATCCTGGCGCTCACCTTCACGAACAAGGCCGCGGGCGAGATGCGCGAGCGGATCGAGGCGCTTCGGCCGAATTGCGGCGTGTGGGTCGGGACGTTCCACGCCCTTTGTGCCCGTCTGCTCCGGCAGTACGCGCACCTCGTGGGGCTCGATCGCGGGTTCACCATCTTCGACCAGTCCGACCGCCTCCGCGCCGTGAAGGACGCGATGGAACGGCTGGACCTGGACGAGATCGGCGTGGCCCCCGAGCGGGTGGACAACGCCATCAGCCGGGCGAAGAACGACCTGGTGAGCCCCGAGAAGATGGCCGCTCAGAGGGACGGAGACCATGTGACGGCCGTGGTCGCGCAGGTCTACAAGGTCTATCAGCAGAGGCTGAAGGAATCCTCGGCGGTCGACTTCGACGACCTCCTCGTCCACCTCGTGACGATCGTCAAATCCTTCCCCGACGTCCGCCGGGACCTCGACGCCCGCTTCAGGTACGTGCTCGTGGACGAGTATCAGGACACGAACCTCGCCCAGTACGCCATCGTTCGCGCCCTCTCCGTCGATCGCCCGAACCTCTGCGTGACGGGCGACCCCGACCAGGCGATCTACGGATGGCGAGGTGCGAACCTCAACAACATCCTCGAGTTCGAGCACGACTACCCCGGCTGCAAGGTCGTACGCCTGGAGCAGAACTATCGCAGCACGAAGAACATCCTCCGCGTGGCCGACGGGCTGATCCGCCACAACCGCAAGCGCAAGGCGAAGTCGCTGATCACCGACAACCCCGAGGGGGACCCGGTCGAACTCGCGATCTATGCGAACGAGACCGAGGAGGCCCGCGAGGTCGCCTCGCGGATCGTGGGCCTGGTCCGGGGCGGCGAGTATGCCTATCGCGACTGCGCCATCTTCTGCCGGGTCACGGCCTTGACCCGCGGCCTCGAAATGGCCCTGAGGGCCGCGAATGTCCCCTACCAGATCGTCGGCGGGGTGTCCTTCTACGAGCGGCAGGAGATCAAGGACGTCCTGTCCTATCTCAACCTCATGGCCAACCCGAAGAACGACGTGGCGTTCGGGCGGGTCGTGAATGTCCCGCCTCGCGGCCTGGGCAAGACCTCGCTCGACAAGCTTCAGGCCCGGGCACGCGACCTGGGCATCCCCTTGCTCGCCATGGCCAGGCAAGCCTCGGCGATCCCGGGATTGAAGGACAAGGCCGCGCGTGGACTGCGTGACTTCGCCATGCTCATGGACGAGCTGAATGACCTTCGAGATCACGCCGCCGAGGAGGTGATCCGGAAGTTGCTCACCCTCAGCGGCTATCACAAGCATCTGGAGGGTGACGCAAAGGGGGCGGGAGAAGACCGCCTGGCCAACGTCGATGAGCTCGTGTCGGCCGCCCGCGAGTTCGACCGCGAGCATCCGGGCTCCTCGATCGTCGACTTTCTGGAGAACATCAGCCTGGCCTCGGCCGTGGACCGGTGGAACGCGGAGGCCGGTGCCGTGACCCTGATGACCCTTCACGCCGCGAAGGGCCTGGAGTTCCCGGTCGTCTGCCTCGTCGGCCTTGAGCAAGGGATCCTCCCCCACTCCCGCTCGCTCAACTCCGACGCCGAGATGGAGGAGGAAAGACGCCTCCTCTTTGTGGGCATTACGCGCGCACGTCGTGAACTTTATCTGAGTTATTGCCAGGTCCGCGAGTTCCGCGGGCAAAGGACGGCCACCATCCCGTCGAACTTCCTGGCCGAGCTTCCCGAGGACAGCCTGCGGGTCCGCGACCTGGGAGCCTCGGCCACGTCGTTCACCCCCTCGCCCCGCCGATCCGCCGAGCCTCGCCCCCTGCCCGGGGGATTCCGGCTGACCACGGCGGCCGAGCTTGCGGGGCTTGGGCAGGATATCTCGGGGGACCTCGCCAGGTTTCGACCGGGCGTGACGGTCCGCCACCCGGAATATGGGCTTGGTAGGCTAGTCTCGATCGAAGGCGCCGGCCCGAATCGCAAGGGACGCGTTGCCTTCGTGGGCGGAAACGAGAAGACATTCGTGCTCGCGAAGTCCCCGCTCCGTCCCGTGGGCAACTGATCGCGAGGGACGTCAAACAATGATTCTGATCCCGTTCGACACGCAATGAACCAGGTGAGAACCGCCTAATGGATGTGTCGGCTTCGATCGGCTCCGGGGCCGAAGTATGAGGGGGAGTCGGGGATCGCGATCGTTGGGCACCCCCTTCCGCTCGTGCCTCAATTCGGGCTAGGATAGGCACGTTAAGCCGGTATGTAACCCCCCTCGTGCCCTGGCGGCATGGTCAGTGGATGTTCTGGAGAAGTCCATGTCTCGCGAGTCTCGTGGGCGGTTGTTTGAGGGTCTCACGGTCGCCCTGGTCACCCCGTTCCAGGGTTCCGAGGTGGATTTCGAGGCTCTCGGCCGGGCGATCGACTGGCAGATCGAGCAGGGCACGCCCGCGATCAGCCCGGTGGGAACCACCGGCGAGTCCCCAACGCTCTCGCATGACGAACATGAACGCGTGATCGCCTTTGTGGTCGAACGCGCCGCGGGCCGCGCCCGCGTGATGGCGGGCACCGGCTCGAACGCCACGACCGAGGCCGTCCGCCTGACCCGATTCGCCGCGAGCGTGGGGGCCGACGCTGCGCTGCTCGTCTCCCCCTACTACAATCGCCCCTCGCAGGAAGGGTTGTACGCCCACTACGCCCGGGTGGCCGACTCGGTGGACCTGCCGCAGGTCCTGTACAACGTGCCCGGCCGCACGGGCCGGAATCTGGAACCCGAGACGGTCGAGCGCCTGGGCAAGCACCCGAACATCATCGCGTTGAAGGAAGCCAGCGGGTCGTTGGACCAGGTCTCGGATGTGGTGTCGCGTACGAATTTGACGGTCCTGTCGGGGGATGATAGCTTGACCCTGCCGATGATGTCGGTCGGGGCTGAAGGCGTGGTCTCGGTCGTGGGCAACCTGGTTCCCGCCGACATGATCGCGATGGTCAAAGCGATTCAGCAAAACAACTGGACAGAGGCCCGCAAGATCCATTTCAAGCTGTTCCCCCTCTGCCGCGATCTTCTCTCGGTGGCGGCCAACCCGATCCCGGTGAAGACCGCGATCCGACTTCTGGGTCGAGGCAACGGCGAGATGCGCCTGCCGCTCTGCCCGCCCGACGAGCGAGGGATCGAATCTCTCCGCAAGACGCTCCAAATTTATGGACTGTCGGTCTGAGGCAAGAAACCCCAGCATCTTGCGCGATGTGGTGAATTTCTTCTACGCACGGCATGATTCGTGCGACCCAAGCATTCGTCGATCTGATTCGATCTGCGACCCCCCCAGACCGTCTCCCAGGAAAATTGCCCCGGCAGGCGATTGTGCCCCGGGCGTGGTCTTCCCATGGAACGTGGTCGCGGTTCGGATCGGGTCTCCCTGCGACCGAAATCTTCGCGCGGGGTCAGACCCTAACGACCGTAGACCGCTCTCCCCTGGGTCTACCCTTCTCAGGACAATGAATATGCCCCGTAAGACCACATCGACGACCAAGGCGCGTTCTACCGCGACGAACGGCACATCTTCGTCCACCATGACGAGCATGCCCCCGATCGCCGAGCAGTCCGTACGCGACCTCTCACAGGTTTTCAAGCTGCTCAGCGACGAGACTCGCCTGCGCATCCTGGTCTACCTGTCCCAGAGCGGTGAGCTCCACGTGACCGATCTTTGCACCCGCCTGGGACAAAGCCAGCCGGCGGTCAGCCACCATCTGGCCCTCTTGCGGGTCTCGGGGCTGATCGAATCCCGTCGCGAAGGCAAGCACAACTTCTACAGCGTTCGCACCTACTTTTTCGGCGAACTTCTAACGGACCTGCTCGGCGCGACAGGCAGCATGCCGAAGAAGGTGCGGTTCCACAACTTCTCGCTGACCCACGACGGAGCCTGAGCCGGGTTCCTCCGCTCGGCCTTTGGGGTTTCGTCTTCACAAGGGTTCGCCTTGACCCTTTTTTCGCTTCCGTGCAAGATGGCCGCCAATGGGTCAGCCCTGCCCCGACACTGCCTGAAACCGGTCGATCGTTCGACGATCTTCCGGTTCGGCCGCCCCCGAGAACGGGTTGCGGCCTCGCGCCTTGCCGACGGATCGGCGGGTTGCTGCCCTCGCGCCGGTTGTGCGTGTGGGGACGGTCGGGTGAGGGTGCCGCTCGCTGCACGAGCCGGCCGCGATTCTCATGGAGACGAGACAGATGGCCATGTCCTTCCGCTCGATCGGGGCGCTTGCTTTCGGGATCCTTGGCGTGGCCGGAATGGTCGGCGTCTCGCTGGGTCAGGGCGATGGTGAGGTCAAGCGGACCGCCAATCCCGGCAATACGGCGGCCGCCGCTCCGGCTTCCGCTCTGCCCAAGGC
>JANOBY010000674.1:0-4093 GCA_031411935.1 Planctomycetales bacterium | reverse complement strand
CTCGGTGGGCTTGAAGCCGAAGGGCCCCCGGCCGTTCTGGAACGCGACCTTGCCCTGGCCGTCGATCAGGTAGAGGCGGCTGGGCATCCCGCTGTACCGGGCCCCGACCGTGTCGTCGATCGTGTCCACGAGCATGGGCATCCCGAACTTCAGCTTCATCGAGCAGGTCCGGGCCACCCCCACGCGCTCGTCGTAGGTCTGCGGCTGGCGGAGGGACACCCCCACGCGCTGGTTGCTCTCCATCTCCCAGCCGTCGGTCGGATGGGCCTCGCGGACGTACACCATCACGAAGGTGGCGCGGTCCTTGTAGCGCTGGTAGAGCTTCTCCACATTGCCCGCCTGGCTGCTCCAGGGGCCGCACGTGAAGTTGCCGAAGACCAGGACCACGGGCTTGGGCCCCACGAGTTTGGACAGGGTGATCTCCTGCTTGCCGTCGACCGCCTTCAGGGTGAAGTCGGGCGCGGTCTCGCCCACGCGGGGCCCCGCCTGCAGGGAGCCGATCTCCTGGCGGTAGAGCCCTTTCAGGAGCGTGGAGCGCGACGGGCCGCGGCGGGGCGGCTCGGTCTTCCCGGTCGAGGCCGCGGGCGGGGGCGGCAAGGGCGGATTCAGGGCGGCCCTCGTGTCGTCCATCGAGAGGAACCCGCGACCGTCGGTATCCGCCCTCGCGAAGAAGGCGTCCATCTCCGGCTTCGTGAGGCGTCCATCGCCGTCGGCGTCGGCCCGGTAGAACATGGACAGGCCCGGCGACGAGGCCAGGGCGCTGGGCGAGAAGTCGAAGTCGTTGGACGTGATGGCCTTATCGCGGTCGCGGTCGAGCCGGGCGAAGTCCGCGTCGTCGCCGGGGAACTCGCCACGGGCGATGCGTCCGTCGTCGTCCTTGTCGTAGCGATTCGCCGTGGCCTTCCAGTCGAGCCGCGACTGCATCTTCGCCTTGCGGAACCAGCCGTCGGTCGCGCCCAGCTGGCTGCCCTGCAGGATGTCCACGAGCATGGCGAACCACTCGGGATGATCGGGCCAGACCTTCTCCACCACATCCAGGGGGCGCATCTTCGGGGCAGGGACCGAGGCCGAGGAGGTCGGCGCCTGGGCGGGTCTGGCGGGGGGATCGGCCGCGATCGCCGGCCCGCCCAGCAGGGCAAGCCCGACGGAGAGCGTCATCAACCTCGGGGGCAGGACCATCGTCACGGGGCACTCTCCTTGATGCAAGAGGAGCAAGATGAGTTCATGGGCCGGGGCGCCCGCAAGGGACGCACGCCCCGGTCCCTCGGCGAGTCCATTCTAGGGTTTTTTCGCGTCCGGCGACGGCGGTACGCTTGACGGAGGCGCGAACACGTTCTCCCGTTCGAGGGGGAGCTGGAACCCGTCGGCCACGCGGGTCATGTAGTGGCACCGGCTGGCCCACCAGACCACGTCGAGCGCCCGTTCGGGGCCGAACCTGTCGCGAAGCACGCGGATGTCGGCGTCGGTGATCGACGAGGGCCTTTGGGAGAGCTTCCGCGCGAAGAACAGCGCGGCGCGATGCGAGGACGGCAAGGCGGACCAGTCGCCCGAGGCGAGCATCCGGGTCCGTTGTTCCAGGGCAGACTTGTCGAGGCCCGCGACCGCGAGCAGCATTTCGCAATGCCCCATTCAGTAAAAGCACGAGATGGTGCGCGTGATGACCCAGAACACGTCCTCCTCGAACACGCGGTCCTGCTTCGCCTCCTCGCGGAACCGCGACGTGCAGGCCGACCACGCCGTGGCCAACTCGGGCTGATAGCCCATGCACACGAGGCTCCACTGGATGCGGATCGGGCTTTTGGGCTGGGGGGCGTCGGCGGGTAGGCGTTTCAGGACCTCCTCGTACGAGGGGACGCGGATGCGGCCCTCGTTCTCTCGCTGGGCTTGCAGGTTCTTCTGGAGCGCATCGTATCCGATCGCGGCCCACTCCGGGTCGTCAACCTTCTGCGGGACCTCGGGCCTCGCGGAGTCGTCGGGCACGGCGCGCGGGGGGACGGGCGGCGGGGCGGCGTCTCGCGCCCAGCGCACCTCCAGGGGGGGGAGCGGGCCTCCGTCCTCGATCTCCGCGCCCAGCGAGAGCACCAGGCGATCCTGGAAGTTCGCGGAGGCCAGGAGCAGGACCATCGCCACGAGCTTCTCGTCGCCGTACTCGCGACGGATCTCGGCGACCTCCGGGTCGGTGATCACTCCGGCGTTCAGGGTCATCTGGCGGGCGAACTCCAGGGCCGACCGCTCGGCCGCGGGCCAGCGGTCGTATCCCCCCTTCAGGGCCTCGATCTGGGCGTCGTCCACGCCCGCGCGTCGCAGGTCGGCCTCGGCCGTGATGCGGGCGTAGTCGCAGCGATTGGCCTCGGCGGCGACCCACCGCATCTTGCCCCGCAGGACCGGCCCGAGGGGGCTGCGGGTGCGGTGCAGGCGGTCCAGGTCGATCATGGCGGCCGTGGTCCTGGGCAGGGACCTCGCCGTGAAACGGGCCCAGGTCGGCAGGGGGCCGCCGCCCCCGTCCTCGACCCGGGGCAAGGCCGCCCACGCCTCGGCGTTCGAGAGCTTCGGGAGTCGCTGTCCCTCGGCCGAGGCCCCTCGACAGGAAATCAGGAGCCCGACCGCCAGCGCGATCGAGCCCCAACGCCTAGATTTCATGGGAAGATATCTCGGAACACGGTGATGGTTGGGCTGGTGCTCACGATATAGGTCACGGTCTTCTTCGTCTCCTTGCCCTTCTTGTCCCGAACGGTCACGTTCACGGGGACGAGCAGGTTCGCGGTGTCGCTCTTGCCCTCGCCCTCGATCTGGTAGGCGGTGAGCGTGGAGCCGGCTTCCCAGTCCATGTCCTGGACCACGATCGCGGGGCTGGAGGATGCGAGCTTCGCGGGCTTCTCCCCCTTCTTCCAGGTCTCCAGGACCGTCTTCAGGGACTCGCGGGCGAGCGAGGGGTCCACGTTCGCGGGCTTCACGGGCCCTTCCGAGCAACCTGCGAGGGTCACGAGGATCAAGGCCGGGAGGATCAATCGCAGATGCACAGCAACACTCCTGGAGGGAAAACGGCTTCGCGGACGCGAGGGGCTAGAGGTCGGACCCGCTGATGATCTCGCCGCCCGAGCGGGTGCCGAGGGCTCGCCAGGTGGCCAGGTTGATCCCCTGCTTGAGGAATTTAACCGAGCCGTCGCCCATGAGCGAGTTCACGCCTCCGGGATGACGGCTCGACGGGGGCATGGTGGCCCGGTTCACGGTGAAGAACCCGCACGATCGCCCGTTGGGCGGAGAGCTGTGCATGTAGGTATGCTGCCCGCTGAGCCAGGGCGCGCCCATGAAGATGGGGGCCTGATTCGCCAGGTTCGTGATGTCCAGGGCCAGGCATTGCTGCAACGCCTCGTCCGCCGTGGTGGGCGCGCTCTTGGGGAAGAACACGTCTTCCAGCGGGCTGATCACCGAATTCGACCCGTCGGCCAGCACTCGCTCGCTGAAGAACGACGTGCTGGAGAGGCCGTCGGTCACCTCCGAGAATCGCGTGATCTCGCCGTAGACGAACACCCCGTTGGCGCGGGGAAGCGCGGCGTTGGGCCCCACGGGATCCTGCCAGATCACGTTCGTGCCCTTGTTCGCATGATAATTCGTCGCCGCGCCCCGCTCGGGCAGGCGATTGGCGATGTCCGACGGGCAGAGCAGAGTGCCCAGGTTGACCATCCTGGCCGTGTCGTTCGCCGGGTTTGCCTGGGGCAAGGAGAAGTTGATGGCGTTGAACGAATTGCCCTGCTCCATGTAGGGCAGCGCCTGGCTGAGCGCCGAGTACGACGACCCGCGGACCTCGCCGATCGGCAGCGAGCCCAGCGAGTCATGATAGTTATGCAGCGCGATCCCGATCTGCTTGAGGTTATTCGTGCACTGGGCGCGCCTGGCCGCCTCTCTCGCGGCCTGCACGGCGGGGAGCAAGAGGGCGATCAGCACGCCGATGATGGCGATGACCACAAGCAATTCGATCAGCGTGAAACCCGCACGTTTTCGCGATGGCATGGGGACCCCTCCACACGCCGAGGGCCGGCCGAACCACGTCGGCGGCCTGCTCGGCGGTGCTCGTTCCGGGATGGGGACGGAG
>JANOBY010000673.1:0-14658 GCA_031411935.1 Planctomycetales bacterium | reverse complement strand
GGGGCCGGCCTACACCCCCGCATGGGGGGGGCGGCCCCAACCTGTTTCCTGGGGGGGCGAAGGCCCGCTCAGTACGAATTGGCGCTGAGGATCTCGTTGCCGGCGCGGGTAGCCAGGGCCTGCCACACGCCGATCTTCGCCCCCGGGGCCAGACCGTAGATGCTCATCCCGTTGTAGGGATAGATCGTGCCGTCGGCCACCTTGCTCGTGGGGTTGATCGTCCACGAGTCGATCGAGTCCTTGATGAATCGCACCGTGCCGTCGGCGAACGCCACATTCACCCCGCCAGGGTGGTAACTCCCGGGGTTCATCGCTACGTAATCGGTGTCGGAGAAGCTCGGGTCGGCCGCGTTGAGGACCTTCTTGTGGGCGTTCGGCGGGTAGTAGAACTCGCCCAGGGTGTCGGTCCAGTAGCCCGAGTTCCAGTAGTGATAGTAGTTGCGATAGTCCTCGCCGGGGGGGAACACGCCGTGGGCGTGCTCCGTGAACAGGGCGGTGTTGCTCGTCCCGTCGATCACGTCGGAGATCCTGACGGCGCTATGGCCGTAGATCAGCCCGTTGAAGTTCGCCACACGCGCCGCGTACTGGCCGGGGCCGCGGACCACGTCGTCCTTGATGTTCACCGACAGGTTCCACAGGCCCACCACGCCCATGTAGCTGGTGTAGCCCTGCTTCCAGGCCCCAGCGGGGGCCTCGCGATACGCCGCGGCCTCGTCGGGCGTCTCGTTGATCGAGCCGTCGCTCGGGCACCACAGGGCCGAGATCCCGATCGTGGCCACCGTGACGTTCTGGCCCTGATAGACGTCGCGTGCGAAGTTGACCGCGTTGTACATGGCCGTCTGCTCGTAGTACGGCCCCATATGAACAAACGCGCTGAACCCCCAGCGGCGACGGCTGGCGCTATCGCCGACCTGCTTGCTCGTGTAAGCCCCCGGAGGAAGGCTGCCGTTGGACGACTCATAAGACATGGCCGCGAGGGCTAACTGCTTCAGATTGTTCGTGCACTGCGCCCGCCGGGCCGCCTCGCGAGCCGCCTGCACCGCCGGCAACAAGAGAGCAATCAACACACCGATGATCGCGATGACCACCAGAAGCTCGATCAACGTGAAACCGGCACGACGCCCCCGCCCATCAAGGCTCCCAGAAACCCAACGCATCAAGCACACTCCCTTTCTCACGAGAATCTTCATCGACGACAACCCAAGGTCACCAAGCCGCGAGGCAAAGCGCCACATGCCCGGTAACGTCCCGGACAGCCTGAGCAAGCCGACGATGGCAACGCAAAGGGAGAGACTCCGCTCCACCATCGAGGGAAGTCAAGCATTTTACTTAATTAGAAGAAAAAAGAAAGAGCCATGTTCAAAGCAGCGACATGGACACACGTCCGATCGCTCAATCAACGAGTTCGAGCGCCTTCCATGGAACCGCCTCGTTGTCAGGGCGATGAATGGAGAAGTTCGCCCTGGATCGGCAGCCCAGGCAAGCACCGTGGCGTGATCAGTTTGGAAGACCCTCCGTCCTGCCCGGGAACCAGGTCGAGGGCGGGGAAGCGGCGACGAAGTCCGCGAACGATCACCTTGTGGACGGACTCGTTTGAAGGGGGCAGGTCATGATCGTCTCGGCGGAGTGTCGTGGAGAGTAGCCATCGGACCCTCCGAAGTCGTAAGCTTCGCCGGGCTGGCAGGAAATGTCACCCGCCGGGGACCACTTATGTACACGCGGTGTGCTCTGGGCGCCCAATGCGCCGGTTGGATACCACCCGCTAAAGCCTTCACACTTTCAGTCGTGTCGCCTCGCCCATATTTCCTTGAACTCGAGACGGCTAATCTCTTCGGGCTCAAACTGTGGATCGGCCGCAATCTCATCCACGCTTGGTAAGGGTTCGAACGCCAAGAACGTTTTCTCAGTCTTCTCAGTGGAACTCGCGAAGCCTATGGTCTGATCAGGGAAAACTTCGACCTTACGTGTCTCCCTTCCCTCGTCGTCCAATTCGCTGTAAAGCCATACCGGCTCATCGTCGAAGGTGTGGATCCATTTAATCTTGATGTACTTCATGGATCCGAATGATCGAACGGGGTTGGGACTAGGCCAGATGCAACAATCCTGTCCGTGAGGTCAAGTGGGGCATCACCTGGGATGAAGTAAACTCTGGGTCGTCCCAAGAGAATCTCTAGATCTTTAGTCTTTATAGCGACAAAATGAGTGAATCGCGATTTCAAAGCAGGATGGTTAAGGAAAATGCGGGCGAGTTGTGCTGATGTTTTTGTCCCAGGAACGATGTCTGAGAAGTACTGACCGCTCCCATAGCGAGCGTTATTCGTATTTGTGTCACTCGTCGATGCCCGGATTTGATTGGAACGCACGATTCCATGCATACCATTTTCGTCCGTGTAATGGTACAGCGGCGATAGCCAGGCTTCTTTGGACCTTGTGGATGCCACACCTGCTCGCACGCGAATCTGAGGAAATTGCTCGTCTTCTTGGAAGAATTCAAGAAGGCGTTGTCCCTGATGTGTTCTCGCCACGATGAGTCCTATCGGGTTGGAGACTGTCATCCATGACGGAGTCTGCATCGCTTGATTTGCGCTTCTCTCGGTGCGTAGTTTCCCAACTGCCTCGATCGGAGGCAGACCGATCAAAAGAAACCGCTGTGAGAGCCTTCTTGGAGTCAGCCCACACAGCGGTTCTTGCATAACGAGTTATCGCTTACTTACGAACAGCCCATGCTGTTTCCGCAGTTGAAGCAGCGGTAGCAGGTTCCGCATCTTACGGTCAGGGCCCCGCAGTTGTCGCAGGCGGGGGCGTCGGACTGGAAGTGGGCGAACTGCTCTTGCTGGCTTTCTCGGGTCTCGGGGGTGGAGACGACCGAGAGCGGGTTGACCGCCTTGGCGATGGCCTCGACGTGGTCGAGGTCGGCCTGCGTGGCGGTCCGGTGGCCGTTGACCTTGACCGTGGGGGCCACCGCCGGTGCGGGCTCGTCGTACTCGCGGTTGGGGGCGTTGGCCTCCTTGTAGCCGGGCAGGAACTCCATGCCCAGCCAGCGGAACACGTAGTCCGTCACGCTCTTGGCGATCGGGATGTCCGGGTTCTTGGTGAAGCCCGAGGGCTCGAACCTTTGGTGGGCGAACTTGTTCACGAACACGCTCAGGGGCACGCCGTACTGGAGCCCCATCGAGACCAGCGTCCCGATCGTGTCCATGAGCCCGCCGATCGTCGAGCCTTCCTTCGCCATCGTGATGAACAGCTCGCCGGGGCGGCCGTCGGAGAAGAAGCCGACGGTCAGGTAGCCCTCGTGCCCCTGGATGTCGAACTTGTGGGTCAGGCTCGCGCGGGTGTCGGGCAGACGCTCGCGGCGGGGCTGCGGCTTGACCGCGGGCGCGGGGCCCGAGGTCGCGGCGGTCGCGATCGGGGCCGACGCGTGGGGCGTGGCCACGGCCTCGGGGGCGGGCAGGGGGCTCGACGCGGCGAGCTTGTTCTCGGCCGCCTTCTCCTCGGTCGTGGTGCTCACCGGCTGGCTCTCCTTGGAGCCGTCGCGGTAGATGGCCACGGCCTTCAGGCCCTGGTGCCAGCCTTCCAGGTAGGCCTCGCGGATGTCCAGCACCGTGGACTCGCGGGGCATGTTGATGGTCTTGGAGATCGCGCCCGAGAGGAACGGCTGGACGGCCGACATCATGCGGACGTGGCCCTTCCAGTGGATCGACCGCGTGCCGCCCTGGGGGGTGAACGCACAGTCGAACACGGCGAGGTCGTCGTCCTTCAGGCCGGGGGCGCCCTCGATCGTGTCCTTCGCGTCGATGTGGTCGAGCACCCCGCGGATCATCGGGTCATCGTAGCCCAGGGTCCTAAGGGCCATGGGCACCGTGCGGTTGACGATCTTGAGCATCCCGCCGCCGGCGAGCTGCTTGTACTTCACCAGGGCGATGTCGGGCTCCACGCCCGTGGTGTCGCAGTCCATCATGAAGGCGATGGTGCCGGTGGGCGCCAGCACCGTCACCTGGCTGTTGCGGTACCCGTGCTTGCGGCCCGATTCCACGCAGGCGTCCCACACGTCGCGGGCTTCCTGCAGGAGGTCGGCGGCGCCCGAGGGGTCGATCGCGTCGACCGCCGACCGGTGCATCTCCATGACCTTGAGCATGGGCTCGCGGTTCAGGGCGAAGCCCTCGAACGGCCCCACATGCGCGGCGTGCTCGGAGGACGTGAGGTACGCCTGACCGTGCATGATCGCCGTGATCGCTCCGGCCAGGGCGCGGCCCTCGTCGGAGTCGTACGGACGGCCCGCGGCCATGATCAGCGATCCGAGATTCGCGAAGCCCAGCCCCAGGGGGCGGAACTTGTGGCTGTTCAGGGCGATCTTGTCGGTCGGGTACGACCCGTGATCGACGAGGATCTCCTGCGCCGTGATGAAGATCCGGCAGGCGGCGCGGAAGCCCTGGGCGTCGAACGTCCCGTCCTCGCGGCGGAACTTCATGAGGTTGATCGACGCCAGGTTGCACGAGCTGTCGTCGAGGAACATGAACTCCGAGCAGGGGTTCGAGGAGTTGATCGGCGCGGTGTTGGGGCACGTGTGCCAGCGCTGGATCGTGTCCTCGTACTGCATGCCCGGGTCGCCGCAGAGCCAGGTGCCCTCGGCGATCCGGTCCATGAGCATCCGGGCCTTGTACGTGTCCACGGGGCGGCCGGTGGTCACGGCGCGGGTGGTCCAGTCGCCGTCTTCCTCCACGGCACGCAGGAACCCGTCGGTCACGCGGACCGTGAGGTTGGCGTTCTGGAAGAGGACCGAGGAGTAGGCCTCGCCGTTGAAGTTGGCCTCGTACCCGCCGCGGATGAGCGTCTGGGCCTTCTTCTCTTCCTTCGTCTTGCACTCGATGAAGTCGAGCACGTCGGGGTGCCAGATCTTCAGCGTCTGCATCTTGGCGGCGCGACGGGTCTTGCCGCCCGACTTCACCACGCTGGCCACCGCGTCGTACACCCTCATGAAGCTCACCGGGCCGCTGGGCCGCCCCCCGCCCGAGAGCTTCTCCCGGCTGGAGCGGAGCGTCGACAGGTCGCTGCCCGTGCCCGAGCCGAACTTGAAGAGCATGGCCTCGGAGTGGGCCAGCTTCATGATCGACTCCATGTCGTCGTCGACCGACTGGATGAAGCAGGCCGAGCCTTGCGGGTACTTGTACGAGCTCTCGGCGCGGACCACGGTGCGGGTCTCTTCATCCCATCGCCAGTTGTTGGCGGCGCCCAGGATGCCGTAGCGGTGGAACAGCCCCACGTTGAACCACACCGGCGAGTTGAACGACCCGTACTGGTTCAGGCACAGGGTGGTCAGCTCGTCGTAGAAGGCGTCGGCGTCCTCGTCCGAGGCGAAATACCCGTCCTCGCGGCCCCAGTCGGCCAGGGTTCGGGTCACGCGGTCCACCAGCTGGCGGACGCTGGTCTCGCGCTCGGGGGTGTTGACCTCGCCGTAGAAGTACTTGCTCACGACCACGTTCGTGGCGAGCTGGCTCCAGGCCCTGGGGATCTCGCAGTCGGTCTGCTCGAACAGGACGCGGCCCTTCTCGTCCTTGATCGCCGCGGTCCGGAGGTCCCACTCGACGAGGTCGTACGGGCTGACCCCCTCGGTGCTGAACACGCGGGGGACCGTCATGCCGGTCCGGCGGGCCCCGGTCCGCGTCTCGGTTGCACCCGTCGCCGCTACCCGCTCGTCTACCGTCGCCATGAGGTCGCTCTCCCGTTCCTGCATGTCCTGGACATCCAATGTAACGACCGAGGAGTATCGACTTGTCCGCGACCAAAATGTCGCATTCGTGACCAAAAGTCCAGTGAATTTTTGAATCCCTGGATCCGGTCCATCGATCTCGCTCGATCCGCCGAGACCACCGCCGAGCCGCCCGATGATCGCGCTAAATCTTGGCCTGCAAAGGCTTCCGAGAAAGGCCTTCGTTCGATGATGTTATCGCCACGCGGGGCTCAGCCGTCGTCTAGCCAAACGCTATTGTAACGCGCTTTCCCGGAAGCCAACCCCCATGATGGAGATTTGGAGAAGCCACAAGGAATGGTGACTCCTGCTGTTTTAGATAGGAAGCCAAGGCAAGATTTGACGAGGCAAGGAGGGCGGTCTGGCAGCCCGGGATGAGAAAAAACCGTTCCCAACCTCCGCAAATCGGGGGTCGGCAACGGTTGCGTTTTCTCTACATCCGCGAGAACCCGGAAGGTCAGGCGACCGAGATGCTCTTGATCTGGATGGTGGTGTAGTACTGGCGGTGGCCCCGCTTGCGGCGCATGTTCTTGCGGCGGCGGAACTTCTGGATGATGATCTTCTTGTCGCGGAACTGGCGGACGATCCGCCCGACGATCTTCGCGCCGGCGACCATGGGCGTGCCGATCGTGGCCCCGTCGGGTCCGGCGAGCAGGAGGACCTTGTCGAAGGTCAGCTCTTCGCCGTGGGCACCGGGGAAGCGGTCGACCGTCACGAGGTCGCCCTCGCTCACGCGGTACTGGTGGCTTCCGTTCTCAAAAATGGCGTACATGGTTCAATCCGTGGCAGGCCCCGGGCTCGCGGCATGGCGAGCCCATCGCGGGGGCACATTGAGGGTCACGCCGGTGGCCGGGATCGGGACACGGCCCGATGCTTTGGGTCCAGCTTTCCAGGCGAAGAGAAAGAGTGTACCAGATTGCCCACCCCTGAGCAAAGGGCAATCCTCCCGGCCAGGAAGAGCCACCGAAGCCCGCCGCCCCGCCTCGAACGGATCAATCGTCCGCTCCGGGAGGGACCGGCGCCGGGTGCTCGTGGATGTACACGATCGCCCGGCCCGCATTCCCGGCCCGTCGCTCCCGCCGGGAGGTCGCGGAGGCGATCGCCAGGACCGCCGAGACGACCGCCACGAGGCCCATGATTCCCAGGATCGTGATTCGGATTCGCGGCACACGCATGACGGGCCTCAGGAACGGGGCAGAAGACGGGCAACCTTCGCCGAGCCGGTCGATGCGACACGCCCGGCTGGAGTTTAGCGATTCTCTCAGCGGACGGGCCCAGGAATTGGGTTCGTTTCCCCCCGAGAGGCCCCAAAATTGGCTTCGTTTTGGGTTCGTTTTGGGTTCGTTTTCCTCCCGCCGCACCTCGCAATCGCTCCCGGATTGCTCCGAAAAACCATCCCAAGTCTTTTCCCTCTTGAAACTTCCGCGCGATCCAACCTGGCGACCCGGGCGGCCGAATTGGGTTCGTTCTGCAAATTCACGTTTTCGCGCAGGACGGGCTCCCTGGTGATCGAGCGGTGCCCGTGGCGCTGGTTCAAATTGTCAAGGAACCGGGATGGTGCTCGGGGGCTCCACGCCTCTTCATACTATCGAAGCGCCCCCGGCCTCCGATCGCCGAGGAGCGCGCCCGATCATGGGAATCCGGCAACAAGACCTGAGTCAGTTCGGTCAAGGGGTTGGGCGCATGGATATCCCTACTCATTCCATGACCATGAAGGGACCTGACCCATCAAGAGGTTATGCTCCTGATGGTTGTCAATCACAACCACTGTACCGGCTCCCTTACCGACCCAGGTCCATTTCCCGCTCAATGCCATAGGGTTTATCGTGGACTTCCAGACTTTCAGGAAGGATCATGCAAACCGAGGGCGTCCTGAAACGCGCCCTTGAGTGCGGCGAATTCCGGTCCGGCAGCGCGTTCCACGATAGGAGGTTCACCGTGAGCATTGCGGTTGAGTCTGTGGCGCCCATGGACCTCCGCGCCCTGCACGAGCGGATGGGACGGGTCTATCACCAGCCAGTTCGCGTCCACTCCTTCACGAACAAGCGATTCACGGTCAACTTCCGCGTCCCTCTGGAACAACTCCGTCGCGTGGTCCCCGACCCGATCGACCTCGACGAGATCGGGGACACCGGCCTGGGCATGATCAGCATGTGTGCCTGCGACTTCTGGGTTGGCCGGATCGGCTGGCTGCCCATCCCGCCGGTGCGGAACAACGACATGCTCTGCCGGGTCAGCACCAAGATCCGCAAGGGCGAAAATGTCTACCGTGCCTACTACACCCTCCGGTCGGACTCGTCGTCGCGGTTCCTCGGGTTTTTCGGCAAGCGGTTCTCGCACTTCCGCAAGCAGGTCGCGGAATTTGTCCGCGTGGATGACGGTGCCACCTATCGCCTGGAGAACCGGGCCGCCGACCCGCTCTGCCGGGGCAACTTCGAGGCAGTCATGGCGTCGATCACCAAAGCACGGCCATCCACCACCATCTTCGCCGACGTTGACGAGGCGAAGAAGTATCTCTTCGACCTGGACGGCAGTTGCGGGTACAGCTACGAGCGGGGGATGCTGTCCTTCCAGAAGATCGACTATCCGCCGTGGGACATGTATTTTTGCCACGAGTACAGGTACGAGTTCCCGCTGATGGAGTACGTCAACGCCACGTTCGGACTCCAGCCCGAGCTGGATTGCGTGCTCTTCATGCAGAACACCAAGCAGACGTGGGGCACATCGTGGCTCTACCGTAACTGACCCCGAGCCCCCTTGTCTGTTGGTGACACGCCGCGGGAGCGGCCCCAGTATGGTGGCGGGCGGCCGTAACGCCTCGGGCCTCTCAGGCGGTGGGTTGCCCCATCCATCCTCTCGGCACATGACCTCTTCGAGGTCGATGCTTTGGCTTCACACCCTACATTCCTTCCCGGAACAGGGACGTGTATTGCAACGGCTCGCCCGTCTTCCACGGCTTGTAGGTGTTGCAGAAGTCGATCCGCTCGCCCAGAGGCGGGTGGGTGGCGCGCCAGAGGACCGAGAGCGGGCCGGGCCTGGGGTTGCTGAGGTTTTCTTTCTGCATGGCCGCGAACGCCGAGCCTCCGGCGCTGTTGTCCCGCGTGAGCTCCAGGGCGAAGCGGTCGGCCTCGTGCTCCTGATGGCGGCTGTAGGCCATGCCCACGGGGCTCGCCGCGAACACGCAGAGGTTGCCCAGCAGGAGGAGCAGGGGGAGCGACGCCACGTCGTCCAGGCGGTCGAACCCGAATCGTGAGGCGAAGCGCCGGGTCAGGATCGTGCCCGCGCCCTGCACGAACAGGGCGCACGCGAGGATGCCGAGCGTCCCCACGAGCAGGGTCCGGCTCACGTGGCCGAGGACGAAGTGGCCCATCTCGTGCCCCATCACGAACAGGACCTGGCGGCGGTCGAGCTTCTTCAGGAGGGTGTCCCAGAGGACGATCCGCTTGGATTCGCCGAACCCCTTCACGTAGGCGTTGATCGTGGTCGTCTCGCGGCTCTTGTCCACCTCGAAGATCCGACCGCCCTCGATCCCCGCGCGACCGGCCAGGGCGAGGATGTCGGCCTCGAGCGCCTTGTCGTTCATGGGCCCGAACTTGTTGAAGAGCGGATCGACCACGATCGGAGAGAAGAACATGAGCGCGAACGCGATCGGCACGTAGCCCAGGGCCACGGCGAAGGGCCAGCCCCGGGGGAGCTTCCTGAGGGCGAGGTACGGGAGCCACAGGCCGAGGAACGCCATGACCAGGCCGATCCCAAGCCCCTTGGCCTCGTCGCCGATCCACTTGCCCAGGGTCTCGACCGAGAGCCCGTACTGGTGGGGCCTCACGAACCCGAGGTAATACGACAGAGGCAGCGTGATGAGCGTCTGGATCGCCAGGTACATCATCGCGTAGAGGCCGATCGTGAGGAACCACGAGCGGCCCCGGCCCTTCGCCGCCTGTCGGATCTTCGCCGAGGCCCCGCTGAACAGGATCGCGGCCGGGACGAGCACGAGCCACGCCTGCCCCACGAACCACAGGACCACGCCCGATCGGTAAAACGCCATGGCCTTCTCGGTCGCGACCGGGACCTCGACCAGGGCATCCGGCGATTCCGGCGAGGTGAAGAGCGCGAGGAGCAGGAGGGCCGTGGGCATGGAGGGTCCTGGCGTTGGTCATTGGGGAAAAGGCGTTTCACGCAGAGACGCAGAGACGCAGAGAAAACAGAAAAGAGAGTTCTTGAAAAGCTCTTCCTTTTCTCCGCGTGCTCTGCGTCCCCTCTGCGCCCTCTGCTTTAAACGCCTTCCGACCGGCTTCACGTGATGGAGATGGTGTGCTGGGCCGGGCCGGGCCGGTCGTCGTCCTCGTCGGTGGATCGCGGGGGGTAGAAGGCGAGCCCGAGGCCGCAGGCGGCGAACCCGACCCATCCGGCCAGGGCGAGGTACCATGCCATGTTGTAGCGGGACTGGAGGGCTCCCGAGACGTTGTCCTTGACGAGCTTCTCGTTGCTCTCGAGGTCGCCCTGCTTGCTGGCGAGTTGCTTGGACGTCTTCTCGAGCTCCTGATTCACGGCGTCGTACTTGTTGGAGACGATCTGGATGCGTTCCTCGGCGTTCCTGACCTGCTCCTTGAGCCTCGCGGCGTGGTCGGTCAGCGCGTCCTTCTCGACCTTCACGCCGTCGAGCTCCCTTTTGGCCTGGTCGCGCTCGGCGACGATCTGCGAGAGCTTGGCGACGGTCCCGGGCGCGGAGGCGTCCACCTTGAGGTCGCGGAGGATGGAGTCGAGCGCGGCCTCCTTGGCCGAGATGCGCTCGCTGGAGGCGAGGCTCTTCGCCTCGGTCAGGACGCTGGCCTGGGACTTCGTGAGCGCGGCGATCGAGCGGCCCTGTTCCTCGAGGTTCCTGCCCATCGACTGGAGCATGAGGAACCCCGACACGGCCAGGGCCCCGACGACCACGCCGAGCAGGCTGAAAACGGCGGAGGACTGGCCCCGGTCGGCGGCCACCGCCACGTGTTGCGGGCGAGAGAGCATGGCGATCAGCTCGGCCTCCAGACGGGGGGACATGCCGCTCCCCCCACCGCCCCCGTCGGGGGTGGGGAGGCTTTCCAGGTCGTTCACGAATCGCGCGAGCGCCACGCGCTCGTTCCTGCCGGTCGACAGCCAGAAGCCGCCGACCTGCACCATCCGCCCGTCCCTCCAGTGGAAGAACCCGCGATCCTGGCGGATCGGGTCCACCACGTAGGCGACCTGGAGCGGCTGGTCGAAGAAGTTGTGGTGGATGAACAGGTCGTGGCTGGAGAGGAAGATGCCGAAATCCGGATGCGTGTGGTACCAGCCCACGATATCGAGCTCGGGGTGCTTGGCGTCGCGCTCGCGGGTGATTTCCTCCCAGGAGTCGTGCGTGTAGGTGAAGCTCGCCTGCGTGTTCTCGTAGTGCTTGGCCTCGATCGCCTCGGTCACCCAAACGAAGGGCTGGCCGGTGGTCTCGTCCACGCACTCCTTGCCCAAAAGGATCCCGCCCAGCTCCACCGACGTGTCGCGCAGGGCGTGGCGCTCGATCAGGTCGGCGGTCCTGCGGTCGAGGTAGATGGGCATGTCGTCGTGGCCGGGCGTGCGGTACGCGATGCAGGCCAGTCGCGGGTCGAGGTCGGGCCGGCGCGCCTTGTGGGGCTCGCGGTAGGCCACGTCCTCGAATTGGATATCCTCGTCGCTCAAGGTCCGGGGGCCTCCGGCTGAGGTTGTGGGGGGATCCCGGCGGAAAGCTTCGCGGCATGGGCCTTCAAGGTCTCGACGAACGCCGCATGTTCGGGGGAGGCGAGGCCCTGCTGGACGACTTGCAGGACGGTGGCCAGGTCGCCCCGCAAAAGGGCCGCGGGGTCGAGCCAGAGGCCGGGCAGGCTCGGGCTATGGAAGTTCCCGTCGGGCTCGGGGGCCAGGGGTTCATAACGTCCGTCGCGGAAGCGGAACCAATCAATCCTCCGTTCGTCGACGGACCAGACAATGTAATCCTGCACGACGTTGCGTCGGTAGGCATTCAGCTTATCGTGAAGATCGTAGCTGGCCGTGCTCCGCGCGATCTCGATCACCAGCTCGGGTGCGCCAACGAGGTAACGATCCTCGCTAATCTTGGTCCGGCCCCCGAACTCGGGGCGGATGCGGAGATGGCCGTCGGGCTGGGGCCGATTGTCCATATCCAGTCGAATCGTCGTGTCCACGCCACCGGTCACCCCCGGAGTGGCGGTCAGGTAGGCTCCGATCCAGAACGTCGCCAGGAGGTGGGGTTCGCTATGGTCCACCGACACGGGCGATGCCACGTAAACGACTCCTTCGATCAATTCCGCGCGCATCCCCGGCAAGGCTCGATAACGACGTTCAAATTCCTCGGCCGTCAAGCGATCACCGCTTTCCAGGGACCGTACGGCCGGGTCGACGTGCGCGTCCGGGGCGTCGGGCGGTCGGGGCGTACGGGTTGCGGTCGCCATTGTTGCCTCCCAGGACTCTCGTCTACATGCTCATCGCGGACGATCGGTCCCCGGCCAGCAGGAAGAAGCCGGTCCCGTTCGTCCCGTCCACCCTCACGATATCGTAAGCGGGAATCCCCAGGTCCGCCAGCGACCGCCCGGCCAGCGGGCCCTCGGAATCGACCGAGCCCACGATCTCGGGACGCCCCGGCTCGTTGCAGGCCAGGCAGTTGGCCTCGGCCATCTTGACCTTCGTGCGGGGCCGGAAGACCTCCTTCTTCCAGCCGCATCGCGGGCACTCGATCGCCGTCACGAGGTCGCGATCGAGCACCAGCACCAGGGACGGGCCGAGCGAATCGCGCACGAGGTCGAACAGCTCGCTCGCCGTGGCCTTGTGGCCGATGGCCAGCTCGGTCGGCTCGGGATAGGTCTCGTGGCTCAGGCAGTCCTCGCGATAGGGGAGCTTCGTCGAGTAGAACTGGTTCGTCACGCCGTTGAAGACCAGGGCCGAGCCCGCCGCCACGGGCATCCCGTGCAGGAGCTTGAGCGCCTCTTGCACCTCGAGCGCGGCCATCATCGAGGCGATCGTGGGGGCGGTGGGCACCTTGCCCGCGAGGATGTCCTCGCGGCGGAGCAGGGGGCAGCTGTAGCGCAGGTTCATGAGCTGATAATCGCGCTCGGTCATCGTGCATTCGTAGCACGACGAGTCGGGCGGGACGAACACCTTGACCACGCCCTGAATTTCCTGGATCCCCGAATCGACCCACGGCGTGCTGACCTTCCAGCACTGGCGGTTGACCCAGAGGCGGGCCTCGCGATTGTCGAGGCAGCCAATCACGACGTCCACGTCGGCGAACAGGCCCAGGCCCAGGTCCGTGATCACGTCCCCGTGGATGGCGCGGACGCTGATCTCGGGGTTGATCTCCTTCGCTCGCTGGGCAGCAACCTCGGCCTTGGGGCGGCCTCCATCCTCGACGCGGAACAGCACGGAGCGCGACAGGTTCGACGGCTCGACGTCGTCCAGGTCGATCAGGTAAGTGGCCCCTACGCCCAGCAACGCCAGATTCTTGATGACCTCGTTGCCCAAAGCCCCCGCGCCGACCACCAAAACCTTCGCGGCGGAGAGCTTTTCCTGCCTCCACCACGAGATCAGGCGCAACCGGGAATAGCGGTCGGAGTCGTCGATCACGAGGTCCGGGGCATCGTCGGCCACCGGGGCGCTGTCGTGGTCGTCGGAGTCGAGGAAGGTCAGAGCGGGGTCATCCATCGAGGTCTCGTTCTGGGGCTATCTGGCCGTTTCCGTTCGTGGATCGTCTAATCCCGGCCTCATTCTAGCGGACGGGCGGGACTCGCTCCCAGATGCGATAGACCAGACGCTGGAAAGATAACTCGCGTGCCTTCGCGGCCTGCACCGCCCGGAGGGACTTTGCCGCGTTCCCGCGATATTCTCGCTCGGCTTCGGCGAGCAAGGTATGGTCCGGCGAGTCGGCCGGCAGTTTGCGAATCCGCTGCTGCACCGCGCCAAGGATCGAGAGGATATACTCGTGCTCCGCTTGGCAAAATTGCGTATCGACCTTGGCGTTGTTGGCCAGGCGCATGCATCTCTGCTGGCGTGTCTGGAATCCGGGTACGACGACGAGAAACATCACCAGGGCCGCAACCGCCACGGCGATCATCAGCGTGCGGAGACGAAAATGAACTCGAGGCAGCCGCATCCAGCCTCCTCGTTTCGCCTCAATCGATGAACATCACGTCTTCCTGCACGGGCGGGCGGGGCCTTGCTGGGGGAGGGGTGGGGGGTCGTAAATCGACCTCCATGTCCAGCACCAGCACGTCCTGCATGGGCTCGGGCTTGGGCGCGATGGGATCGGCCTTGGGCAGGACCACGGGGGCGTCCCCCTCGATCCGTCCCATGGCGATTCGCTTGTCGCGCAGGGGGCGGGGGTCGATGGGGAACTGGAACGTGGTCTGGTTGGCGGCCCAGAGCGCGGCCTCTCGGTTGTAGGGGCTGCGGATGTCGTAGTTGTGGTACCTGGCCATGTCCCACAGCATGTTGCACAGCTCGTCGAGGTGCAGGCTGGGGACCCAGTGCGTCCCGTATCCGCCCAGGCACACGAGGCCGATTTCCGAGATATTCGGGTGGTAGATCGGCGTGATCCAGCGCAGCTCGGGCATGGTGCGCGGGTAGCTCACGCCGAGCTTGATCTCGACCTCGTGCGAGTCGCGGACCGTGACCTTGCCCTTGTCTCGGGCGAGGCTCCGGCCCCGGAACTCGATCAGGTAGCGCTGGGCGGGCGAGCCGAACGAGCGTACGTGGAAGATCGTGCTCTCGTCGGCGAGCGCCTGCATGGCGGCGAAATCATGCTTGAGCCGACGCATCTGCGGCGATTCGTAGGGAGTCCGGCCGGTGCTCATAGCGCGTCAGGGTCCAGGAGGAAGTCTGCGGGGATCTCCATTCCCGATCTCGGATCC
>JANOBY010000672.1:0-3130 GCA_031411935.1 Planctomycetales bacterium | reverse complement strand
TTCGGACTCCCGCCGGTGGAGGCCATGGCCTGCGGAACGCCCGTTTTGTCGAGCACGGCAGGGTCCTTGCCCGAGGTCGTGGGCGACGCGGGCCTGTTTTTCGACCCGACCGATGTGGGGGCCATGTCCCACGCGATCTGCACCCTGCTCGGGGACCCCTCTCTGCGGGCGAATCTTGCGGAGCGTGCCCTCGCCCGATCGCGCAAGTTCACCTGGAACGCCGCCGCGTCCGCCTTGCTGGAGATTTTCGAGCGCATGGGCCAGACGCGTGCGAGCCGAGTTGCCTGACTCGGCGTATCAAGGCTGATGGCGTGCGCTCCGTCGTTCTATTTCGCCCTGATCATGGGAAAGGCGAATGGAAGTCGGACCTCGTGACGATGATTTCTTGAGGAGAGGCGAATCCCTCGAATTCGTTCTTTGCGAGCGAACAAAGGGGGGTCGTCGCTCGTTACCATGGGACGACGGGTGTGATTTCGCGAGAAATGGTCGCGCTGGGCTTCGCTCGGCTTGACCAGGATGATACACTACGTTTGTCTTGTTTTCCCTCGCATGACCCCGCCGGCTTGAGGCCCTACCTCCTCGCGAGCCGATGACGCCGTTTGTTTTGGTCTATCTGCGCTGACCTCCCTCTCCGCCCGGTTGGTTTTTTCCTTCCCCGGCGCGGACCCCTTGTGTGTTGTGGCGCAACCAGGCCGACACGGATGCCGCGTTCCAATCGAATGCGGGACGACCGTTTGCGTCGATACCGCGCGCCACAAGTCGGGGTGTTCAAGGAGTTTTCTGTTGCAGACGACGACGCAGATTGACGGCGAAGCTGGCGAACCGACGGTGACCCCGAACGCGTTTGCCGAACTGGGCCTTTCAGAAATCACGGTGCAGGCCCTCGAGCGCACCGGCTACACCGTGCCGAGCCCGGTGCAGGCCCAGATCATCCCCCCGGCCATGGCCGGCAGGGATTGCCTTGGTAACGCCCCCACGGGCACGGGCAAGACGGCCTCGTTCTTGCTGCCCATTATCGAGAAGATCGACGAGCGAGACCGGTTCACGCAGGCCCTGATCCTCGTTCCCACCCGGGAGCTGGCCCACCAGATCGGCCGCGAGTTCGAGAAGCTCTCGCACGGTCGCCGGATTCGCGCCGCCGCGGTGGTGGGCGGCGAGTCCATGTTCAAGCAGATCAAGCTGTTGCAGTCCGGCTGCCAGATCGTGATCGCCACGCCGGGCCGGCTCATGGACCTGCTGGACCGGGGTTCGATCCGCCTGGATCGCGTCCGGTTCGTGGTCCTGGACGAGGCCGACCAGATGCTCGACATCGGGTTCCGCCCGGCCGTCGAGTCGATCCTGGACGCCTGCCCCACGCCCCGGCAGACCTTCCTGCTCTCGGCCACCATGCCGCGAGAGGTTCGCGACCTGACCCGCCGCTACATGAACGACCCGGCCGACGTCCGCCTCATCCACGAGGACGAGGACGCGACGATCCCGGCCATCAAGCAGTCCTTCTTCATGGTCTCGCCCGAGCGCAAGCTCGAACTCCTGTTCCGCCTCATCGAGCGTGAGCAGCCGACCCGCGCGGTCGTCTTCTGCCGCACGAAGCACGGCGCCGACAAGGTGGGCAACCTCCTGCGGAACGACGGGATGCGTGCCGAGGCCATGCACGGCGACCTGTCGCAGGGCCAGCGCAACCGGGTGCTGGGCGCCTTCCGCATGGGCCGCCTGAACATCCTGGTTGCCACCGACGTGGTGGGCCGCGGCATCGACGTGCCGGATATCTCGCACGTGATCAACTTCGACATCCCCGAGGATCCCGAGCACTACGTGCACCGGATCGGCCGGACCGGCCGCATGGGCAAGGACGGCGTGGCTTTCACGTTCGTCCTCCAGGACCAGGGCAAGCTCCTGGACCAGATCGAGAAGGCGATCTCTCGCCGCCTCGACCAGGATCAGGTGGAAGGCGTTCCCTCGATGCCCCGCCCGGTCTCCATGCCGAAGCGTGGTCCGCAGGGCCGCCCGTTCAACGGCGGCCGCGGTCGTCGGATGTCCTCGCCCTCGGCGCAGGCCCAGTCGCGTCGGGGAGGCGGTTCGGCGGCCCCCCTGGGCAACGGACTTCGCCGCAAGCGTTCGGGCTCCCCTCAGCGCACGAGCTGACGGACGTCTGAACACGAAATGCTGAAGCGGGCCGAGCCATCATGGCTCGGCCCGCTTTTTTTCGTGACGGGCCAACTCGCGTGCGAGGCTCAGCGAGGCCCAGCCGTCAGGATGGCCGGGTCGATCTGGCCGAAGCGGGCGAAATTGTCGCGGAACCTCTGCGCGAGCTTCCTGGCATCGACCTCGTAGGCGGCCTTGTCGCCCCAGGAGTCGCACGGGTCGAGGATCTCGACGGGCACTCCGGGGCAGGATTCGGGGATGCTCAACCCGAAGATCGGGTCCACGCGACAGGGGACCGAGGCCAACGCGTCGCTCATCACGGCATCGACCAGGGCGCGGGTGTGGGGCAGGCTGATGCGCCTGCCCGTGCCCGGAGGCCCGCCGATCCAGCCCGTGTTCAGGAGCCACGCCTCGGCCTTGTGCCTGCGGAGCTTCTCGCCCAGGAGGTCGGCGTAGCGGCGAGGTGGGAGCGTCATGAAGGGGGCGCCGAAGCAGGCGCTGAAGACCGCCTCGGGTTCCGAGCCCAGGCCGCGCTCGGTCCCGGCCACCTTGGCGGTGTAGCCCGAGAGGAAGTGGTACATGGCCTGCTCGGGCGACAGACGCGACAGGGGGGGCAGCACCCCGAATGCGTCGCACGTGAGGAACACCAGATGGTTCGGATGCCCGCCGCGCCCCCCCGGCACGTGATTCGGGATGTATTCGAGCGGGTACGCGGCGCGGGTGTTCTCGGTCAAAGACGCGTCCGCGAAGTCCGGAACGCGGGTGACGGGGTCGAGCACCACGTTCTCGAGCACCGTGCCGAACTTGATGGCCTCATAGATCTCGGGCTCGTTCATGCGGTCCAGTCGGATGCACTTGGCGTAGCAGCCGCCTTCGAAGTTGAACACGCCGTCGTCGCTCCAGCCGTGCTCATCGTCGCCGATCAGGTGGCGGTGCGGGTCGGCCGATAGGGTGGTCTTGCCGGTGCCCGAGAGCCCGAAGAACAGGG
>JANOBY010000671.1:0-10622 GCA_031411935.1 Planctomycetales bacterium | reverse complement strand
GGCGGGCTGGGACGCCCGCCCCACGGGGTTCACACTGGTCTACAGGCATGCAGGAACCGATGCCATGGCTGTGGGCGCCTACGCCGATCGGATAGAATCCCTCCGCACCGCACCTCATTTGGGCATGAAATCGGTTGAATGAACGTGAGTCACGCGACGAGAGGGCCGTTGGGTGATGAGAGCGGCATCCTCGATTGTGGCCGACATTCACGCTTTCCAGCCGGAGGGCGGGAACTGGCGGCCGCTCGATGACCTTTTGGATCAGCTCTGGGCCACTGGGGAGGCGGGCCGGTACGTTCCGGACCTGTTGTCCGTGCTCGAACGGTTCCCAGAGGAGGACGGAGTTGGAGTCCTGTGGTCAGTTGTGCATGGCGTCGAGTCGTTGCCCGGGTACGAGCCGGCCTTGATCCGGTCGGTCCGGCATGTACCGTCGGAGTTGGGCATAACGATGGTCGTCCGGTTGATTAGCGCCGGGGTGGCTGAGGTCGGCAACGCCCGCCTGTCTGATCTGCTGCGGGACTTGGCTGGGCGGTCCGACATCTCGGAGCAAATCCGCGAGGTCGCACGAGATTGCGCCAAATACCACGGCGGTCGAGGCTAACCTCGGGCAGGAGCGGCCCCCGGTTGCCTCGTCCGTTCTCCCTTCCTCGCATCAACGCAGAGGAAAGTCGGTGTCATCGGACAGGGACGCCCGCCCCACGGGGCCTGATGGTTCGCCACGGCCAGGGGATCACCGCTCTGGCATCAAGCTTTGCCCTGGCGGGCCGATCCGCGGACACCCTGATCAAAGTCCGTCGCCGCCTCGATAGTAGGGGCGAGATCCTGCGCTCATTTCGACCCAGGAGGTTTCGTGATCCCCATGATTCCCGATGCAACCCGCTCGGCAGAACCGGGCCCGGTTGCTCATGCCCCGATTCTGGCCGGGAACCTTACGTCTGTCGCCATCGAGCGGGGAAACCCAGGCGGAAATACAAAATGTGTTTTTGCATAACGAACCCAATTTTCCAGTTTCTGGCCGAGAAGCAAGAAAGGCATAACCAAATGAAATATTAAGACTTAAGACCATTAAACGACCCGATCAAGGTGGCAGTCGAATTGGCTTCGTTTGGGTTCGATTGACGCTGAATTGGGTTCGTTTTTTGGAGAGTCGGGGTCCTTGGGCGCTCGCGCCGAGAGGAGGAGGTCGACCTTCGCAGCCCCCTACCTCGATTGGAGCGTGAGGAAAGGAAGGCCGGAGAGCCACCGGACTCAACGAAATCGCCCGGAGGAGTGCGGGTGTCTCCCCCGGGCGGTTTCGGGTTCCGAGGCGGATTCAGGTCAGTCGTTGCCTTCGACCGTGATCGCCATGACGACCGGGGCGCTGTCGTCCCGGCCTTTGACAAGCTCCACCGTCTCGATCGGCTCGTTACGCTTCGGGATGACCGAAAGGTAGCGGATCTGCTGCCCCTTGAGCTTGAAGGCGAGCTTGGATTCGGGCACGTCGACGACCTTGATGTAGTCGGCGAAGTGGACCCCATTCTTCAGCTCATGGTCCTCGGTCTTGCCGTCGGCGTAGTGGAGGCGGACGATCATGGAGACCGAGCCTTCCCGCCCGTAGGGGTAGCCCCAGCCGCTCACCCCGCTGAGGAAGTGGATGGCCTTGGCCGTCATGTTGCACGGCAGGGTCACGCTTTTGGGCATCTTCGGGGGGATCTTGCCGTTGGTCGAGTGGAGGAGGACGGCGTTGGGCACGCGGCCATCTTCCGGGTTGACCAGGGCGAAGGGGACGCCCTCGAAGGTCTTGGGCGACCAGTCGACGAAGTCCAGGCGCTCGATGTCCCCCTCGGGCTCGAAGAACATGCCCTTGTCCGAGGCCACCGTGGCGACCTTGCGGAGGTCCAGGGGCAGGTACTTGCCCCTCTGCGTGAGGAACTGGAGGAGGTCGGCGATCCCCTCGGGCGGGACCTGCTTCTCGAAGCCTTCGGGCATGACCGACTTCTTGGACGCGGCCAGCTCGTCGATGTCCTCGCGAAGGATGACCTGCTTCTTGCCCTCGGCGTCCAATAGCTCGACCGAGGTCTTGGTCTCGCCCGCGAGCAGGCCGTTCAATACGCGGCCGTCGGTGGTCGAGACCGTGTACTGGATGAAGTTGCCCTCGACCGAGCGGCTCGGGTCGAGGATGTGGATGAGCAGCTCGCTCTTGGGGTGGGCGGCCATGCCGGTCAGCTCGGGGCCGACCTTGCCCCCCTCGCCCGAGTGCATGTGGCATTTGGCGCATTGCTGGGTGAACACGGCCTTGCCCTTGGCGGCGTCCCCGCCCTTCATGACGATCGGCGAGAGCGCGTCGATGACCTTCTGGCGGTCGGCATCGGGCAGGCCTCCGCCCTTGGCGATGAGGGCCTTGGCCTTGGAGGCGATCGCCTTGTCGGGGTGGGCGGCAAGGGCCTGGGTCTGGTCGAGGGACAGCGAGGTCAGGGCAACCTTGCCTTCCTCGATCCCGCCCACGAGCGACGCGGTCCAGTCGGCCCGTGTCAGGAGCGAACGGATGGCGACCTTGCGGGCGGTCGGGGTCATCGCGCCCAGGGCTTCCACCAGGCTATTGCCAGCCTCAGGGGCCTCGCTCTTGCCGATCGCGGTGAGCAGCCCCGAGGCGATCTCGGGCGAGGTGCGGGGCGTGATCACGCCGAGCAGGCTCTTCACGGCTTCCGCATCGTTCTTGCGGAACTCGATCAACTGGCCCGCGGCCTCGAGCCGCTCGGCCTGGGGCTTCGAATCATCGATCGCCACGGCGAGGAAGGACTTGGCGATCTCGGCCGCGTAGGCCTGCAAGCCCTTGCTGCCCCAGCGAGTGGCCAGGCCGACGATCTGGGAGCGGGCCTCGGGCGAGATCCTGGGCAGGAGCTCGGCCAGCGACTTCTCGGTCGCGGCGTCGAGCTGGACGGTCTTGTCCCGGGGCCAGCCCTTCGAGAGCCCGGCGAGGAAGGCCTCGCGGACGCGGTTGTCCGACTTGCCGAGGCTCGCCAGGATCGGGCCCACCTCGTCGGCCGGGCCGCCGCGGGCGAAGTGCTCGGAGGTCCGCAGGACCACGCCCACCACCTCGTTGCTGGGGGCCTTCTCGAACTTCTGCGAGGCGATCGCCGACAGGAACCCCTTCGCGTGCCGGGCAGCCGCGACGGTCGCGGCGTCGGGAAGCCAGCGGTCGCCGTTGATCGAGCCTTCCGCCAGGGCCGAAGCCAGGGACTGCCCCGCCTTGTCGCTCTCGGGCATCTCCGAAAGGGCGATCAGGGCGGCCAGGCGGACCTGGGGATCGGGATCCTTGAGCAGAGTGTCGGCCACAACAGCATTCATGTCGGCGGCATTTCGCGGCATGGCCATCAAGCCGGCACGCCTCACGGCCCCGGAGGGATGCTGGAGAGCGGCAGTCAGGGTCGCCTTGACCTCGGCATTTCCTTCGTTGAGGACGCCCAGCCCATTGAGGGTCCACAGGGCGTGGATCGCACCCGGATTGAGCCCAATCGTATCGACCGATCTATCCTTCACGAGTGCGTGCAGGTCGGCGGCCACGTCGGCCTTGCCGCCCTCGACGAGCAGCCTCTGGGCGTGCAGCCTCCAGGCGAGGTTGTCGGAGGTGAGGGCCTTGACCAGCCCCTTCGGATCGTCCACAGCCAGCTTGGGCTGCTGGGAGGGCTTGCCATCCTTCGCGATGATCTGGTAGATCCGACCGTGGGTCTTGTCGCGAAGATCGGTCTCGTAGGCGGCCCCCTTGCCGGTCTTGTAGCCCTCGGGCGTGGGGTTGTGCTGGACGATGAAGTTGTACCAGTCGATCATCCAGACCTGTCCGTCGGGGCCGACCTCGGCCGCGATGGGCGAGGTCCACTCGTCGTCGCTGCCCACGAGGTTCCAGCCGTAGTGCGAAGTGAAGTCGGTCCCATCGCGCTGGAGGGTGAAGGTGGCCACAATGTGGCCGGTGGGCTCGGTCACGAAAGCCGTGGAGTTCCAGTAGGCCTGCGGATAGGTGCGGGCCGTGTACAGGGCATGTCCCGCAGCCGCGGTGAATCCGCCGTGATGGTCGACCTGGCGGACGTTCTCGGTCACGGGGAAGAAGCGGTTCGAGTCGGAGATCATCCGAAGGACGCTCGGGGCGTATCCTCGGACCGACTCGTAGTAGCGGTTCGCGATCGGCATGTAAACGCTCGGGCAGCCGTTGGCCGTCGAGCCGAAGAGCAGGCCGTCCTCGCTGAAGCCGACGCCCCACGAGTTGTTGGACGTGCTTCGGAGGAACTCCAGCTTCGACCCGTCGGGCTTGAACCGGAAGAAGCCCTGCGCGAAGCGGTGACGCTCTCCGCCCACGGTCCCGTTGTAGCCCGAGTAGCCGATGATCCCGTAGACCCAGTTGTCGAAGCCGTACTTGAGGTTGCTGGGACCGGCGTGCGTGTCGCCGGTGCCGAACCCGGTGAACAGGGCCTTGCGGACGTCGGCCTTGTCATCGCCGTCGGTGTCCTGCAAGAAGAGCATGTCGGGAGCCTGCGAAACGACGAGTCCGCCGTTGGCGAAGCACAGGCTCGTGGGAATGCTCAGCCCTTCGGCGAACACGGTGAACTTGTCGGCCTTGCCGTCGCCGTCGGTGTCTTCGCAGATGGAGATCCGGTCGCGGCCCTTGCCTCGGGGCTGGAGCTCGTTGGGGTAATCCACGGTCTCGATGATCCAGAGTCGACCCTTGTGGTCCCAGGTCATGGCCAGGGGCTTGCCGATCTGGGGCTCGGAGACGAACAGCTCCGCTTTGAAGCCCTCGGGCAGGACCAGATGCCTGGCGGACTCGGCGGGGTCGAGCGGCTTCTGCATTTTGGAGATGGGCTCGCCCAGGGTGCCCCACTTGGCGTTGGGCAGGTACAGGGGGACCTCGGCTTTCTCGAACTCGAACGGCTTGAGGCCCTTGGCCACATGGGGCTGGCTATCCTTCACGTCGCCCTTGTTGGCTGCCCAGCGGATGCCTCGCTCGACCAGGTTCTGGAAACCGGGCTCGGTCCAGGTGCGGTAGTCGTGGCCATAGGCGGTGTAGAACACCCGGCCCTTCCCGTGGGTTCGGGTCCAGGTCCAGGGCTCCTTGCCGGAACCTTCGGCGCGGACCTGGAGGACGTGGCGATCCTTCTCGTTATGCTTCGTGTGGACGTAGGTCTCGTCCCAGGTGTGGAACGGCTCCAGCCCCCTGGTGATCGGGTGGTCCGCATCCACGACCTCGGTGTCGAACTCGCCGGTGCCGTGCCTCTGGAACTGGGCGCCGACGAGCTCGATGTAGGCCGGCGAGTTCAGGAAGCAGTAGGAGGCACAATGGAGGGGGACGAAGCCTCCGCCGCCTGCGACGTAGTCGAGCAGGGCCTTCTCCTGCTCCTTGCTGATCTCGGTCGTATTGGCGTAGATCGACACGGCGTCGTATTTGGAGAGGGTCTCGGGATTGAAATTCGCGAGATCCTGGGTGTAAGTCATGTTGATCCCACGCGTCGCCAGCACGGGCGACAGCTGGGCGAACCGGTCGGCGGGCCGATGGTGGCCCTCGTCGCCGAAGAAGAGGACCGAGAGCGGTTTCGGAGTTTCGGCCCGCGACGGGTCGGCCGCGATGCAGAGGCTGCATCCTAGAAGAAGGAAGAGGCAGCGGGTCAATCGCATGGAAGAGGTCCTCGAGGCGAATCGGGGCGGCCGATCGATCGGATGGTCGGAGAATGCGGCGGATCGATTTATTATCAGTCCGACCCGACGATTGGGCAACGGGGGACGTTGCCTCAAGGTACAAAGGCTCAAATCCCTTGCCAAGCAACCACTTGCCCAACTATCCGGCACAATCCTCACGAGCGGACGTCCTGTCGCCGATAGATGATGGTGTCGGTGATGTCACTCGTGTGGCGAAGCGGCCTAGTCAGGTGGGGGTGGGTTCGCTAGAATCCGCCGCGCCTCGGGGGTCGAGCGGCGAGTCCAGGGAAGGACCCGTTGCGGCAACGACCCGAGCGTCCGAGGCTCGCCCCGGCCAGGCGTTGGACCGTTTCGATCGGTCGTCTTCTCGAGCTTTTGGGGAAGAGAACCGTTCGCCACGATCACGCACGAGGGCATCGCGGGTCCGTTACGCAAATGTCGCAGGTTGGCGGCATCGTCCTGATTCCGAGGCGGTCGCGTCCGCTGCGGGAGAGTTCGTCGCCGTCCCGATGGAAAGTCCATGGAAGGAGGCCCGATGAGCACGGTCCCGACCCAGAAAACCCAGGTCCGGGTTCATATTCGCTGGATGATCCGCCGCGACATGCCCGAGGTCCTTGCCATCGAGCATCAGAGCTTCCCTCTCCCCTGGTGCGAGGAGGAATTCCTGAGGGTCCTCCGCCAGCGCAATTGCATCGGCATGGTGGCCGAATACGGCGAGCGCGTGGTCGGGTTCATGATCTACGAGCTCCACAAGAACAAGCTTCACGTGCTCAATTTCGCCGTGGCGGCCGACTCGCGGCGCATGGGCGTGGGACATCAGATGGTGCAGAAGCTGGTGGGCAAGCTGTCCAACCACCGTCGGACGAAAATCTCGCTGTATTGCCGCGAGTCGTCGCTCTCGGCCCAGTTGTTCTACCGCATGGAAGGCTTCCGGGCCTTGCAGGTCGTCCGGGAGCATTTCGAAGACACGGGCGAAGACGCCTACGTCATGCAGTATTCGTACGATGATTCCGCCACCGAGGATCGCCCAAGCCCGCACGTGAACCGGATCGCCCGGCAGTTCGAGAACTGATTCAACTCGCCGCCGATCTTCATGGATAAGGTCCAGGCCCGAGCCCCCTTTGTGGAGTGGGCTCGGGCCTCATTCGTTGGAAGTTCGGCCCCCCCTGCTCCTTTTGGGCCGATGGCCTCTCACTCTGGCCATTCCCGAGTCCCTATAATCCTGGCACCGTCGGAATGATCTCCCCGAGGCGACCCCGGATTCGAGTGGGCCAAGGCATGACCGAAGAACTCTCCTTGGAACGGATCCTCTCCCTCGTCGAAACCCGGATCGTTCCTGCGCTGGAGCGGATCGCGGCCGCTCTTGAGAAGGCACCGCTCGCAGCTCCCGAGTCGATCCCCTCCCGATTCGAGATGATCGCCCAGGTCCGCCGATCGATCCACGAAGGCGACTTCCTCCACGCCCGAGAGGTGCTCTCGGACCTGACCTTCGAACATCCCGAAGCTCCCGAGCTCCCCTCCATCGAGGAGGAGTTGGACAGGGCGAGGGTCGAAGCAATCGAGGATCGCCGGATGAGGCTCGACGCCGCCCGCGCCAGCAATGATCCCGAGGCCGTCCTCACCCTGCGCGATCACCTGGCCGAGGTCCTCGACGCCAGGGACCGCGATCCGCTGGATCGAGAACTTGTGCGATGGGTCATGGGCCTTCTCATGAAGAGGCTGCGGTCCGGGACCGTGGCCCCCGACGTGGCTGCCCTGGCCTCCCGGGTTGCCGAGACCTTCGGCCACCTGAACGAGGGGGCCAGCCTGCGAGCCTCGTTGCCCACGCTCCGGCGAAGCGCCGGATTATGCGCTCGATGCGCCAGGCCCTACCTGGGGGTGGAAGATGCCTGCCCGGATTGTCTGGCCGGAACCCCCAAAATCGCGACATTGCCCGAAACTCCTGCTCCCTCAACTTGACGGGTCGGGAGTTGTCGGGAAGGATAAAGGATGTTTCGCATCCTGGACCGGTCTGCGCGCGTCACCGCTCGCGGATCCGGCAAGCCTTGAGAGAAAGGATGGGTCGATGACGCGCCGCCAAGCCCTTGCCCTGTCGCTGGCCGGGTTCGCGATCGCCCCCGGCGCGACGTCCAGCCTCGCCCAGTCTCCCCTGCCCTACCCCCGCACGCTCATCCCGACCCGCACGGTCCTCGATCGCATCGGGCTGGAGAAGGCGTGGTCGGCCTCGGTCCCCCTGGGTTATGGGACCGAGAAGGTCCTCACCATGAACCTGGCCGGGGACACGCTGTACGCCCAGACGAACATGGGGCACCTTCACGCCTTCCAGGGCGAGACCGGGAAATATCTGTGGGGAGCCAGCACCGGGCACGAGACCGTCGACGTCCGCCCGGTATCGGTCAACTCCACCGAGGTCTTCGTGACCAACGGCCCGACGATGATCGCGATGGACAAGAAGACGGGTCGAGTCGTTTGGAAGACGCGTATGGAGGCCACCGCGGTCGGGGCCACCGCAGCGACCGAGGAAGTGGTCATGGTTGGGTTAGCCAGCGGCAAGCTCGTTGCCTACAACGCCCGGGACCATTCCAAGGACAAAACCCCGGGGCGCTCGGCCGGCACCTTCGCCTGGGCCTGGCAGACCAACGGGGCGATCACGGCGAGGCCGGTCCCCGCCGGGCGAGTGGTCGCCTTTGCCAGCCATGATAGCCGCGTGTACGTGGCCGTCGAGAAGCCGCCCTCGGTCCTCTTCCGTTACTTGACCGGCGGCCCCGTCGTCGGCTCCCTGGGAACCCACGGCACGCGTACGCTGATTGTCCCGTCGATGGACAGGACCCTCTACGGGATCGACCTGTACCGGGGCGAGACCAAGTGGACCGTCGCCACGGGGGCCCCCCTGGACCAGGAACCCCTGGTGGATCGCGACACCGTAATCGCCATCAACACGGCGGGCAGGATCATGGCCATCGACGCGGAGACGGGCGAGGTCAAGCGCAGCGGCAACACGGGCGGAGGGCGGCTGATCGCCGGCACCGAGAATCGCGCCTACTTCCTGTCGCAAAACCGCGACCTCGCGGTCTTCGACCGCAACGCGGGCAAGATGCTCATGACCCCTCGTGACACCAGGGAGCGGGCCGGGCTCGATCTGCGGGAGTATGAACTCGCCCTCACGAATGACATCAATGACCGGATGTACTTCGGGACGAAATCCGGATTCGTCCTGTGCCTGAGAGAGGCCGGGCGGGTGCAACCTCGTAACCTGAGGGCTGACGACGCTCCGAAGTTCGGCTACGTGTCGCCCGACGGCGAAGCCCCACCGGTCACTCCTCCTGCCGCCCCCACCGAGGCCAACCCCGAGCCGGCCGCCGATCCGGAACCGTGATCCATCCCGGCTTGAGAGCAGGCTCATCCTGATCGAACGCGGAATTGACGAGGGCCCCGGAAGTCCATCCCGACTTCCGGGGCCCTTTCGTGAATCGGGGGCGAGATCTTGCTGCTCAGAGATGTCGCCGAGTTCCAACGGATCGGCCTGGGACGATCCGCCAGCCCGACCAGGGCGAGCGAGTCCTCCCCGACGTCGCCCACTGTCACGCCCGTTCAGCGAATCGGTTGAGGATTGGACGCCTTGTCTTGCTCGGCAGCTTTGGCTTCGGTTGCTTTCGGGGCCTGGATCCCATCCTGCGCTCGGTACGGGAGAACTTCCTTTCGCCGACCGCCCTGGAGGTTCACCGTCACGGGCTGCGGCCGGGTCAGGGAGACCGTGCGGTCGAGGATCTTCTCGTCGTCGCCCCCCTCGTGGGTGATGATCTCGAGCTTCGCGGTCTGGGCGGGCTTCTTCTCGTCGTTGTAAAGGACCTTCACACGGATCACGTAATCTCCGTCGAAGGCGCGCGGGCAGACGTAGACAGCCTCCTTGTCACGGCCTCGCCCTTCCTTGATCAACGAGCCTCCGAACACGGTTCGCGGGGTGAAGTGGTCGCACGTGGCCCCGAGTGACTCCTCGACCGAGAGTTCGAGGGCCGCATCGCCGGTCCAGGTCAGGCGGACGATCAGGTCCCGCGACTCGATCTCGGGCAATCGGTTCAAGAGCGTGAGCGCCTCGGAGCCGCGTCCGTTTTCCTTCAGCTTCTTCGCGAGGTTGCGAACCCGTTTGGGGATCTCGGTCCGCCAGACCGCATCCTTGCCCGGCCAGCCCAGGGAGAGCATCCGATCGGCGGCATCCCCCATCCTCTGGGGATCGGAGAGGTTCTCGGCATGTACGAGGCCCATGAGCACGGGCTCGGCCCGGTGGGGCGCGGCGGCCATGGCCTGATCGAGGAGGTCGGACAACCGGAGACGGATCGTTTCGCCCCGCTTCGCGGGCAGCTCTACCTCGTCATACTTGTGAAGGAGGAACTGGTCCGCCGCGGCGATCAGGGCCACCCAGTCCTTGCTCTTCTGCGCGAGCATGGCCCCCCATCCGTAGGCGATCTTGATCTCCTTGGGGTCGCGCTTGTTCATCTCCATCACGGTCGCGAGCTGCTGGTACATCCAGGGCGCGGCGTGCTTTCCGTGGTATTTGAGATAGGCCTTCAACGCCTTTTCGATCCCGACCAGGTCGTTGCGGTCGTGCAGGGCATCGACGTCGAGCAGGATCTGAGCTTCGGAGACATCCGGAATCCCCTTGAAGAACGCATCCCAGTCGGCCGGAGGTTCGAACTTGAGGCTCGGTGCCGGCTTTGCCGTGGAGGCCGAACCCGAGGCAGCCGACGATTTGGGCGTCGCAGGTTTGGAAACGGCCGAAGGACCGGAGGCGCCTGGGGCGCTCCGATCCTTCGTGGTCTGAGCAGGTTGGGAAGGCCGGGCTTTCGCTCTGGGCCTCATGGCCTCATTCAGAAGCTTTTTTTTTGCTCAAGGGCATCGGTCGGATCCTGGGGAGCGACCGGCATGGAACGCATGCCGCCGCCCATCCCGCCGCCGCCCAT
>JANOBY010000670.1:0-4343 GCA_031411935.1 Planctomycetales bacterium | reverse complement strand
CCCTACGAGCTCTCGGAGGTCGGTGGCCGCCAGGCCGACCGGATCACCGCGTGGGAGAAGGTGCAGGAGCTGCGGTCGGGCAAGGTCACCCTCTGGGACCACTGCTTCGAGCTGCCCGGCCAGCACCTGGACGCCGAGAAGACGGCGCAGGCGTCGGTGAGCGCCGGCACGGTCTCGCACAACCTCAAGGTCGGCTCGAACGAGCGGCTGGAGATCTACGACTACCCGGGCGCCTACGCCCAGAGGTTCGACGGCGTGAGCCCGGGCGGGGGCGACCGCGCCTCGGACCTCCAGAAGATCTCCCAGGACAAGGTGCGCACCGCCGGGCTCCGGATGCAGGAGGAGACGGCCTCGGGCCTCACGATCCGCGGCCAGAGCGTGTGCCGGTACCTGATCAGCGGCCACAAGTTCACCCTGGAGCGGCACTTCGACGCCGACGGCGACTACCTGGTGACCGCCGTGACCCACTCCGCCCGGCTCTCGGGCGATTACCGGTCGGGCGGCGAGGCCGAGCTGGCCTACACCAACTCGTTCACCTGCCTGCCCCTGGCCCTGCCGTTCCGCCCGCGACGGGACACGCCCCGGCCCACCATCCACGGCACGCAGACCGCCGTGGTCGTGGGGCCCTCGGGCGACGAGATCTTCACCGACAAGTACGGACGCGTGAAGGTCCAGTTCCCCTGGGACCGACAGGGCACCCTGAACGAGAACAGCTCCTGCTGGGTCCGCGTGGGCACGCCCTGGGCCGGCAAGAACTGGGGCATGATCCACATCCCGCGCATCGGGCAGGAGGTCATCGTGGCCTTCGAGGAGGGGGACCCCGACCGCCCGATCGTCGTCGGCAGCGTGTACAACGCCGACATGATGCCCCCCTACACCCTGCCCGACAACAAGACCCAGAGCGGCATGAAGAGCCGAAGCACCCTGGGCGGCGACCCCGAGACCTTCAACGAGCTGAGGTTCGAGGACAAGAAGGACAGCGAGCAGGTCTACTTCCACGCCGAGAAGAACTTCGACCGCGTGGTCGAGAATAACGACACCCTCAAGGTCGGGTTCTCCAAGAAGGACAAGGGCGACCAGACGATCGCGGTCTTCAACAACCAGACGATCACCGTCGGCGACCCCACCGCCGCGGACGGCAGCCAGGCCCTCACCGTCCACAAGAACCGAACCGCCACCGTGAACACCGGCGACGAGACCCTGACCGTCAAGCAGGGCAACCGCACCGTGAACGTGGACACCGGCGACGACACCCACAACGTGAAGACCGGCAACCGCACGGTGAACGTGAAGACCGGCAACGATACGCACACCATCAAGACCGGCAACCGCGCCGTGACGATCGACATGGGCAACGACGCCCTCACGATCAAGATGGGCAACCAGACCACCAAGCTCAACCTGGGCAAGAGCGAGACCGAGGCCATGCAGTCGATCGAGCTGAAGGTGGGCCAGAGCTCGATCAAGATCGACCAGATGGGCGTGACGATCAAGGGGATGACGATCAAGGTGGAAGGCACGATGATGACCGACGTCAAGGGGCTCATGACGACCATCAAGGGCGACGCCATGTTGCAGATGGGCGGCGGGATCACGATGATCGGCTGATCCGATTGGCTGTGAGAATTCGCTTCACGCCGGGGCCGCGGAGGATACGCGGAGGAGACAGAATCCGGGATCGGGAATCTGTCCATCCGAAATCCTCCCTCTCCCCCTCCCCGTCCTCTGCGTGACACTCTTCGATCCCGAGGGACTCCCCCCATGACTCGCCCGGCCGACGCTCGTGACCCCCTGCCCCCGGTCGCCGAGACCGCGCGCCTGGCCGGGATCGACCCCGCCGAGGTGGACCTTCCGGCGGGACCGGGCGAGCCCACGCCCCGGGCGTTCCTCGACGCGCTCATGGGGGCCGCGAAGTACGGCGACGCCGCCCGCTACCTGGCGTTCGCCCTGCCCAAACGCGAGGCCGTGTGGTGGGCGTGCCGGTGCGCCCGGATGGCGCCCAACGCCCCCAGGCCGGGGGCCTCCACGCCCGAAGCCCTGGCGATCCAGGCCGCCGAGGCGTGGGTCAATGACCCGACCGAGGAGAACCGCCGCGAGTGCGGCAAGGCGGGCGAGGCGGCCGTGGGCACGCCCGCCGGGTGCGCCTCGCTCGCCGCGTTCTGGAGCGGCGGGAGCCTCGCGCCCAAGGGCGTGCCCGAGGTGCCCCCCGGCCCCGACCTGACCGCCCGCGGGGTGGCCGCCGCCGTGATGGTCTCGGGCGTGATCGCCTCGCCCGAGAAGGCCCCCGAACGCTACGCCGCCTTCCGCGACATCGCCCTGGCCATCGCCGAGGGCAAGGACCACTGGCAGCCCATCGCCCCCGCGCCGGCACCGCCCAAAAGCCCCACCCTGCCAACCGCCCCCCCCCGCCCCGCGGGGTCCTCGCGACTTCGGGACACCTGGGAATGAAATGAAATGAGAGGTTCCGCGCGTCTCCGTCCCACGATCTGACCCGAGAAGGAGCCCCCGCCATGCCGATGCCCGCCGCCCGCATCTCCGACATGCACGTGTGCCCGATGGTCACGCCCGCCGTGCCCCCGATCCCCCACGTGGGCGGGCCGATCCTGCCCCCCGGGGCGATCACCGTGCTCATCGGCGGGCTCCCCGCGGCGCGAGTGGGCGACATGGCCGTGTGCGTGGGGCCGCCCGACGTGATCGCCATGGGAAGCTTCAAGGTCCTGATCAAAGGGATGCCCGCGGCCCGCCTGGGCGACCTCACCGCCCACGGAGGGACCATCGTCATGGGCTGCCCCACGGTCCTGATCAGCTAGAGCGGATCCCCGACGCGCATCGCAGTCTTCATCAAGTAGGGCGGGCGTCTCTGCCCGCCAGAACCCTTGATAGGCGGCCATGGACGCCCGCTCCACGGGGGGATCCGCCTCGCCCTTAAGGGAATCGCTGTGATTCCGGGAATCGCCCGGCCCTCAAGCGATCGGGGGCCGGGATCTCTTCGATACTATCGGGAGGCGTGGGGCCATCGAACACCACCCCGGCTCCTTGACAATCCGGACCCGCGGGACGGGCACCGCCCGACGACCGGGGGACCGGCTTTGCGCGAAAACGTGAATTTGCAGAACGAACCCAATCTGGGCGACCTGCGCTCGGGACGAGATCGTGCGGATGTGCCGATCGGGAAACAGTTTGGGTCGCGTGAGTGGGTGGGAACCGGGCGGGTGGTCACGGGAAAACGAACCCAAAACGAAGCCAAAACGAACCCAAAACGAAGCCAATTTCGGGCCTTCCGAGGGGGGACGAACCGGTGCGCCGCTCATGGGGCGACCGACGGGGCTGGACGGTCCTCCGGGGGCTTCTCGGCGGTCGGGGGCAGGGTTCCCGTGAGCATGATCCGCTTGCGGTCGGACACGACCACTCCGCCGGGGGGTTCCAGGGTGATGGCGAAGAGGGTGGGCTCCCTCACCGGCACCGAGGCGCGGATGGGGATGATCGTGGGCCTCGTCGCGTCGTCCACGCCGAACAGGCCGCCGTCGACCGGGTAGCGGGCGTCCCGGTCTCGGTCGAAGATCCAGAGCTGGTAGGCCCCCTTCTTCGGATCGACCTCGGCCAGGCCCTGGAGCTTCAGGAAGCCCGATTGCCGGTCGCCGCTCCAGATCAGCTCGCCGCCCGCGCCGCGTGCCAGGGGGTGATCGGTCGCCGAGAGCCGGATCGGGCGGTAGGCCCGGCTCAGCTCCTGCATCTGCTCTGAGGGGGTCATGGGCAAGGCGATCGGGGCGGGCTTCCAGGCCCAGAAGGCGAGGAAGAGGCTCGCCGCCGCGGCGACCCAGCCGGCGGAGGCGATCAGGGAAGCCGCCCGGCCTCGCCCGGGGGCCGCGATCCGGGGGCGGGTCGGCACGCCCGCGAAGTACCTGCGGGCGTCGGCCATCACGCGGGCCCTCACGGCCTCGGGCAAGGGCCCGCCCGCGTGCGCGGGGGGGGCCATGGCGAGGTATGCGGCCGAGGCGGCAAGCTCAAGCTCGGTGGCCTCGGCCAGGTCGTCCGTGGCCATCACGGGCTCGCCGGGGTCGAACAGGGCGCGGTCGGCGAGCCTGTCCAGCCGGTCGTCCTCGGGGGCCGGCGATGGGCGTTGAGTCTCGTTCATGATCGGGCCTCCCGCGCGGAGAGGTCGGCGGGGACGCCCAGGATCTGCCTCAGGCGGATCAGCCCCCGGCGGGCGTGGGTCTTGACGGTGCCCAGGGGCAGGCCCGTGTCGCGGGCGATCTGCTCCTGGGTCTTCCCCTCGTAGAGGGCCATGGTCAGGATCGTCCGGGGCGGGTCGCCCAGGTCGGCCAGGGCCCGGGCCGCGCGTC
>JANOBY010000669.1:0-5296 GCA_031411935.1 Planctomycetales bacterium | reverse complement strand
CCAGCTCGCCCACGAGCACGAGGGTGGGTACCGAGAGCTGCCCGAGCCGATCGCGAGTGTCGTGGCCGATCGCGGCGCGGGCCTGCCTCTCGAACGCCTGGGCGTCCTGCGGCGTGGTGTTCCGCTCGGCGAACCGCACGAGCCCCTCGATCTGGGCCGTCTGACGATAGAAAGGGGGTGCGGCCAGCCACGGAAGCGTGAGTCGGGAGAAATCCGCCGCGCCCGAGGCGAGCTTCCTCATGAGGATCCACGACTCCAGCACGGCGATCCGCCAGGGTTCCGCCCCGGCGTGCGTGGAGGCCAGGACGAGCGACTGCACGACCCCCGGATGGCGGAGGGCAAGCTCCTGGGCCACGAGCCCGCCCAGGGAATGCCCCACGATATGTGCCCCCCCCTCGACCCCCAGGGCGGCGAGCCATCCGGCCACGTCGTCGGCCATGTCGGCGGTCGTGTAAGAGGCCCCGGCGCGATCGCTCAGCCCCACGTCCCGATTGTCCAGCGCCAGCGCCCTGTAGCCCAGGGCGAAGTGACGCATGGGGACGCTGAAGGCGCGATGGTCCCCGCCCAGGCCGCTGATGAAGACCAGGGGCGTCCCCCGGCCCATCTCTTCATAGTGCAGATTCAGGGAGCCGACTCGAAGGCTGGGCATCGCAGATCCTGACAGGGGACGTGAACATCTCGCAGGACCAATCTATCCCCTGGGCCCCTTCCTGACCAAGGGCGCGAGCCCGCGTTTCACGCGAAGGCGCGAGCGGGCTCGCCGACCACGCAGGAGAGCATCAGCCCGCGTTGCCGCATTCGGGGCCGCAGTCCCGCCCCGCGACGATCGAGACCGGGGGGCGATTCGATACTATCGAGAGGCGAGGAGCCTTTGAGCATCCCGCCGGCTCTTTGACATTCCGAACCTCAGGCGCGGGCACGGCCCGATCATCGGGGGACCGGGGATTCGCGAAAAGATGATTTTGCAAAACGAACCCATTTTGAGCCGCATACCGCCAGGGCAGAATTCCGCCCATGTGGACGTCGGGGAACGACTTGGGTCACGCAGACGGGGCGATACAGGGTCGGACGAGGGGGCAAAACGAAGCCAAAACGAACCCAAAACGAAGCCAATATCGGGCCTTCGGGCGGAAAACGAACCCATTTGTGGCGGACCTTCTCACCGGGAATTCCCCCGCCGGCAAGGCCCCCTCAACCACGATCCCGGCGAGCCCTCTGCATGTCCGAAGGGAACTCTTCCATTTCCAAGCACCGGGCTCAACGCTACAATTTCGGATTGTCCCGAACCGATTGCCAGGAGCCCCGGCGATGGCCGAACCGCAGGCGCGAGACGACGCCAGGCCGAAGCGCCTCTACATCGAAACCGTCGGCTGCCAGATGAACCTTCTGGACAGCGAGCTGGTCGTGGCGAAGCTCCGCGAGGACGGGTACGTCCTCACGCAGGACATCGACCTCGCCGACACGATCCTCTACAACACCTGCTCGGTCCGCCAGCACGCCGAGGACAAGATCTACTCGGCCCTCGGTCGCATCAAGAACATCAAGGCCGAACGCCCCGAGGTCTCGATCGGCGTCCTCGGATGCATGGCCCAGAAGGATCAGGGCCAGATCCTCAAGAGGGCCCGTCACGTCGACATCGTGGTCGGCCCGGGGCAGCTCGCCCGCGTCCCCGAGCTTCTGGAAAAAGCCAGGGCCGAGAAGGCCCCCCAGATGGCCGTGAGCCTGGCCCGGACCGGCGGAAGCCGCGACACGGTGACCGAGAGTTTCGCCGAGTACGACCCCCTTCGCGAGCCGGCCATGAGGCCGTCCCCGCATCAGGCCTTCGTGCGGATCATGATGGGCTGCGACAAGTTCTGCACCTACTGCATCGTCCCGTCGGTGCGAGGGCCCGAGCAGAGCCGCCCCCCCGACGCGATCGTGGCCGAGGCCCGGCAGCTCGCCGATCAGGGGGTCAAGGAGATCACGCTCCTGGGCCAGACCGTCAACAGCTACAAGTTCCGCGAGCCCGACGGCCGCACCACGCGACTGTCGGACCTCCTGCATCGCCTGCACGAGATCGGCGGACTCGTGCGGATCAAGTTCATCACGAACTTCCCGAACGACATGACGGACGACCTCCTCCAGGCCGTGAGGGACCTGCCCAAGGTCGCCCGCTACCTGCACGTCCCCGCGCAGAGCGGCTGCGACGAGATGCTCAAGCGGATGAAGCGGATGTACACGTCGGCCCTGTACGACGAGATGATGGGCCGGATCTACGCGACCATTCCCGGCGTGGCGGTGTCCAGCGACTTCATCGTCGGCTTCTGCGGAGAGACCGAGGAGTCGTTCGAGAAGTCGGTCGCCATGGTCAAGAAGTGGCGATTCAAGAACTCGTTCATCTTCAAGTACAGCCCCCGCACCGGCACCAAGGCCGACGACCTCTTCGCCGACGACATCCCCGAGGCCGTCAAGAAGAGGCGCAACAACGACCTGCTCGCCGTCCAGACGGCGATCTGCCTGGAGGACAATCAGGCTTTCCGGGACAGGACCCTGGAGATCCTGGTCGAAGGGCCGAGCAAGAGCGCCCTGCGTCACGGCGACGGGTTCGGCCCGACCCAGATGACCGGGCGGACCGCATGCGACCGGATCGTGGTGTTCGACGGGAACGAACGCCAGGCGGGCCAGCTCCTGCCGATCACCATCACGGAGGTCTCGGCCATGACGCTCTTCGGCGAGGTGATGACCACGGACCTCATCGGGCTCGGCGCATGACCGCCGGCCACGCCCGGTTCCGCCAGCGGGTCGCCCGATGGGCCGAGCACGTCGGCCTGCGTGCGGAGGCCCTCCCCTCGGCCTCGGGATGGGAACGGGCCTTCTTCACGGAGTCCGACGAGCCCCTGCGAGCCGGGGCCGGTGTGCGCCAGATTCGCGGTTGGGAGCGGCGATACGGGTTCGCCCTGCCCGAGTCGCTTAAGCTCTGGCAGAGGATCTCGGACGGACTCTACAAGGATGGCCCGCTGATCCACCCGCTCACGGCGATCGGCCCGATGATCCCGTTCGCCCCCGTGCCCAACCTCGTGGTGCAGCCCGAGAGCTGGTTCGAGCTGGGCAACCCAGGTCGCGAGACCGTGTGCATCGACCTCGGCTACCGATGGCCGGGCGGCGACTGCCCGATCTTCGTCTCCGGCGACGACGAGCAGGGGACCGCCCCCCGGCTGATCGCCTCGGGCTTTGCAAGCTGGCTCGCGAGGCTCCTCCGCGAAGGGGGCCGTCAGTACTGGCTCGATGCGGACTTCGAGCCTCTGGGCGACCCGTGGGCCGAGCATCGCCAGCACGTCCCCAAGCCCCCTCTTCCCGAACGACTGAGGACGCTCGCGCCCCGCGTCCTGCCGCTCATGCATCCCGGGGCCGACGACCGATCGATCGCGAGCCTTCTGGGCGTCACGAGGGGCGACGTGGAGGCCATTTTCCGCCACCTCCAGCATGCGACCCAGCCGTGATCGGCCGCGACTCTCTCGCTCGATCCAGGGGAGGTGATGGATGAGTCCCGCTTCCCGGATCGAGGCCGACGTCCCGTTCGCCAAGATGCTGGCCAACCCCGTGGCCACCAGGCTCTGGCTGGGCGACCTGGGCGTGCGCGACACGGATCGGGCGGTGCGCGACCTGAGGGACCTCGCCGCGTCGGGCCTCCCTCGCGAGGTCTTCGACGCCATCCTCGCCCAGCTCTCCGTGCTCCTGCCCCAGTGCCCGGACCCCGGCATGGCGCTCACGAACCTTGAGCGATTCGCGTCGTCGGGCCCGGCCGGGATCCAGGCCCTGGCGTCCCTGCCGTCCAATCCGCGCACGACCGACGTCCTCGTGCAACTCCTGAGCACGAGCCAGTACTTCAGCGAGCTGATCATCCGAGACCCCGGCGTGCTGGACTGGCTGCGGCAGGGGGCCGAGCGTCGAGACCGGCCGGAGCTCATCGAATCGCTCTGGAGCGAGCTCCAGCAATGCCCCAGCGACGAGGCCGCCGCACTGGCCATTCGCCGCCTCCGTCATCGCGAGATGCTCCGCATAGGCTACAACGACATCGTGAAGGGGCACCCCCTGGAGTTCATCACGCTCGACCTCTCCAACCTGGCCGACGCCTGCGTGGAGGCCGCCACGCGGCTGGCGAGGGCCCAGACCGTGGCACGGCACGGGGAGCCCATCCGGCCCGACGGCCAGCCCGCACGCTTCGTGGTCCTGGCGCTCGGCAAGCTCGGCGGGCAGGAGCTGAACTACTCGTCGGACATCGACCTGATCTTCCTGTACGACGAGGACGGTCAGACGAACGGCCCAAGGCCGATCACCACCGCCGAGTTCTTCGCCAGGGTCGGAGGCGCGATCGTCCGCTCCCTGTCCGACCACACGGCCATGGGGCAGGCCTATCGGGTGGACATGAGGCTCAGGCCCGAAGGTGACCAGGGCGCTCTGGCCCGCCCCCTGGCCGCGACCCTGGGCTACTATGAGACCACCGGACGGACCTGGGAACGCCAGGCCCTGCTCAAGTGCCGCCCGATCGCCGGCGACCTCTCGCTGGGCGAGGCCTTCATGGCGGCCATCGCCCCGTTCGTCCACCGTCGTTACCTGGGGGCGAACGAGATCGGCGAGATCAAGGCCATGAAGCGCCGCATCGAGGCCCGAACCCACGCGGCCGGCGGCGACGAGCGCGAGGTCAAGACCGGCCGCGGAGGGATCCGCGACGTCGAGTTCGTGGTCCAGTTCCTCCAGCTCCTGCACGGAGGGGCCGAGTCCTCGGTCCGTCATGCCAACACGCTCATGGCGATCTCGCGGCTGGAGGGGATCGGCTGCATCTCGCCCGAGGAGCGGGGGATCATGGAGGACACCTACCGCTTCCTGCGACGGGTCGAGCACCGCCTCCAGGTCATGTTCGACCGCCAGACCCACGAGATGCCCGACGACCTCGAAGGCCGACGCACCCTGGCCATCCGCATGGGCTACCCGCCCGCGAACTCCTGGGAAGACCGCGTGGGGCCGGGCCAGCGGTTCATGTCCGACTACCGGACGAAGACCGAGCTGAACCGCAAGATCCTCAACCACCTCCTGCACGACGCCTTCACCGACGACGGCCAGCAGTGCGCGGGGGTGGCTGCGCAGGAGCAACGGCAGCGCGGCCACGGCGATGTGGTGGCCTTTCAGTTCGACCAGGTTGCCCACCGAAAGCAGCACCGGCGCGGCGGCAATACCAAGCGCGGCGCGCGCCTGCGCGGCGGGCTCGGGGGCAAAACGCCGTGTGTCGACCCCGTTGCGGATGACGTGCAGCTTGTGC
>JANOBY010000668.1:0-1740 GCA_031411935.1 Planctomycetales bacterium | reverse complement strand
GTGCGGACCGGGTGCCGCAACCGCACTGGTGTCGCCCGACGTTCGGAGGAACCTGGGGGCTAAGCCCCTGGCGTGAGGATGATCTCGACGCCTGTGTCGCCGCGTCCGCCCCAACGATGAGAGCGGTCAGCCTTTACACGAACACCGATGCCAGTTATCAAATCCTCGCCCCGGGGGCTCAAACCGGACCACACGCCCCGGCCCAGGAAAGGACTTCCCTCATGCCCTCCGCCCCCCCGTGTGCCTTGGTTCTCTTCGGTGCCAGCGGCGACCTGGCGAAGCGCAAGCTGCTGCCGGGCATGTACGAGCTGGCCCGCGAGAAGCTGCTGCCGGAGAAGTTCGCCCTCATCGGGTTCGCCCGGTCGGAGATGACCGACGAGGCGTTCCGGGCCGAGTTCCGGACGGCCGTCGAGAAGTTCGCCCGCACGAAGCCGGTCGACCAGGCCATCCTCAAGAAGCTCGAGTCTTGCGTCTACTACCAGCAGGGCGACTACGGGTCGCCCGACGCCCACGCCGCCCTGACCAAGAAGCTGGAGATGTGCGACGCGACGCACGGGACGGCCAACAACCGGCTGTTCTACCTGTCGACCCCGCCGGAGACGTTCGCCCCGGTCATCGAGAACCTCGGCAAGCACGCGGCGACGCTCGGGCGGCGGGCGGACGACCCGGCGGCGGCGGCGACCAAGCCGGCCGCCGGTTGGCGGCGGATCATCATCGAGAAGCCGTTCGGCACCGACCTGGCCTCCGCCCAGGCGTTGAACGCCCAGCTCCACAAGCACTTCCGCGAGAGCCAGGTGTTCCGGATCGACCACTACCTCGGCAAGGAGACGGTCCAGAACCTGATGGTGCTGCGGTTCGCCAACTCGATCTTCGAGCCGATCTGGAACTACAAGTACATCGACCACGTCCAGGTGACGGTCAGCGAGACGCTGGGGGTCGGCAGCCGCGGCGGGTACTACGACAAGAGCGGGGCCACCCGCGACATGGTCCAGAACCACATCTTCCAGCTGCTGGCGCTGGTGGCGATGGAGCCGCCGACGTCGCTCGACGCGGTCAGCATCCGGGACGAGAAGACGAAGGTGTTCAAGTCGATCCGCCCGATCCGGGCCGACCAGGTCGACCAGTTCACGGTCCGCGGGCAGTACTCGGCCGGCGAGCACGCCGGGCAGAAGTCCGACGGGTACACGAAGGAGAAGGGCGTCCCGGCCGAGAGCCGGACCGAGACGTTCTCGGCCATGAAGCTGTTCGTGGACAACTGGCGGTGGAGCGGGACGCCGTTCTACCTGCGGACGGGCAAGTTCCTGAGCGAGAAGGTGAGCGAGATCGTGGTGCGGTTCCGCAGCCCGCCGCTGACGCTGTTCCAGAAGCAGTGCGAGACGGCCGTCTACCCGAACGACCTGATCATCCGGGTGCAGCCGGACGAGGGCGTGATCTGGCGGATCAACGGGAAGGTGCCCGGCGGGCAGATGAACATCAAGTCGGTGAAGCTCGACTTCCTGTACAAGGAGACGTTCAACGTCGAGCCGCCGGAGGCCTACGAGCGGCTGATCTTCGACAGCATGCTCGGGGACCAGACGCTGTTCATCCGCGGCGACGAGGTGGAGGCGGCGTGGGCCGTCATCGACCCGATCGAGCAGGGCTGGCTGGCCAGCAAGGTGCCGCCGCACGGGTACAAGCCCGGGAGCTGGGGCCCCAAGGCGGCATTCGACCTGATCGAGGAGGACGGCCGGCGGTGGATCC